>NZ_FRAX01000002.1 GCF_900142465.1 Fibrobacter sp. UWH6
TGTAGATGTACAGATAGCCTACGAATGGGAATCGGAATCGAGAGAATCATCTAGCAAGGCTGCCTAAATGCTTCCACACATGTTGATGATGCCTCTTTTATTTATACTATTTTGCTTTATTTTTGCGACGGCTCCTGGAATGCCTCATACGAAGATTCATTTTTTCAGGCTTGTGGAGACGTATACATGTTCTAGGCAATTCTCGTTCCGAGCATGGGCAGACTCTCTACTAAAACTAACAATGTAATCCAGACTTTGCAGTAATAGAAAGAACGTAAACAAAAAAGGCTGCTCCTTCGTAGGCGCGGCCTTTTTTACGCTGTAATAGTGATTTTATGCTTAGTTTGCAGTACCGAGGCTTTCAAAGTTCGGGGTCAAGCCCTTGCAGTCGGAAGCAGCAGTTGCGGTCCACTGGTATTCACCTGCAGAACTTCCACTAGCCTGAGAAACCTGAAGAACCCAGTTAGGAGTAGTTCCCTGAACGCAATCGTTAAGTTTAACCTTGTTATTTGCAGTCCAGACAGTTGTTGCTGTTGCAGACAGAGCAGCAGTGTGCTTGCTTGCATCGTAGGAACCAGCCTGTGCAAATTCGAAGTTATTGGTGGTACCAGTACAAGCGGAGTTGTCACAGGTAGCGCCCTTCTTGCCGATTGCATAGCCAATAACGTCCCAAGAACCATAGTATGCGCCAGTTTCTGCAGTGAAAGCGTCCTGCAACTTCACGTAGGTTTAGTGTGATTTCTGAAAATCATTCTGAAAAAACACAGGTTGCCTATATCAGATTTCTTCCTGAATAAACTTACCGTTTCTGATTTCCGAAGACAACAATTCGTAATCATAGGCAGAGCTTTCTTGATATAGGCTAGTCTGCGGATTCTGCAGTTTTTCAAAAGTTTGCGAATTATAAATAACGTTTAGTGCTTCTGATAATGATAGGGATCGATCCTGGATGAGCCACAGAGCCATTTCACTTACAATACATTCTGCGAGGTATTGTTGCTTCGGGTTCATATTGACAGCCCCATCACCTCGTCTGATCGAAATATTCAAACGCTCCGTTTTTTTCTCTATAAAGTCGAATTTGACAATTGATTCGTTTTGCGAACAGATTGCAATCAAATCTTCAACAGTATCATCAAAGGATAGCAGATGTTCTGCACCATAGTGCTTTTGCAGAAACTCTATTCCTTTGAACAAGTTTAGGTAATTAAAAGCCTGTTTGATTGTAAGTTTTTTCGCTTTTGCGAATTCGCTTATAGCAGCTACGGTCCAAGAAATTTGCTTTTCCATGGTTTGGAATACTAAAAAATATTGCCAATCGGACAATGCTTTGTACTTTAAAATACAGATTACTGCGTGAAACTGCAAAGGGCTCCGAACAGGAAGCAAACCGATAAGTAATAGTTCAACAGCTTGAATTTAGTAATGTCCGTAGACAGATATAACCAGAACTTGAACTACATCATCGTGGATTTGGTAGACAAGCCTGTGTTCTTTTGTTATGCGACGAGACCAAGTCTCTTCACTATAATGGCGCAGCTGTTCTACTTGGCCTGTTCCTGTTCGCGGATGTTCTCTTAGCTCATCGAGTAACTTCGCGAGTTTTTTTAAAGCTTGCGGAGCAGACCTTTGAAGATTTTGTAAATCTTCAGTAGCTTTGGGAGTAAAATTTACTTCGTATGGCATAGAATTCTATCCAAAAATTCCTGACCTGATTCATTTGAAAGCATGCGGACTGTTCTGCCACGCTTTGCTGACGCTACTGAATCATCAAGTTTTTTGAAAAATTCCTGCTGGGTCATACGAACCTTCGGTTTGTTGACAGTAACAGATGACACACCCTTTAGCATGGAAATCGCCTGTTTTATCGACTTCAAAAGCGAAGCGTCTTCCACATCGACCACCAATTGCTGAACTGCATTTGCTGAAGTTATCATAAAAAACCTCTTTCTTAAGGAATATACAATTTGAAAACAATCGTTTCAAGGGTAATTCTTCGCATGCTATCTGAAAAAAGACACTACCTACGTGAAGTTGCAGGACGCTTATGTGAGCGAAGTTGGTGTGTACGTTGGTAACTGGAAGGCTATTGGCTATAAGATGGACCCTTCCTCCAATTTCAATTACTCCGAACCCGCTGCAAATACTTCTTGGGATAAGAACACTACTACTCTCAACGCAACTCAGGTTCAGGGTTGGGAAGCAACAAATGTTGCCGCATTGAACGATTGCGGTAACGGTGCAAAGTGGCAGATCTATGTTGAACAGAATGGAACCACTGGTGGTGCAGCTCTGTATGACGCAAAGATTGTTGCTGGCGCAGCAGGCACTGCTTCTGACTGTGAAGTCTTGAATGCAAGCTTCGTCAAGATGGACACCAAAGATAAGTCCATTAATTAGAGGCGATTTCCCCAAAAATTGAAGAAGGCCTCCCATTGGGAGGCCTTCTTCAATTTTTTGAAATGCCTAAATAAAATTTTAAACTCTACCTGTTCAAAATAACCAAAGGCACCCATTTAAAATAGAATGACGCGACAAAACCAGATTCTTCCATAGACCCCATCGGGCGATGGTCTCCTTTTAGAATAAATCGATATTCAGGGTGATTTTTCGCTAATTTCTTTATGAATCTAATAGTATTGCTCTGCCTGGTTAAATAAACGCATTCCGTATTGCTTAAGGAGTTATTTTTGCAAATATTATTCTCGTCATTGACGTGTTGTCCTTCATAAGGTGGATGCGCATCAAGAGTTGTCCAATAAACAAATTTTGGTTTTCCGGACAAAAGAATTTTGTCCAACCAGTTCACAATGCTAGAATCACAAATTCCAGAGAAACCATAACTACACCCCTGCAAAGAAATGTTTAAAAAATGTTCCTTAAACATTAGCGAGTCGAATCCCATATTTCCATAGGAAGACTCTCGATGGTAAAAGTCCCCGTCATACCCATGAATGAACCAGGTTTCAAAACCACGGTCTTTAAATATTTGAGGAATCGTTTTATTTGAAGGATTATCTTTGTCAAAATCTTCCCATTCCGCACCTTGGGTAAATGAGCTAAACCTTGAAGATATGCCGACAAATTCGGCATTTTCATAGGAACCATCAAAACCATTAACAATAAGGTCTGTAAAAGAAATTTTTTGATTCACGCCCCAACTTTCCATAAGAATGAAAACAGTTGGCCGATTAAAATCAAAGATATTGTCTTCTAAATTCCAGATGTCAAAATGATCCTTTGTATCCTTATTCAGTAGTGAACTATGGCTAATCACACCTGGAGTGCAAACTCGCCAAAAAAATTTAGGCACGGAAAATTCCAAAATTGGCTGACGTTGCTGCATTTCATTTGCAACAAAATGTAATCCCAAAATTCCGATTAAAGCCGTTAACGCAAGCCTACATGATAAAAATTTAGGTTTGGATAGTAAAAATCTATAGGAAAAAAACACATTCAAGGCGACAACTATCAACGGAGTCCCAATAAATAGTAGAATTCCCCACCAATAGAAAGACGCAGAATCCCATACATTGCCTAAATCCATTGATAGTGTTGAAAACGAAAAATTTTCTGCAGCGAAAATGGACAACAGTAAATAAAAGAATATTGATAACAGGAATTTTACTTTTATGCAGCTGAAAATAATGGTGAGAATTAAAATAAATCCATAAAATAGGCTGCTTGCATAGGATTCTGGAGTACCGCAAATTAACATATATGCTAAAATTCCCCCAAAGAAAGGAAGCCTATAAGCAATTTTTCCTTGAGGCAAAAGAATCGTTAGCAAAAAGAGAAATACTTCTCCTGACGCCAATCCGTAAGACTCTGGTGAAGCGAATAGTTCCTGAACCAATAAAAGCGGAACAGAGAATAAGATTGCAAGAAATGATATGGAAAGAATGCGTTTCATAAATCAAAAAAGGGAACCCCGAAAGGTTCCCCTACTTTATATTCCCTAATACTTAAATTAGCGAGTCAGCTTCTTGAAGCTCGGAGTCAGAGGATCGCATTTGGATCCTGCGCTATAAACGGCTTCATAAGTAACTGCACCACCGGAAGAAGAGTTGCCAGAAACCTTGATGGACCAAGTAGCATCCTTCGGGCAATCATTCAAGGCTGCGATGGCCTTTGCCTGCCAACCAACTTTTCCAGAAAGACCCACAATGGAAGTTGTTCCATTGGTGCCGGTTTTGAGATCAATGTCATCGTAGGTAAACACGGTGGTATTACCCATCGTATAGCCAATCTTGGCCCAGTTACCAACGTACACGCCAGTTTCAGCAACGTATGCGTCCTGCAACTTCACGTATTCACCGGCTGCGGGGCCGACTTCGGAGGCCTTGGACTTTGCGATCATGCCGAACAGCTTAGGAACTGCAACAGCGGCCAGGATGCCCATGATAACGATCACGACCATCAATTCAATAAGGGTAAAACCTTGCTTCTTCATAGTGTACTCCTTGTTATTGTGACACATTCTTTTGAGATTCACAGCTCTTGAAGCGTTTGTGTTTCAGAGTGTTTACTCTCGTTTACATTGATAAATATACCTCAATTTTTTCGAAAGTCAATAGTTTTGTCAAACTTTTTTGCACTTTTGTCAAAGTTTTTTCACGTTTCTGTCATAGAACTGTCATGAAATTTTACTTTGTACCAAAAGAAGTCTTCCAAAACCGTCTAAATTTCTTAAAAAACGGGGGATTTCCTCAATTTTTTTGATGGACTTAAGTATACAAATATTTTTCATCTGTGTGAGGCATTCATAAAAAAAATGTGAGAAAAAGTTATTCTTATTTGGAATATTGTGAAGTTTTTCACACAATTCCCATTTTACGCTTTCGTTCAAAATGCACTCGATCCGATAAATAGCCCTCAAAAAGTTCTTTTAAACCGCCCTATATCCTGCGAATTCGCATCAAAATATCTTTTAATTTCCATCGGCACGATCGATAGCGCATCAAAATATCTTTTGATTGACTTTGTATCCGACAAAAGCGAATTAAAAGTTCTTTTTATCCACTTTGCATCCGGCAAAAGGGCTTTAAAAGTTCCTTTAATCGGCATCGGCACGATAAATACCGCCTAAAAATTTCTTTTGATTCGCCCTGCATCCGACAAAAGCGGGTTAAAAGCTCTTTTAACCGGCATCGGCACGATAAATAGCCCTCAAAAAGTTCCTTTTAAGCGCCTTGCATCCTGCGAATTCGCATCAAAATATCTTTTAATCCCCTTCGGTACGATAAATAGCGTTCCAGAAGTTCTTTTTAAGCGCCTTGCATCGGATTAATCGAATTTCAGCAATTCCCGGCAAGGGCATAGCCATCGACACCATCCAGCACGCCACATTTTTGACCGCAATTGCTTTCGATAATAAACAGCATGAAAGTTCACCCAGGAACAAATCATCGGATTCCTTGTTATTCCCCCATTCCCTTCTAGAACCAAGAAAAGCTCTTCTTGATTTCACACCAAGGCAATAGTCCGAAATTAGACGAGATTCCGAAACAAGTTCGGAATGATGTTTTACTGGAGTCCTCCTTTATTTTCTATTATATAGTCACTATGAGTGAAAACTGCCTTTTTTGCAAGATTATCAAGGGTGAAATCCCTTCCAAGAAGATTTACGAAGATGACGATGTGTTCGCCTTCTACGATATCGCCCCCCAGGCACCGGTTCATTTCCTGGTGATTCCCAAGAAGCATATTTCCAGCATCATGGATATGCAGGCCGAAGACTGCGAACTGGTGGGTAAGCTTTTGTTCCAGGCTCAGCGTATCGCCAAGGAGCTTGGTCTCGAAGAATCCGGCGCACGTTTCGTGTTCAACTGCAAGGCTGACGCAGGCCAGACCGTTTTCCACATCCATCTGCATGTGGTTGGCGGTCAGGTGATGGGCTGGCCTCCGTTCCCGGCTAAGTAGAATCCGGCCATTCGAGCGGGCTGCGCGATTATGATTGTCAAGTCCCGGGCCATTGTACTGCACCGGTTCCCTTATAGTGATTCCAGCTGGATCGTGAAGGTTTTAACCCAGGAATGCGGCGTGGTTTCGTTTATCGTAAAGGGAGGCAAACGCAAGGAGTCTCCTTTTAAGGGCGCTATGGATCCGCTGTCGCTGTGCGAGGTGGTTTTTAACCAGAATCCACAGAAGGCGGGTGGCGGGGACTTGCAGTTCATAAAGGAAGCGACGCTTCTTGACTGGCATGCGGGTTTAAGGGCGGACCTGATGAATCAGGCGGTGGCCCAGGTGATGACCGAGATTCTGCTGAGGTACGCTCCCCAGGGGGTGCCGCTGCAAGACGAGTTCGAACTGTTGGAACAGGCGCTTAGGGACTTGAATTCTGGCGAAGGCTCCAACGGCGCCGCGACGGAATCGCGGGAAGAACTGCAGCCGCGAAGGGTGCCTTCGGATGAGGTTTTCGCCCGGTGGCTGCTGGATACTTGCGACTTGTGGGGTTACCACCTGGATCTGGATGTCTGCAGCCGTTGCGAACGCCCTCTAGAAGAGCCGGCGGCGGACTTTCACCCGGAAACGGGCGGCTTGATTTGCAAGGCCTGCCTGGGCGTGGATTCTGCCAGGGCCAAGCCCGAAACTTTGCTGGGTTTATGGAAGCTTAGGGGCGGAACTTCCCCCAACTCCCCTGCCCTATCTTTAAAGTCTGCTGGGTTCGCCCGCGTATTCGTAGAAAATGCGCTCCTGGCCTACCTGCGGAATCATATCGGTTTCTTAAAAGAGATTCATTCACTAACGCATTTACAGGAGATTCGGAAATTATGCTCAGTCCAGTCGACATAATGGCAAAGAAAGCCCGTGGTGAAAAGGTTTCAATGATTACGTCTTACGACTACGCTTTCGCGCAAATGGCGGAGGCTGCAGGCGTAGACCAGATTCTTGTTGGCGATAGTCTGGCCAACACCATGTTAGGTTATAAGAAAACCAGCGAGATCGGTATGGCCGAGATGCTGATTTTCGTGGCGGCGGTTTGCCGTGGCGCGCCAAACACCCATGTGGTAGCCGACATGCCGTACCTGAGCGACAAGGATCCGCAAACGGCTTATGACAACGCCCGTCGATTCCTGGATCTGGGAGCCGCTTCGGTAAAGCTGGAAGGTACGCCCGAGGGCGTGATTGAATTTTTGCGTGCCCACGATGTTCCGGTGTGTGCCCATCACGGTTTGCTGCCCCAGACTGCGGCGAACTTCAAGCAGAAGGGTCAGACCGATGAAGAGGCTGCAGCCATCATGGCGGCGGCGAAGTTCACCGACGAACTGGGCTGTTTCGAGATGGTGCTGGAGCATATTCCCGAAGCCTTGGGTACGGCTATCACTCAGCAGGTGAAGGGCGTTACCATCGGCATTGGCGGCGGCAAGTTTACCGACGGACAGGTGCTGGTAATGCACGACGCCCTGGGCATGCACAGTCGCAAGAATCCCCCCTTCGCCCCGAAGTTCGTAGACATGTACACGCTGGGTGTAGAAGGCTTCAAGAAATACATTGACAGTGTGAACGGCAAGTAAGGCCGTCAAACGATTTTGTAACAAAGCAAAAAGCCCCGCTTTTAAAGCGAGGCTTTTCTGCTATTTAGCCGACCCCGAGAGTCTCGGGGTGAACAGCCAGATTACTTCTTCTTGCCCTTCTTAGCAGGCTTCTTTGCGGACTTCTTGGAAGCCTTAGCAGCCTTCTTGGACTTTGCGGGCTTTTCGGCAGCAGGAGCTTCTGCGGCAGGAGCGGCAGCAGGTTCTGCAGGAGCGGCTTCAGCAGCCGGAGCAGGAGCTGCAGGCTGAGCTGCGGGTGCCGGAGCGGCAGCGGGCTGAGCAGCCGGAGTCATTGCGGGTGCCGGAGCTGCTTCAGTCTTCTTGGGCTGCTTTACGTGAGAAGCAAATACAACGCGGTTGTTCTTCGGGTTGCTCTTGGCCTTCTTCTTACCCTTCTTGTCGGTCTTGGGGAGAACCAGGAGCTGAGTATCACCGAAAGCGGCGGCACGAACGTGCTTAGAGGGAACGCCCTTCTTAACCAGGTAGTCTACAACGGCGTCTGCACGCTTCTGAGACATATCCTTGTTCTTTTCAGAAGTTTTCTGGTCATCGGCGTGGCCCTGGATTTCAATGCGCAGGTTATCACGGTGGAGCATGATGCCAGCCAGCTGATCGAGAGCCTTGGTTGCACCCTTATTGAACTTGGCGGTCCCCTTCTTGAAGGTCACCAAAGACTGGAGGTATTCCAGGTCTTCATTCTTGTTAGTGGGGCAGCCATCGCCGTCAACGGCAGCTTCGCTAATGGTCCTGGGGCACAGGTCCTGAGCGTTAACAACGCCGTCACCGTCGTCGTCGAATTCGCAGCCGTTTGCGTCAACCGGAGCAGCTTCGTTAGATCCCGGGCACTTATCCTGAGAATCAACAACGCCATCGCCATCGGTATCCACTTCGCAACCATCTGCACCGACCTTCAGGCCAGGCAGAGTACCCGGGCACTTGTCGACCATGTTGGGAACGCCGTCCTTGTCATCGTCGCCAGAGAGCTTGGCCAGGGAGTCATTGACTGCGGCGACAGAATCAAGTCTTGCTCTGTTCACGGAGTCCGCCACCATGTCAATCACCTTGATGGTGTCAACAGTGGTAATTGTGTCGATCTTGGCGACGGTATCGACCTTGGCAATGGTATCAACCTTGGCAATAGTGTCGACCTTAGCAACAGTATCGATCTTGGTGGTAGTGTCGATGGTTGCCATGATAGAATCCACCTTCACCTTGGCCAGAGAATCGGCACGGACCTGGATCAGGGAGTCTACGTTAACTTCGGGCTTATCCACCTTGCTGCCAAAGCGCCAGACAAAGGAGAGAGAGCCAGAAACAATAGGAGTAGAGGAATACTTGTAGGTATAGACTTCACCATCGCCCACATCATTGCGAACGTCAAAGCCTTCCTTGCCCTTGAGATCCTTGTCAGCAGTAAAGTCCAGGTTCTTGAACATACGTCCGGCAATATCCACACCCAAAGCAATATCCATATTCTTGCCGGCATGGAAACGCACACCCGGTGTAATCAGGAGCGGATCAACCGTAGGATCAATGGGAGCTACGTCATCATCCAGGTGCATTTCGCCGGAGAGTTCCAGGAAGATGTCCAGGAGGCTGATGGGAGAAAAGTTAAAGCCGGTGCTATAGGAAAGAACATCAGACTCATTATGATCCACTACGCGGATATAGCTAGCCTGGGTATTCCAACGGAGAGGAGCACCAACGCTGTTAAAGTCAAAGGTGAAAACGAGACCACCACCAAAGGCAAAGTCACCTGCGGTGTAAGGCTTGGTATCGTGCTTGCTCAGGTACCAAGCGTGACGGGGACGTACACCGGCATCTTCGCTACCGGTGGGAGCATAGAGCTGACCCAGAATAGCGAGTTTGAACAGGGATTCGTCGTTACCGACAGCGCGAACCTTGAACCAGGCTTCCAAATCGCCCAGACCCGGAGAGCGCATATCGGAGTCGCTCAAACGGTCTTCGTGGTCGCCAACAATATCCATGTTAAAAGGAAGGACAACACCCAAGTCCAGCCAATTGGTAAAACCCATGGCCAGATTTACATTTCCGGAAAGAGCTACAGCTTCATCGTTAAGCACAAAACGGTCGCCGTTCTTGTCGTGCATTTCGCCACCGGCAGCCATGGACCAGCAGTCCAGAGATGCATTTCCGCCGAGACCGAACGACACATTCCATTGACCGAGGGTATTGGCACCAATCTGATGCAGACCATCCTGACCACCAGCCATACCGCTCTGTGCGGACGCCATACCGGCAGCCCCAAGCACAAGCAAGGAGCCCGCAAAAATTGAACGCAGTAAACTTGTCTTCATGTTTTCCACCTTAAATTTTTATTGATTGTAGCATAAAATTAACCTAAAAAATGGTTTTTGTCCAAACAGGCCGTCAAAATGTATAGGAAAATTGACAAAAGGTTGTCACAATAGACAATTCTCATTTTTATATTATAAGATATGAAGAATATTGTCATTACCGGCGGCGCAGGCTTTATCGGAAGCCATGTAGTACGCCTTTTCGTGAATAAGTACCCCGAATACAACATCATCAACCTGGACAAGTTGACTTACGCAGGCAATCTGGCCAACCTGAAGGACATCGAAGGCAAGCCTAACTACAAGTTCGTGAAGATGGATATCTGCGACTTCGACGCCTTCTACAAGCTGATGCAGGACGAAAAGATCGACGGTATTATTCACCTGGCCGCAGAAAGCCACGTGGACCGTTCCATCAAGGATCCGTTCACCTTCGCCCGCACAAACGTCATGGGCACCCTGGCTCTGCTCCAGGCCGCAAAGCTTTATTGGGAATCCCTGCCCGAAAAGTACGAGGGCAAGCGCTTCTACCATATTTCTACTGATGAAGTCTACGGTGCCCTCAAGATGAACCATCCGGAAGGTATCGAGCCGCCGTTTACCACCACTGCCTCCAGCTCTGAACACCATCTGGCATACGGTGACGACTTCTTCTACGAAACCACCAAGTATACTCCCCATTCTCCGTATAGTGCATCCAAGGCTGGCTCCGACCATTTCGTCCGCGCCTTCCACGACACCTACGGCATGCCTACCATCGTGACCAACTGCTCCAACAACTATGGCCCCTACCAGTTCCCGGAAAAGTTGATCCCGCTGTTCATCAACAACATTCGTCACAAGAAGCCGCTGCCGGTTTACGGCAAGGGCGAGAACGTTCGCGACTGGCTCTTTGTCGAAGATCACGCCCGCGCTATCGACGTTATCTTCCACAATGGCAAGATTGCCGAAACTTATAATATCGGCGGTTTCAACGAATGGAAGAACATCGACATCATCAAGGTGGTCATCAAGACTGTGGACCGTCTGCTGGGCCGCGCCGAGGGCGAAGACATGGACTTGATCACTTACGTTACCGACCGTCTTGGCCACGACGCCCGCTACGCCATTGATAGTAGTAAGTTGCAGCGCGAGCTCGGCTGGGAACCTTCCCTCCAGTTCGAGGAAGGTATCGAGAAGACCGTGAAGTGGTACTTGGACAACCAGGAATGGCTGGACAATATTACTAGCGGTGAATACGAAAAATATTACGAGAACATGTATAATAGAGTGTAAAGTGTAAAGGTTAAAGTGGAAAGACTTTAACCTTCAACCTTTAACCTTTAACCTAAAAATGACACTCCAGTGTCATTTTTTATTGTTATATTCTCCCTTACTCCCCTGATGGGAGCTGTTGTAAACCAGGGCCTAGGCCGAGACTCCTAGTTAAAGGCTGCCGGACCCTATAAATCAAACTGGAATTAGAATTATGGATTTTTCTGCTGTTATTGCTGAAGAACTGAACCTGGAAGTATGGCGTGTCTCCAAGGCACTTGAATTGATGGACCAGGGTGGTACCATCCCCTTTATCGCCCGCTACCGTAAAGACCAGACGGGCACCCTTAATGAAATTGAACTCCGCGACATCAGCCACCGTCGCGACTATCTGCAGGAACTGGTTGACCGCAAGGAAACCATCCTGAAGAGCATCGAAGAACAGGGCAAGCTTACACCGGAACTGAAGGCTCAGATCGAAGCCTGTAAGGACAAGACCCTGCTGGAAGATATTTACGCCCCCTACAAGCCCAAGAAGCGCACCCGCGCAACCATCGCAAAGGAACTGGGTCTTGAACCGTTGGCTCGCCTCATGTGGGCTCAGGAAGAAACCGGCAACACCGCCGAACAGATCGCCCTCATCTACCTGTCCGAAGAAAAGGGCCTGGCAGATCCGAAGGCTGCACTCAAGGGCGCTTGCGACATTCTGGCCGAAGAAGTTGCAGACAACACCGAATTCCGTCAGTACCTCCGTAGCAAGGTGGAAAAGACTGGCGTCATGATTTCCAAGGTGAAGAAGGACTTCGAAAAGGAAGAAACCAAGTTCAAGGACTACTACGACTTTAGCGAACAGGTGAGCAAGATTCCGTCTCACCGTATGCTGGCCCTGCGCCGCGGCGAAAAGGAAAAGGTGCTCCGTCTTTCCATCGAAGTTCCCAACGAAGAAATGGTTGGCTACCTGAAGGCAAACGTCATCAAGGGCAACACCACCTGGACCCCCTATCTTGAAGCTATGTGCCAGGATGCCTGGGACCGCCTGCTGGCTCCCAGCATGGAAAGCGAAGTCCGTCTGCTTTTGAAGGACGCCGCCGAAGAAGAAGCCTTCAAGGTGTTCTCCAAGAACCTGCAGGACGTTCTGCTGGCTGCTCCCGCCGGCCACAAGGCAGTTCTCGCTCTCGACCCGGGTTTCCGTACCGGCTGTAAGGTGGCAGTCCTTGACGAAAACGGCAAGTTCATGGACCACGGCATTATCAAGCCCCACGAACCCTGGAATGACAAGGCCGCCTCTGCAGTTTACCTCATGGGCCTTATCGACAAGTACAAGATTGACTTGATCGCTATCGGTAACGGTACCGCCAGCCGCGAAACCGACGCCTTCTGCGCCGAAATGGCAGCAAAGTTCAAGGGCAAGGTTCCGCCCCGCGTTATCGTTTCTGAAGCAGGTGCATCTGTCTATAGCGCAAGCATGATCGCTATCCAGGAATTCCCCAAGGAAGACGTTACTACCCGCGGCGCCATCTCTATCGGCCGCCGCCTGCAGGACCCGCTGGCAGAACTGGTGAAGGTTGACCCCCAGTCCATTGGCGTGGGCCAGTACCAGCACGACGTGAACCAGCGCGAACTGAAGAAGCGCCTGGACGAAGTGGTGGAATCCTGCGTGAACATGGTGGGTGTGGATGTGAACAGCGCTTCCGCCCCGCTGCTTTCTCACGTTGCAGGCCTCAGCAATACTCTTTCCGAAGCCATCGTCAAGCACCGCGAAGCTAACGGCGCCTACGCCAGCCGCGAAGACCTGAAGAAGGTGAAGGGCTTTGGCCCCAAGGCTTTCGAACAGGCTGCAGGCTTCATGCGCATCCCGGGTGCAGAAAACCCGCTGGACGATTCCGCAGTCCATCCCGAAAACTACGCCCTCATCGAAAAGATGGCCGAAAAGGCTGGCGTTCCGGTGAAGGAACTGGTGGGCAATGCCGATGCAGTCAAGGCCATCAACCTTGAAGAATTCCTTTCCGACGAAGTGGGTAAGGAAACCCTGCAGGACATCATGCGCGAACTTCAGAAGCCCAGCCGCGACCCCCGTAAGGAATTCCGTTACGCAAAGTTCGACGACAAGATCAAGGAAATCAACGACCTGATTACCGGTAGCTGGATGGAAGGTGTGGTTACCAACGTGGCTAACTTCGGTGCCTTCGTTGACATCGGCGTTCACCAGGACGGCCTTGTACACGTTTCCGAAATCAGCGACAAGTTCGTGGAAGACGCAAAGACCGTTCTTACCGTGGGCGACGTGGTGAAGGTACGTGTTGTTGCCGTTGACGCCAAGCTGAAACGTATCAGCCTTTCCATGAAGACCGAACAGGTTGATGGTGTGGCCGGTGCAGGCGTTAGCGGTCCTCGCGGCCAGCGCGTCGGTGGTCCCCGTGGTCAGGGCAATGGTCGTGGCGGCTTTGGCGGTCGCGACAATGGTCAGAACCGCGGCAGCCTCCAGGGTCACGCCACCATCGCAGATCTCAAGGCAAAGATTGCAGGCAAGGGCACTCCGGGACAGGGCAACCGCAACGCCCCCGCTCAGCCCGCCAAGGTCAACCCCCTCCTCAAGTCTATGATGAAAAAGATGAAATAGGTTATCAAGCGCAAGTGCTTGCACTTGCATTTGATAACCGCCACATCTAGCACTGCGAAGCTGTGCCAAGTTCAAATAGAGTCTAGTTCAAATAGCCGCAAGGCTGAGGTTGAAATTGAAAGTCCGGGAGTTTTGCTCCCGGGCTTTTATTTTGCCATTAAGTGAAATTTCTCACGTTCAATCTTGTCTTAAATATGTAAACTTGTTTTCACTATCTACACTTCCTATATTGTTGTAATAATGAATAAATTCGCTTTGAAATTCGCTTGTGGCCTAATCCTCATCACGGGACTCACCTTGCTGGTCCTGGCCATAACTGGAAATCATAAAAAACCCCGAAATATTGTTCGCGACTACTCTGTCGTACCTGAAGGCTTTGCGGAACAGCAGAAACTGGCCAACAGCAACTCTTCCGAATCCTTTACCGGTACAGTCATCATGCCCACCATCGACGAAATATCCGTCCACGGCAATATGGAAGGCGGCATGGCAGAAATCGAAAAGTTCATGAAGGACCGTACCAACGGCCTGAATTACATCTACAAGAAATTCCAGAAGCAGAACCCCGGCTTCGAAGGCAGCCTCTCCCTGGACGTTACGATCGACGTGTGTGGCGACGTAGTCGGCATGACCGAAATCGCCTCCACCACCGGCTACCCCAGATTCAATAACGAAGTCAAGAGTTCCCTCTCTAGGCAGAAGTACCCCAAGACGACCCAGGGGCACTACACCCTGTCATTCACCCTGAAGTTCGTGAACCAGGTTCCCGTTTCAGAAAAGGGCAATGTAAAGCCGTTGCCGCAGTCACCGGCGGATAGCGTTGCGGGAAATTGACGTAAGTTGTCAAAAACGTGTAAAACTTTTTATCAAAATTTAACGTTTTACACCCGACATTCCATAAAAATAACCGAAAAGAAATATTTCAGCGTGTAAAATTTGCTTATTTTACGGTTCATGAGTATTGCTCTTGAACGTTTGTTTGACTACGACGACTTCCGCAAGTTCCTGCAAGATTACTTCGAGGAACAGAAAAAGATGCGGGCCGTTTTCTCCCATCGTTTTTTTGCGGCAAAGGCCGGCTTCAGTAGCAGCTCCTACTGCCTGAACGTGATTCGTGGCCGGTTCAACCTGACCCAAAAATCCATCGAGAAGATCGCCAAGGCCATGGAATTCGAGCCCCTGCAGAAGTCCTACTTCGAGGCGCTGGTGCAGTACAACCAGGCCCATCAGGTAGACGAACGCGAAAACGCCTGGGAACAGATCCTGCAAATCCGCAAGCAGCTGGAATTTTCCCACATCACCACCCGAGAGCAAGTCTATTTTTCAAAATGGTACTACCCCATCGTCAGGGAACTGGCCGTTTCTTCTAACTGGAACGGCGACTATATGACCTTGGCCCGCCTGGTGGAACCCCAGATTACCACGGAAGAGGCACGGGAAGCCATCAAGAACTTGCAGGAAATGGGGATAATCAGACAGGTTGACGCAGACAATGGAGAAGTCCGTTTCGAGGAAACCGCCCAGATGCTGGATGCCACCCGCATCCCACCCATGGCCCTGCGACAGATCCGCCGCGAATATATGCAGCACGCCATCGGCGCCGTGGAATCCAAGCCCAAGCAGGAACGGTTCGCCGCATTCACCACGCTGGCCATGAGCGAAAGTTCCTACGACTACGCAGTCGAAGTTCTGGAAGAAGCCCGCAAGAAGATCATCACCCGCGCCGCCAACGACCCCAACGTGGAGCGAGTCTATGAAATGATGCTGGTAGCATTCCCCATGAGCAAGAAGGTTTCAAAGGAGGACAAGGTCTAATGAACATGCCGAATTTGAAATTCTTGCTGATTGGCGCTGCCATCGCCTCCTTCGTATTTAGCGTCACCGTACTTACCGGATGCTCCGATTCTAACGATGTGGCCGGCGGCGTTACCGACATTGGAAACTCCGTAGCTACAGGCATTGTCCTTGACGTGGCGGGAACCCCCGTGGCCCGCGCCCGTGTTGTAGCCTACTATGACAGCTGGCAACAAGATGGCATCGAGGATTCCGTAGAAACTGTAACCGACGCAGAGGGCAAGTTCGAACTGAACCTGGATGGCAACAAGGCCGCAGTATTGTTCGCCTCTGCCGGAGACAGCAGCGGTTTTGCAAAGCTGGTTCAACCCAAGATTAGCGCAAGATCCACTGAACAGCAGACTGTCACCATCGCCCAGCACAAGATTTACTCCGGCCAGATTGCCGACCGTAACACCGGCATAGTCCGCATCGTAGGCAGCAACGCCACCACCAAGCTGGACGCAGACGGTTACTTTATCTTCTACGACATGCCCTCTGGCGATATCACCCTGACCTACTCCGACACCAGCGCCACCTCTGACAACGGTCAGTTGCAATCCCACCTGGAATTCAACACCTACGGCGAAAAGCAGATTTACGTATTGCCCAAGATGAACTTCTGGGAAGCAGACACAAGCTGGCTCACCGTAAGCAGGATGGAATACTATAGCGAAAAGGGGCACGACGGCATTATAATCGCCGCCCCGGAATCCGAAGATTGGACGCCCGCAAGTTCAGCAAGCGCCCCCGCATCTTCCGATAGCGCCATCAACTTACTCTTAACCATGGACGGCTCCGAATCCGTCTATGACAATGACACCACTCCCGCAACCAAGGTCGAATACGTCGAAGGCGTCTCGGGCAAGGCCATCCTGCTGAAGCCGGGCCAGTTCATTAGCCTGGATTCCCTGGACCCCACCGGCGGCAACTTCACCCTGTCGCTCTGGACCAAGTGGAACGGTACCAACGGAAAGCACCAGATCCTATTCAGCCAGCGCGCCTACTGGAGCGACAGTACCTCCAGATTCCAGTGGCACTTCGAACATTGCACCGGCTGGTTCACTGCCATGAAGAGCACCCCCGGCGATCCCTATGCCATCTACTTCGGCGACTCCTCCATCGTTCCCGTTGGCAAGTGGTCCCACCTGGCTTTGATTTCCAGGAACAAGAAAGTCAGCATGTATGTGAACGGCGAAGTCATGCACTTCAAGGATGAAAAAGGAGACGACTACACCGAGTGGAAGTTTGTTCCCAACGACCTAAAGCGCAAGGTTCCCTTCCGTGTCGGCGGCGATGAAGTCAGCACCGAAACCTGGAACGGGGCAATTGACGAAGTCCTAATCGAGACCGTCGCCCACGACGCCAACTGGGTTAAGGAACAGTACAAGAAATACACCAAATAAAAAAACTCCCCCGAAAAAATTAAGGCGAGCCACAAGCCCGCCTTTTGCATCTAAAAAAAGAAATCCTCCCCTGCGATGGGGAGGAATCAGAAGCCACCCGCGAAGGGGTGGGGTCCAGGGCGGACAGCACTTGGCAACTTGTTGCCTTAGTGCGCATGGTCCCCGAATGGGGAGGAGGGTGCGTAACCCTCCTTTGCATCTAAAAAAGAAATCCTCCCCTGCGATAGGGAGGAATCAGAAGCCACCCGCGAAGGGGTGGGGTCCAGGGCGGACAGCACTTGGCAACTTGTTGCCTTAGTGCGCATGGTCCCCGAATGGGGAGGAGGGTGCGTAACCCTCCCATGCATCTCATTAAGCTTCTTCGAACTTAATCACGCCAGCGGGGCAGCCTGCAGCTGCGTCCTTGATAGCGTCTTCGTTAGCAGCGAGATCAGCGTCAGCCTTAACCTGCATCTTTTCGGGAACGGTGAAAACTGCATCGCAAGTAGCTTCGCAAGCGCCGCAGGAAACGCATTCATCACTGGATTCGTCCAGCCAAACCTTAGTAATTGCCATAGTTATACCTCTTTGGGGTTGTTTGTAATTAAGTTTGGTTTAAATATAACAAAAAAAACATTGAGGGATGACAATGTTTTTCTAAATTTCCCACAACAGAATGAAGCCTGTGGCTTGCTATATATTGCGGGAGGTGCCCGCGACAGCCATATGCTTAAACTAAGTGAGGACATCACAAAAAATGAAAAAAGTGGTTGTTAAAATTGGTGGCAGCCTGGCTATTGACGAAGCCAAGTTGGCCGATTTTGTGGCAGCAGTTTCCAAGCTTCCGGCTATGGGCTGCCAGGTCGCCGTTGTGCACGGTGGTGGCAAGGACATTAACGAAAACATTTCCCTGCTGCGAGAACAGCCCACTTTTATCGATGGCCTCCGAGTAACTACACCCGGCATTATGAAGATGGTCGAAATGACCCTCTCCGGTCATGTGAACAAGAAGCTGGTCCGCATGCTTCTGAACAACGGCGTGAATTCCATCGGTCTTTCCGGTGTGGATGGCAAGCTGTTCGAAGTAGTCAAGAAGCAGGGCAAGGTAGACCTGGGTCTTGTGGGCGAAGTCAAGAAGGTGAACCAGAAGATCGTGGAAGACCTCTGGGCAGCCGGCTGGGTTCCTGTAGTTAGCCCCATTTCTTACGGTCCCGACGAAACTGGCGTAGGCGTCAGCTGGAACGTGAATGCCGACACTGCCGCAAGCGAACTGGCTGTGGCACTTCAGGCTGATCAGTTCGTGCTGGTGAGCGATGTTCCGGGCGTTATGGACGGCGAAAAGAATGTTATTCCTGAACTTTCTGAAAGTGATGCCGAAAAGCTCATTGAAGAAGGCGTTATCAGCGGTGGTATGATTCCCAAGGTCCGCGAAAGCTTCAAGTCTATCCGACGAGGCCTCAAGAGCATTCATATCGTAGGCTGGAAGGACGCCGAATCCTTCATCAAGCAAATCAACGGCGAACACAACTACGGAACTATTCAGCGCTAGAAGTGATTAGTAAACAGTGGTTAGTAATCAGTGAAAATAAGGCGGCTGCGCCGCGATTATAAAACTAACCACCAACCACTAACCACTACAAGGATTTTATATGTCTTTTATTGAACAAGATAAGAACGTCATTGCTCCGCTTTATGGCAAGGCTGACATTGAAATTGTAAAGGGCGAAGGATCTTACCTCATCGACTCCAAGGGCGACAAGTACCTGGACTTCGTTGCAGGTATCGCTGTAAATGCCCTGGGCCACCAGAACAAGGCCATCAAGGAAGCGGTTGCAAAGCAAATGGATTGCTTCAACCACATCTCCAACCTTTATGTGAATATGCCTCAGGTTGAACTGGGCAAGAAGCTTTTGGAAATCACTGGTTTCGACAAGGCTTTCTTCTGCAACTCCGGTACCGAAGCTAACGAAGGCGCAATCAAGTTTGCACGTAAGTACTTCGATCGCAAGGGTGAAGCCAACAGGCAGAAGATCATCACCTTCGTGAACAGTTTCCACGGCAGAACTTTCGCAGCTCTTTCTGCAACCGGTCAGCCGGCGCTCCGTCAGGGCTTCGGCAACATGCCGGGCGACTTCGTGCATGTGGCTTGGAACGATTGCGCAGCACTTAAGGCTGAAGTCAACAAGGACACCTGCGCCATCATGCTGGAATCCCTGGCTGCTGAAGGCGGCGTCATGACCTTGTCTGCAGAAATGGTGGAAACCATCAACAGCCTCCAGAAGGAATTCGGCGTGCTGGTGATTGTCGACGAAGTCCAGGCAGGCTGCGGCCGTCTCGGAACCTTCCTCGGCTTTGAAAAGTACGGCTTGAATCCGGACCTGGTCTCCCTGGCCAAGGGTATCGGTGGCGGCCTCCCCCTGGGTGGCGTGCTGCTCCGTCAGAAGATTGCCGATGAACTGAAGGCCGGCGACCACGGTACCACTTTCGGTGGCAATCCCATCGCTTGCGCTGCAGGTCTCGCTGTAGTGAACCAGGTTGCAGAACCCGCTTTACTTCAGAATGTTGTGGATAGGGCTGTGCAGATCCGCACCGCTCTGGCTGACATCAAGGCCAAGTACAGTGCCATCAAGGAAATCCGTGGTGAAGGCCTTATCGTCGGCCTTGCTCTGGATGAATCCTTGCCGGTGGGTAACGTTGTGGCTGCCGCCCGCGCCGAAAAGCTCATGGTGCTCAGCGCCAAGGGCAACGTGCTGCGTATGCTTCCGCCGCTGAACATCAGCGCTGCTGAAGTGGACGAAGCCATGGCAAAGCTCGCAGCCGCATTCGCAAAGGTCGCTGACTAATCCGCGCCTCGCGAATCAAATCGCCTCCCCTAAAAAAGGCGGTGGAAATTGACTAAATCAGGTCTTTTCCACCGCCTTTTTATTATGTTATATTAAATCACACCATAAAAATCAACCGTTCGCCAACCATATTGGGTGATTTAAGGACAAAATCACGTTCCAAAACACCTCTGCACCCCCTATTCTCGCCGCCAACCACAAACAAAATAAAGAAAAGGCAGTGGAGACCTCGCTAAAATAGCCGTTTCCACCGCCTTTTTTGCACACAGTCCAAGCTTTTCGCGCAGCCGCGCCTTATTTTCTATATTTTCATTCGCATTATTATACATTCCCTATCTGATTACTCAGATTTTTTATTATATCGTCCCCCTAAATTTTCGCTACAACCAGACTTTAGAATTCTGGTTTTCATCAAAAGCGTCATAACAAAGGATTATCATGGAAAATGTATTAATACATTTGTCCAAAGACAGTGTGCTGTCTTCACTTCAGAAAAGAGTTGAAGAACTTGACTCCGCAATAAGACAACTCGGGATTTGTTTAAAAAATTCTCCAACAGAAAAACTCAAGGTTTCACCACACAATGGAACATATCAGTATTATCTCATATCCTCAGAAACCGGTAAAAAAGGAAAATTCATTTCAAAAAAAGAATGGAACATTGCAGAACGAATCGCCCAACGCGATTACGATACCAAACTACTAGAGCAATTAATCAACCAACGAACGGCATTACAGACATGCATCGCTACATATCACCCAGAAATTGCTGAAACTTTTTGGTCTGAACAACATCCAGGACGTCAAAAGCTAACACAACCCAGAATCATTTCTGATGATGAATACGCCAATGAATGGCAACTTAAAGAATTCTGCGGTCGTCCTTTTGACAAGACGGATCATGAGCTAAAAACTGCTAGAGGTGAACGGGTCCGATCCAAGTCAGAAGTCATCATCGCAAACGCCCTAGATCATTTCAATGTGCCATATCGATATGAATTCCCGCATAAGTTGAAAATCACCCAACAATCTATCAAAGGAAAGTACAATTCAAAACGCATCAATATCTTTCCGGACTTCACCTGCCTCAACAAAAAAACTCGAAAAGAAATCATATGGGAACACTTCGGGTTAATTGATGACAGCTCCTATGCACAGACAATGGCCTTGAAGCTAGAGGAATATCAGCAGAATGGTTTCTTCCTTGGAGATAATTTCATCATGACCACAGAAACTAGTGAACATCCCTTAAGTTATGAAACCGTTGAAAAGCTTATCCGGCGATATCTATGCGAATCGTGAGATTGTAAGACGTTTTACCGCAAAAAAGGCGGTGGAAATTGACCAAATCAGGTCTTTTCCACCGCCTTTTTGTTACGTTATATTAAACTGTGTCACGAAAACCAACCGATCGCCAACCATATTGGGTGATTTAAGGGCAAAATCACGTTCCAAAACACCTCTGCACCCCCTATTCTCGCCGCCAACCACAAACAAAATAAAGGAAAGGCAGTGGAAACCTCGCTAAAATAGCCGTTTCCACCGCCTTTTTCCCACTCAAATTCCAACTTTTCGTGGAATCTACTGCTTGATCGTAGGGGCTTGTCTTGCCACGGGGGCCAGTTCGCCGTGCTTGCGGAACAGGTGTTTGACCAGGGTGTTGAAGCCGCGGAACACGCGATAGCGTTCACGGGGATTCTTGATGGCCATGATGCCCTGACGCAGGATGTAGCTGGGGCGCAGGTAGAACTCGCGGCGAGCCTTGTCGCAGAAGTCCACCAGAGCCTGGCTGGTCAGTTCACCACGCTGGATGGTAGTACGGTGGAAGCCGTCCTTGTCCAACCACTGGTTGTAATCCTTGGTCTGCAAGGCGCCACTTTCCAGAGCTTCCTTGTAGGCTTCGGTGCCGGGGTATGCCATGATCGGGTAGAACTGAGCCGTATTGGGATTCAACTTCTTGGCGTAGTCCAGAGTCATGCGGAGAGTCTGGGGAGTATCGCCGGGGTTACCCACCATAAAGCAACCGTGAACCAGGAGACCAGCCTTGCGGGCATTCTTGGTAAACTCGATAGCCTTGTCGGTATTCTTGATACCCTTGCGGATATTCTGGAGTACTTCGGGAGATGCGCTTTCGAAGCCGACGCACATTTCACGGCAGCCAGCCTTCTTCATCAGCTTAAGCAATTCCAGGGGAACGTCTGCACGGGCATTGCAGCTCCAGGTAATCTTGAGACCGCGTTCCAGAATCAGGTTGCAGATGTCGCGAACATGCTGGTGGTTAGCGGTAAAGGTATCGTCTTCAAAGAAGACTTCACCCAGATCTTCAAAATTTTCCTTGATGTACTGCAGTTCGTCCACCACATCCTTGGGGTCGCGCATACGGAACACATGACCGTTCAGAGTCTGGGGGATAACGCAGTAGCTACAGCGGTTGGGGCAACCACGACCGCTCAAGATAACAATCAGCGGGTTCAGGTTGGCGCCGTAGAAATACTTCTTGTAGCAGCTGTAAAGGTACTTGCGATAGACCTTGGAAACCCAGGGCAGTTCGTTCAAGTTTTCAATCTTCGGGCCTTCGGGCTGGAAGTCGGTAGTTCCGTCTTCCTTGCGGTAGGCAAGACCAGCAATCTGACCTACAGGGGCAGCACCTTCGTCACCACGGAGAGCGCGGGCCAGGTTGCGGCAAGTGTAGTCCGCTTCACCGATGACCACGTAATCCAGACTGGGTTCCATTTCCAGGGATTCCAGAGGTTCTGCGGTGGCGTGGGTACCCATGATGGCAACCTTGGCACCAGGCATAGCTTCCTTGATGGCGTGAACTACCTTAAGATCATTTAAAATACTGGGGGTACTGGTGCTGCAAATAACCAGCTCCGGGGCAAACTTCTTCATGCCTTCCAGAGTCTGTTGCAGATCAAGTTCCATGGCGGGGCTGTCGATGAGCTGGATTTCGTTTCCGTCGGCTTCTGCGGTGCCGGCGGCATAGCTCAGGAACATGGGCCAATAGAGAGTACTAGACTTCGTTACACACGGGCTGCGAGATTCGCGGCTGAACATGGGGTGGAACGGAGGATTTAAAAAAGTAATACGCATAAGCCTTCGCAAAATACAAAAATATAGCGGTATTAGCTACATTTTAAGTAATTGATAAGGGTTTTTCTTGTGTACAGAATGAAATATTTGATCCTCTTAACATTAATGCTGACTTTTAACGAGGCAATCGCCCAGGATTCGCCTTCTAACCCCGAAGTCAGTACCGTTCTGGACACAATCCGCGAAGCCTATCCCGACGGCTCCCCCTCCAGAATCTACACCGTGCAGCACGGCACCACAATCCGCCAAGGCACGGCCATCAGCTACCACCCCAACGGCAAAGTGGCCGTAGAAGCACCCTATGTAGACGGCAAACTGGACGGTGTATTCCACAGCTATTTTGAAAACGGTAAAACCTGGCAGACCATCGGTTACCGAAAAGGCATCGAAGAGGGCATCACTACCACCTACTTTGAAAACGGTTTCAAGAAGAGCAAGGAAGTCTACCGCAGCGGCATCCTTCATGGTGACGTAGAAGAATATTACGAAAGCGGAAAGCTTCGCAGGCGCCTCCCCTACATTTTAGGACAGCTCCACGGTACCGCCAAGGTGTTTGACGAACTGGGGGCAGCCACCGAAGAGATGACCTTTGAAAAAGGTTTAAGGCACGGCCCCTACCGCAAATTCAACAAGGGCATCAAAACCTTCGAAGCAAAGTTTGCAAACAACCGCTGCGTAGAAAACTGCGACTTCTAATCCAGTCTAATACCCGCTCTAAAATTCGGCCTAGTATCCGGCCCACTCGGCTGCAATGCTGGGGCTTGATTCGCGGAGTTTCTTCGCCTCGGGGGAATCGTCGGCAACGGCGATATCGCCGCTGGCAATACGTTCCTTAATATCGGTAAAAGTCTTGGGGCGTTCCGCCTCGGGCAACTTGTCGCCAGGCACCATGCAAGGGGCATCAATGGCGGTCTTCGCCTTGTCCTTAACCGGAGAATACTCGCGGGCGGCAGGAACCACGTAGAACTTGTCTTCTTCGGGGCACCAGGCAGTTAGCTTCTTGCCATAGACGCATCCAGAATCCAGGCCCACAAAACCGGGGCGACGATCCACGAAACCCATCTTGGCCCAATGCCCAAACACAACCGTCTTGTGCCAGTTCACTTGTTCGAACCAGGGAATATCATTCCAGTAGCGGACAGAAAGAATAACCTTGGGATCCATATCTTCGAGGCGGAACTTGCCCGGTTCAAGACCGGCATGTACCAGCAAGGCATGAGGCGTATCGCGCCACAGGGGCCAAGTCTTCACCTCGTCAAGGATGTAACGCCAGTCCTCAAGAGGGAGGCGGGAAAAACGGGCGCGCTGCTTTTCGGTCCATTCGCTTTCGTCGGTTGCCATCATGCGGATCAGATGTTCCTCGTGATTACCGCGAACCGTCAGAATCCCATTTTTCTGGATAAACTTGAGAGCCCTCAACATATCGGGTCCCTTGTTGATAATATCGCCGGTCTGGTACAGCGTATCCTTACCGCGGACAAAACCGAAAGCATCTACAATGCGTTCCAGTTCATCGGCGCAGCCATGGACATCCCCGATGTAGAGTGTGCGGGAACTCATACGTGAACTGCCTGACGGACCTTGTTCATTTCGTCGGCGGTCAGTTCGCGGAACTCGCCTGCAGGCAAGTCGCCCAGCTGAAGGCGGCAATAGCTAACGCGCTTCAAGTCGCGGATTTCATAACCCACGGCGCGCATCATACGACGGATTTCGCGGTTCTTGCCTTCAATAAGCACCAGTTCCACAAAACCCTTTTCCAGATAGACATCCGTTGCGAAAGCGATTTCTTCAACGTCGGAATCTTCATCGCGAATATCCACGCCGTCTACCAGGCGCTGGGCGGCATGTTCGCTGAGGGGGCGATCCGTCCACACGAAATAGCTGCGGGGTACTTCAAAACTGGGATGAGTCAGACGATGGAGCAGTTCACCATCATCGGTAAAAAGCAGCAGGCCGCGGCTCTGCAAGTCCAGTCGACCCACATACTTCAAGGACTGGTAAGCCGGCGGCAAATAGTCGTAAACGGTGCGGCGACCCTGAGGATCGTCCTTGGTGCAAACGCAACCGGCCGGCTTATGGAACATGATGGTGGTGGTCTTCTTTGGAAGCTTGGCAACCTTGCCATCCACCAGGACCTGGTCCACATTTTCATCGATCTGATGACCCAAATCATCAATGACCTGACCATTCACTTCTACACGGCCATCGGCAATGAGAGCATCTGCAGCACGGCGGCTGGCAATTCCACAAAGAGAAATAAACTTGTTTATACGCATAACGAGAAATCAGTGAATAGTGAACGGTTAACTGTTATTCTTCTTCAGCCAGGGAGGTGTACGCTTGGCCTTGGTTTTTTGTTCTGGTTCTACTTCGGGCGGGTACAGCAAACCGAACCTAAGTCCCGCAGTACTGATGCGGAAACTTTCAACGCGGAGTTTTTCAAGCAGGGACTTCAGCCAGAACAAACCGCAAATGATAATGTCATGACGACCGTTTTCGAGGCCCGGCAACATGGCGCGCAGTTCCTTGGACAGGTTGCTGATACGGGTCGTTACCGCATCCAGATCGCTAATGGAAAGTTCCAGTCCTTCGATAGCCTTGTAGTCGAACACCTGCTTGTTCAGGAACACCATGGCCAGGGCAAGGCCCGTCCCACCAATCAGGTAAACAGGCTTCTTGGTCATACCCTTGAAGCTTACATCCTTGAAGGCTTCCTTCACAAACTTCTTGTACTCGGGTCCGGGAATGGGGCCCATCTCCTTGAACATCTTCAAGGCGCCCACCGGAATAGAGAAAGCCGTTTCGCCGTTGGACAGTTCCGTCGAACCGCCACCGATATCGATGGTCACCAGATCCTTGCCGTGCCATTCACGGACAGAACGGAAGGTGAGCTTGGCTTCTTCTTCGCCAGAAATAATGCGGGGGCGAACCCAGATCGCCTTTTCGACGGCAGCGATCACTTCTTCGGAGTTGCTGGCCTTGCGCATAGCCTCGGTCATGACAACAGCCTGCAGGTCTGCACCCAAGGCATGCAAGTCCATACGGAACTTGGTCATGATGGAAACCAGTTCAGCGATTTTCTTTTCGCTAATGGGGCGCTTGCCCTCTTCATCTTCGGCATCGCCATCGTAGACATCGTCGCCCAGGCGACATACTTCAATTTTCTGGAGCTTTGGGACAAGAATCTTGCGAGGCGCAGTTGATGCGGCAGGTTCACTGGGGGCAGCCGGTTCGCTGACGGGTTCGGCGGCAGCAGGGTCTGCAGTTTCGGCAGATTCGGCGGAGGCTGCGGATTCCCCATGTTCAGACGATTCAGCGGATTCATTAGCGGCAGATTCACTGGACTCGGCAGACTCAACGGCCTCTCCAGCCATTCCGCCAGCCATTTCGGCGACCTGCGCGGGAGCCTCTTCAAAAGCTGCAATCAGCATGATGCAGCTATGGCTTCCTATATCCACTGTAGCTAAAAGCTTGTTTTTCATGACAATCTCGACGCTAACCGTTCTGTTCTGATTCGGCTACACGGCCATCGGCGGGAGTTTCGGCAGAGGCGGCGGGCGCAGAGTCAGCAGCATTGGCGGCTTCGGCAGCCTTGGCTTCAGCCTCTTCGGCCTTCTTCTTGAAGCCAGCCTTGATCTTTTCGGCAAGGGCGGCGGGATTCGTCAAAAATTCCTTTGCGGAAGCAATAGCCTCTTCCACAGTCCATTCAGAATACTTGCCCACCCAACTGGCCACCAGGTCGCCGGATTCGGAACCAAGTTCCTTTCCCTGGCGAAGTTCCTGACCCATCTTAAGGGCCAGAAGCAAACCCAATTCAAAAGGACGGGGTTCGGACTTTCCTTCCAAAAGCTTTTCTACACGGGAAATGCGTTCCTCGTAAGGAACACCCTCAAACTCAGCAAGATCTTTCTCTGAAATCATAGGGATAAAGATAGAAAAATGCGTTCATACAAAAAGGGCCCTGGAACACGTCCAGGGTCCATAACAAGGAGGTAAATACAACGATTACTTCTTCTTGGAAGCCTTCTTTGCAGCAGGCTTGGCGGCAGCCTTCTTGGCGACCGGCTTTGCGGCGGGCTTGGCGGCAGCCTTCTTGGCGACCGGCTTGGCGGCGGGCTTGGCGGCAGCCTTCTTGGCGACCGGCTTTGCAGCGGGCTTGGCAGCAGCCTTCTTGGCGGCCGGCTTTGCAGCAGGCTTGGCGGCAGCCTTCTTGGCGACCGGCTTTGCAGCGGGCTTGGCGGCAGCCTTCTTGGCGGCCGGCTTTGCGGCGGGCTTGGCGGCAGCCTTCTTGGCAGCCGGCTTTGCAGCGGGCTTGGCGGCAGCCTTCTTGGCGGCGGGCTTTGCAGCAGGCTTGGCGGCAGCCTTCTTGGCGACCGGCTTTGCAGCAGGCTTGGCGGCAGCCTTCTTGGCGGCCGGCTTTGCAGCGGGCTTGGCGGCAGCCTTCTTGGCAGCCGGCTTTGCGGCAGCCTTCTTGGCAGCCGGCTTTGCGGCGGGCTTGGCAGCAGCCTTCTTGGCGGCGGGCTTGGCAGCAGGCTTTGCAATTACAGTTTTTGTAGCCATTTTTTCCTTCCTTATGGTGAGTTATTGTGAATTTATTGTTTATAAAATAAACTTCAATTCACAAATAATCAACACTTATTTAAACATTTTTTGTAAAAAAGTATTTCAGGCGACATTCATCACATTTTTTTATAAAAAATCAGCATAAACTATCGGCGTTAAAAACAAAAAAAAGAGCTGCACCTTCTAGGTACAGCCCTTAAATTTTCGAGGCGTTTCAAACAACGACGGCGACGAACTTATCAATAACGAACTTGTCAGCGACAAATTCGCCGCACCACCTCAGATTACTTCTTCAGTACGCTTCGAGCCTTGTCGAGACGTTGCACTCTTACGAGTGCTAGGCTGTCGGCTCGGCAATAAAATAGGCTACGCCTATTTTGCTGCACTCGCCTTATCAAGCCTTTCCTGAACGATAGCGTCGATAACGGCGGCAACGGTCAGGTTGAAGATGTCGTGGACAGAAGCTTCGGAGTCGGTGAAGTGAACCGGCTTCTTCAAGCCCATCTGTACAGGACCGATGGATTCGCCAACGCCCATTTCCAGGAGCATTCTGTAGGTGGTGTTTGCAGAAGAGAGGCAGGGGAAGATGAGGGTATTCACGTCCTGGCCCTTAATGGTATTGAAGGGGAACTTCTTGTCGCGGAGTTCCTTGTTCAAGGCCACGTTCACCTGCATTTCGCCATCCACGGCGTAGTCCGGATACTGTTCGTGAAGGATCTTCACGGCATCACGGACGCTACCAGCGGTACCCAGGCTTGCGTTCTTGTCGGCACCGAAGTTACCGTAGCTGAGCATAGCCATCACCGGTTCATGAGCAAAGAACTTCACGGCATCGTGAGTGAGCTTTGCAATGTCCACCAGAGTTTCGGTATCCGGGTCGCGATTCACCAGAGTATCTGCCAGGAAGAAAGTACCCTTCTTGGTAGAGAGGATGTGCAGAGCGCCGAAGTGCTTGTAATCTTCGCGGATACCGATCATCTTCTTGGCCAGACCGATGTTGGTAGCGAAGGAGCTGTTGGAACCGGAAATCAGAGCGTCTGCGTCGCCGGTCTTCACCATCATCATACCGAAGTGGTTGTGTTCCGGCATTTCGTAGGCGGCCTTTTCGAAGGTTTCGCCGTTACGGCCGTTTTCGGCAGCGTACATTTCGGCAAACTTCATGCGGCGCTGGTATTCTTCCGGAGAACGGGGGTTCACAATTTCAATACCGGTAACATCCAGCTTTTCAGAAGCGGCCAGTTCCTTGATGCGTTCCGGGTTGCCCAACAGGATGGGGAATGCGATTCCTTCGTCCTTGGCCTGGATTGCAGCCTTGATCATGTTGACGCTGAGGCCTTCGGTGAATACCACGCGCTTGGGGTTGGAACGAGCCATGTTTTCGTATTCACGAATCAGCTTGTTGTCGTAACCCATCATGTCGCGGAGGCTATCGGCGTAGGCATCCCAGTCGGTAATGGGCTTGCGGGCCACGCCACTTTCGATAGCGGCTTTGGCAACGGCGATAGAAACGTCGGTCAACAGGCGCGGATCCAGCGGCTTGGGAATGATGTACTTGGGGCCGAAGCTGAAGCGTTCGGAGTTGTAGGCAATGTTCACTACATCGGGCACCGGCTTGCGGGCAAGAGCGGCAATGGCGCGGACGGCGGCATGCTTCATGTGTTCGTTGATGGCAGTGGCGCGAACGTCCAGAGCACCGCGGAAGATGTAGGGGAAGCCGATAACGTTATTCACCTGGTTGGGATAGTCGGAACGGCCAGTAGCGAAGATGATGTCTTCACGGGCGCTGACGGCTACATCGTAGGAAACTTCCGGAGTGGGGTTTGCAAGGGCAAACACGATAGGCTTGCTTGCCATGGACTGGATCATTTCCTTGGTGAGGATGTTGGGCTTGGAAAGGCCAAGGAACATGTCTGCACCCTTGATGGCTTCTTCCAGAGTCTTGACGTCGGTACGATCGGTAGCAAAGAATTCCTTTTCGGGAGTGAGCTTGCCGCGACCCTTGTAGATAACGCCCTTGGAGTCCAGCATGACCACGTTTTCTTTCTTGACGCCCAGGGAGAGGTACAGCTTGGTGCAAGCCACAGCAGCAGCACCGGCACCATTCACCACCAGCTTGATCTTGTCGATTTCCTTGCCGGCGATTTCGAGAGCGTTAACGAGAGCGGCACTGGAAATAATGGCGGTACCGTGCTGGTCATCGTGCATCACGGGGATGTCCAGTTCCTTCTTCAGGGTTTCTTCGATTTCGAAGCATTCCGGAGCCTTGATGTCTTCCAGGTTGATGCCGCCGAATGTGGGAGCGATACCCTTAACGATTTCGATGAACTTCTTCGGATCCTTTTCGTTCACTTCGATGTCGAAAACGTCGACACCTGCGTAGATCTTGAACAGAAGGCCCTTACCTTCCATCACAGGCTTGCCGGCCATGGCGCCAATATCGCCCAGGCCAAGAACGGCGGTACCGTTAGAAATAACAGCGACCAGGTTGCCCTTACCAGTATAGTCGTAAGCGGTTTCCGGGTTCTTTTCAATTTCGAGACAGGGAACTGCTACGCCCGGGGTGTATGCCAGGCCAAGGTCGGTCTGAGTGCTATGGGGCTTGGTCGGAACAACTTCAATCTTACCCGGCTTGCCGTTAGCATGGTATGCAAGTGCCTTTTCTTCGAAGGTCATCTTTTACTCCTTGAGAGCCTGTGCAACAGATCCATTCAGCTAGATCACCCTTTAGGCTCAATTTTCGGCGCGCAAGATAGAAATTTTCACAAAATTTGTAAAGTTTTTTATTCAGCAGTTTCGCCGTTCAAATCCTCAATTCCGGTAGAGCAATTCTCGGAGCTAGGATCCAGAAGGCATTCGTCTTCTTCTTCGGCATTAGCGGAGCCACCGCAGGCAGAGAAAGCGGCAACAATAGAGAGCAACAGGAACAGACCCAGGAATTTACGTTTCATAAGAACCTCTTCTAATTCAATAACAGTCAACAAAATACAAAAAAAATGCCAGGCTGAAAGCCAGGCATTTTCAAAAGCTCTAAATCAAGCCAGCAAGAAGGATTACTTCTTCTTGGAGTTCTTCTTAGCAGCAGCGGTAGCCTTGAGGCCAGCACCAACCTTGAAGGAAACAGTCTTGGAAGCCTTGATCTTGATGGTAGCGCCAGTCTGCGGATTGCGACCGGTACGTGCTGCACGTTCCTTAACCTGGAAGGTACCGAAACCGATCAGCTGAACGAGACCGTCCTTCTTGATACCAGCGGTGATACCGTCGAGCACAGCGTCAACAGCGCGGCCAGCAGCAGCCTTGGATTCAATGCCAGCTTCCTTGTTGGCGAGAATTGCTTCGATGAGATCTTGCTTGTTCATTATATAACTCCTTGAGTTAGGTTGAGAATTTTTATGCGTATATTATACCTTTTTTTTGAAGCTCTGCGAGAGATTTTTCAAAAAGTTTTCAAAAAATTTTCACAAAACCCCAATAAAATCAAGCCTTCGGCGCCGTTTCGTCCCCGCGATCCACGATTTCATCGGCCTTGCGCTGGATTTTCTCCACGTAGACCAGGCACAGACAGGTAAAGGGAATGGCCACGATCAGCCCCAGGAATCCAAGCAACTTGCCCCAGATCGAAAGGGAAAGAAGGATTCCCACCGGCGGCAAATCCATAGAGGAACCCACAATTTTCGGCACCAGGAAAAAGTCCTGAATCACCTGCACCACGGCGTAGACCACCAGCACGATAATCGCCACTTCCCAGAAAGGCATGCCCGTATCCAGGGCGTAAACCACCGCCAGCAAGAGTGCCACGGGAATGGTGGTCAGCTGCAGGTAGGGCACCATGTTCAAGGCTCCCGAGAACAAACCGAAAGCTACACCCATAGGCAAGCCCACAATGCTAAAGCCGATGGCGTAAAGCACACCAACACTCAAGGCCACCAGGGACTGGGCGCGGAAATAGTTACCCATGAAGCGGTCCATTTCCTTGCCCACGGAACTGGCCGTATGCTTGAACCTGGAAGGCAAAACGCTCACCGCCGCACGACGCAGCTTAGGCATATCCAGCATGATAAACACCAGGTACATGATTACCGCAATCACGCCAGAAATTCCCAGGAAGATGCTGGAGGTCTTCGAAAGCACACCCCAGGCGCCGGGCAAGATCTTTCCGGCCGCAGACTGCACTGCATTCCAGAAATCCAATGTCTTCATGGCATCGGCCACCTGGTCCCAGGAAATCAGGGAACGGGCAGTCCTCCACATATCAGCAGGCACGAAAGCCGTTAGACGACTACTCCAGGCAGAGTCACTGAACATGCGCGGGATCAGTTCCCCCAGGTGCCGCACTTCGTTCACCACCATCGGAATAAAGATCCACAGGGCTCCGGTTATAAGAAGCAACGCCACCAGCAGCACAATGATTACGGCCACGATACGATGTTTTACCTTTGTCTGCAATTTACAGACCAGCGGGTCCAGAATATATGCCATAAGGAAGGCGGCAAAGAACGGAGACAGCACCCCACTCAGGTAGTTCAAGACCCACAGGAGCGCCACCGCCCCGAGCACCATGATCAAAAACCGCATAATGCGGTCCAGCGTCCAGATTTTCGTCATTTTTCTTCTTCCTAGTTTTTGGAAGTACGGGCCACGGGCTTGCGAACAGAGAGGTACACGGAAAGTGCAAAACCAATAAGGGCGAGACCGAGGGCCAGGTACATCAAACTTTTAAAGGGGCGATTCTCGCCCCACAGACGGATGGAGCGCAGAATGATTTCGTCAGGAATTCCGCGGAGGGTTCCTTCCCCATTATAGACTTCAAACAAAACGCCACGTTGCATATAACGTAAGCCATCATCTTCTTCAAGCCCCAGACCAGCCAACCACCACTCGGGCACCTTGAAATCAGACAAGGCGATACGGGCTTCCTGGTCAGCCTTCGCCGGAACAGGCACCGAGGCCACCAGCGGACGATAGCTGGCATAGGACCCCTGACGGCTGTACACCGGGTCGTTGTTCATAAAGCGGAACGAAACCTTGGCCATTCTCCCTGTTTCAACCAAGACAGCCATGGAATCAAAACGGGTAAAGTCAAAGAAATCCGCAGCAGGGCGATTATCTACCGAAAGCAAGTTCAGCCCCATACCCGCATAAGGGTAAGCCATGCCCGAACGGATATTCACCCGGGCGCTAACCACAGAATCTGTACGAGAAAGTTCAGATGTTGAAAATCCGCCTACCACGCCATCGGTCAAGGCATAAACTTCGTGATGTCCCGTAGGGAACAGCACCATGTGATTTTCGTGGAACTTTCCAAAAACAAAAATCCAAGCTACCAGGAACACCACCAGGCAGCCTACGGAAACAAGAACTTTCTTGAGGGCAGACTTAGTCATGATGTACCGAATGCTTGCGGCCCACAGCCACGATGGTCAAGACCAGCATAATGAACAGCACTCCGCCAAATACCTTGTTGCTCAGACCTTTGGCCTCGATCTTGTAAATCTTCAGGGAGAACGGCTTGCCATGGGGCTGGTTCCAGCCCGGAGCGATTTCAAGACGCACCATGGCCTCCTGATGACGGTCCACCAGAGAAGTATCCACGCGATTGTCGCTATACCAGAATTCGGGAGTGTAGAACTGATCCATGGGAATGGAAACACGCTGACGTCCCTGGACCAGAGGAAGTTCCTTCATGAGCAGACGGTAAGTCCTGGCCACATTGGTATCAGTAACCTCGGGATCGAAGGCCCACAACTTCAGCAGAATTTCAGAAGTGCCTTCGGCCTCCAGGTCAACGATAACGGAGTCTACAAAACTCCAGTCGCGATTGGCAAAACCAGCCTCATCCTTTTTGCGCAAGTCAAAAAGGATGCCGCACCAGCCGCCCTTTTCAGATTCGCCCAGGGCGCAGGTAAAGCGAATGCTGGATTCATCCGCTTCGGAAGAAACTACAGAGGCACCACCATCCGACCTATCATCATAAACAACGACAGAACCCTGGCATTCAAAGGGGAAAACACCATCTATAAAAAATCGTATGGGCAAATTGAAATACGCCACCAAGGTTGCGGCAGCAATTATCGCAAGAATGAAGCAAGTCTTTTTCATTATGCACCAAACAGCATTAGATTTTTCGGTTAGGTCTCATCAGGATCCACAACCGGCTTGATATGAAGATTGTACTGTACCAGGTCCAACGGATCTTCGTCGGGCAGCTTTTCACCAAAAAGCTTATCCACCACATTAAATAATGCCCGGATAAAGAAGAAGTGGTGTTTCCCTTCTTTCTGGGGAGTCTGGAACTTGAATTCCAAAGTTCTCTTTAAAAGTTGGACGGTCTGGGAAGGGGGCAAGTGGAACATCTTGCAACAATTGGTCACGTAGCCGTCAAATCCATAGTCGGGAACCTTGCCCCGTTCCAGCGGTTCACCATGATCAATGCACTTGGGATTTTCGATTACCGGATCCTGGACGTTTTTCTTGAGGAGCGCGTCTAACCACAGTTCGCGGGACTTGTCAGTCAGTTCGCCGCGAAAGGCCATGGTCTGGTCGCAAGGGAAAAAGGTGGAACAGCACTTGGGGCAAATACGAAGATCCAAGTGGCGGAATTTAATTTCGGCTACCTGGGAATTACAAAAGGGGCAATTACTCATGTTATGCAATATAAAAAATGAACAAAGAACATTGCCCGAAAAAAGCGCTCCCGCTTTACTATATTGCACCCCATGGCAAAAGTTGTACAGATTACCGCAGAAAATTTTGAAACAGAAGTTGCACAGGCTTCTGAAACCCGTCCCGTTGCAGTCCTCTTCTCCTCCGCCGAGTATCCGGATTGCGCCCCCTATTCCCAGCTGGTGGGAAAGTTCAGCACCGAACTTGACTTTACCCTGGGCGTCGTCAGTTGCGACGATCGCGCCAACATGCAGCTGATCCAGGCATTCCGCGTACGTTCCGTTCCCGAAATCCACGTGGTGGACAAAGGCCAGATTGCAGACGTTATCGCAGGTGTGCTGCCCGAAGACGAACTGAAGAAGCGTCTCGAAAAGTTCTACACCAGCGACGAATCCCGCTTTATGGAAGCCCTCGAAATCGCCATCGCCAGCAAGAACTACGAGGTCGCCCTGCCCATGCTCAACGAAGCCTTGCAGAAGACTCCCGACGACAAGAAGCTTTTGCTCCTGTGGGCCAAGGCCAGTCTCGGCATGGGCGATACCGAAAAGGCAAAGGAAATTCTGAAGAAGTTCAACGAAGCCGACGACCAGTATAAGGAAGCCAAGTCCCTGCTGGAACTTCTGGATTTCCATGCGGAAGCCGCCAAGAAGGATGTTCAGGGCAAGGAAGCCATCGTTTATCACGAAGCCTGCTGCATGGCCGCCGCCGAAAATTTTGAAAGCGCCCTCCAGGCATTCCTTAATTTGTACGTAGAAGCCCCGGAATGGAACGACAGCGCAGCAAAGAAGGCTATGCTCACGCTATTCGGCGTTCTGGGACCCAAGCACGAACTGACTTGGAAGTACCGCGCCAAGCTGAACACGATCATGTTCATCTAGTTTAATATTTTTTAGATTAATGTTTAAAGCAAAGATGGGATTCTAGGAATTCCGTCTTTTCTTTTTCAGTGAGATCGCCACGACAGACTCTAATTCCGTCAGCGTAATTAATCCCCATGCCAACCAGGCCTGCGGTTCCACCAACAACTGTACCAACAGAGGCTCCAACAGCAAAACCAATGGGCAACATGGCAAACATCAAGGAGCCTACAACAGGATTAGCGACAAAGGCATTCTCAGCTACGTTAAAAAAGAAATATCCTCCCCAATAGAGCCCCTTTTGGGCGCCCCCGGACAAATGATCAAGGAAAACCTTTCCATTACTTTTGGGAGTCCAAATTTCCGTTCCGCCTTCACAAATCTGAATTTTTTCTACCGGTATGGAAATGACGCTTTTCGAATCATTCGTCACGAACTTTAGGGCATCCTCTCCATAGCTGTAACAGTATCTGCTGGCTTCGAAAAAAGTCACCTGAGAACCGTACTCGTACCGGAAAGTCCTCTCATCACCATGCTGAACTGCAGACTGGTAGGCTTTCAGATCTCTTTCATCTATGGGCTCTGCTTCCGAAAGTTTTTCTGAATTATCACTAATCGAACCAACCTTTGATGAGCTGGAACAGCCCAAAAGCACAGCGGAGCACACAATCAGAATCAAATTTAGACTTTTCATAATCAGACCTTCTAACCATTCCAAATCTACATTTTTTCTACATTTGATTTTATGAATATTGATTTCAACCGCAGATTGTCTATCGCCCCGATGCTGGATTGCACCGACCGCCACGAACGTTATTTCTTGCGTTTGATTTCAAAGCACGTGCTGCTGTACAGCGAAATGGTGGTGACTCACGCCCTGCTCCACGCCAAGCCCGAGATGTTCCTGGGGCACGAGGAATTCGAATACCCCGCCGTGCTGCAGCTGGGCGGAAGCAATCCCGCCGATTTGGCCAAGTGCAGCAAGATGGTGGAAGCCGCAGGTTTCCAGGAAGTGAACCTGAATTGCGGCTGCCCCTCGGATCGCGTCCAGAGCGGAAGTTTCGGAGCCTGCCTCATGAAGGACAAGAACCTGGTGGCCGACTGCTTCAAGTCCATGCAGGATGCCGTAAGCATTCCCGTTTCCATCAAGTGCCGCATCGGCGTAGATGAATTCGACAGTTGGGATTTTTTCCGGGATTTCGTGGGCACCATCGCTGATGCAGGCTGCAAGTACTTTATTATTCACGCCCGCAAGGCCTGGCTGAAGGGGCTTTCGCCCAAGGAGAACCGCGAGGTTCCTCCCCTGCATTATGAGTTTGTTCATAAGTTGAAGACAGAAATGCCCCAGCTGAATATTGCCATCAATGGCGGCATCCGCAGCATGGACCAGGTGCTTGCCCACCTGAATGGCGACCCCACTTCTGCTGGAACGGGTGTGGCGCTAGACGGCGTCATGGTGGGCCGCGAACCCTACGAAAACCCCTGGTTCCTGCACGACGCCGACGAACGTGTTTTCGGAGATACCGCTCCCGCCACCAAGTCCCGCAAGGCCGTCCTTGAAGCATACCTACCCTATGTAGAAAAGCAGTTCGCCGAAGGCTGCCCCGCCACCATCCTGGTGAAGCACATCTACGGCCTTTTCGCAGGCCTCCCTGGGGCCAGAAAGTTCCGCCAGATGCTTAGCGAAGGCGCTCCCAGAGCCAAAAATTACGGCGGACCCGCGGAATTAATCCGCAAGGCCATGGAATTTGTGGTGGAAGAAGTATAAAAACAGCTTACTTTAACCCGATTTTTCCCAAAAATTCCAAAACCCCTTGACAAACACCCCGAAATTTGCTCTATTTGGGGGCACAATTTTAAGTTTAACCTTTAACGGAGATACAATATGCCTTGCGGAAAGAAAAGAAAGCGCAGGAAGATTGCGACCCACAAGCGTAAGAAGCGCCGTCGTCGTGACCGTCACAAGAAGAAACTTCGCTAATATCCGTTAGCATCTTTTGTGATTTTCCTGTAAAGGATATAGAAAGACGGAGTGTTAAGCTCCGTTTTTCGTTTTTTCGTTTTTTAACCGAGCAGTTCCTGAGCTCACCAAAATAAGGAATAGAAAATGATCGATCGCAGCAAGCACTTCCTCCGCCTCGCCGACTGGAGCGAAGAAAGAATTCTCGAAACCGTAGCCATCGCTTCCCGCCTCAAGAAGGAAGTCCATGCAGGCCAGGTCTCCGACCGTCTCCACGGCCAGAACATCGGCATGTTCTTCGAAAAGCCGTCTCTGCGAACCATCACTACTTTCCAGGTGGGCATGAACCAGCTGGGTGGCCACGCCGTGCTGCTCTCCCCGGACTCCATCGGTCTTGGCAAGCGCGAATCCATCAAGGATGTGGCCCGCTGCCTTTCCCGCTGGGTAAACGCTCTCGTTGTCCGCTGCTTCAAGCAGGACCTGGTGGAACAGCTGGCTGAATACGGTTCCATTCCCGTTGTGAACGCCCTGACCGACGACTACCACCCCTGCCAGGCTATCGCTTTCGCCCAGATGATCGAAGAAAATCTCGGTGGCATGAAGGGCAAGACTGTGGCCTTCATCGGCGACGGCAACAACGTTGCTAACTCTTTCCTCGCCCTCTGCTCCAAGGTGGGCATGAACTTTACTTTGGCTTGCCCCAAGGGTTTTGAACAGCCGGCTCACGTGATCGAAGAAGCCCAGGCTGACTTCAAGCGCCACGGCTGCCAGTACCGCGTATTCAACGACCCGAAGGAAGCTGTCAAGGACGCCGACATCCTTTATAGCGACGTATGGGTCTCCATGGGTCAGGAAGGCCAGAAGGAATCCAAGCAGAACCACTTCTTGCCGTTCCGCATCGACGCAGACCTTTTGAAGTACGCTCCGTCCCATGTTAAGGTTTCCCACTGCCTGCCCGCTCACCGCGGCGACGAAATCACCGACGAAGTGATGGACAACCTTGACCTGAACATGAGCTACGAAGAAGCCGAAAACCGCCTCCACGCCCACAAGGCCGTGCTGTGGCAGGTCATGCCCCCGTTCAACAAGTAATTGAACAGCGTAGACTTTTTAAAAAGGCTCCCTCTGGGGGCCTTTTTTCGTTTCCGTTAGAGTACAAAAGGCTGGCTCCCGCGAGAGCCTGCCTTTCTAACCACCAAATTCACTTTAGCTGTTCCGCACTCCGGCGCGTTCAGAACAGTCCTTACCTTAAGTCCTTTTCATTAACTCCATAAAATTTGATGTCATCAATCCAGATTTCCGTATCAAAATATGCGGAAACTGCGATGTTCGTAGCCTGCTTACTAACGTAATCCCAGCCCATGTTTCCATAGGTGCTGTCGCCCACCATAAAGTCGGAAGGTTTCACCACCACACGCTCCCATTCATCCGCACCACCAAGGGTGTCCAGGAACACTGCCTTGCCAGAAGTTCCGTCAACAATGGCTTCAAGATTGAAGGAATAGGAGCCCATGCCACGAACGAAGTATTCCACGGAATCAATGCCGCTGAAGTCACAAGGATCGGAACTGGAGCAAATCCACAGGCCCATGAAAGACCAATGTCCCTGCATTCCAGAAGTTGTCCAGTGGAATGCCTTGCCCTCGCGACCTGCACCGGCATCTACAACGGCCAGGGCGGCGCTATCTTCAACAGGAGACATGACCACCGTGGTGTCCGTAGGCTTCAAATAAAGTTCGCTAGAATCTCCGGCAAACAGGACGTTAGACTTCAATCCGTTTTCGAAATCCAGGACATTTAGGTATCCCAGGGGCGCGGAGGAACCCGGTTCCTCGTCGGATGAGGATTCCGACTCATCGCTGGAGGAACTTTCGGCAATCTGACCACTAGACGAACTTTCAGGAGCCGCCAGAGGAACAGTCACCAGGTCCTCGACAATAGAATCGCCGGCGACGATTCGAACGCGGTAATCTGCAGGAGCAAGGCCCTCAATCTTATAGAAGCCTTCGCTATCGGTCTTGACCTTCCGATCGGTACCGTAAACCTGGATCCAGACGCCATCGCTGCCTTCGGGCAAGTCGATCCTACCCGACATGACACTCAGGGGGCTAACGGCAATTTCAGAGGAATCCCCCATCTTGATCTGATTGGCCAGGAGCAGGGCAAATGCGCCACGGCCTTCATCCATCACCTCGAGGGTCATGGAATCTGCAAACAATGTATCGACGCGGACAATGCCGACGGAATCCGAGGTAAAGATCCTGACGGCAGTTTCCTTCTTCAAGACTTCCAAGGCAGGCAGATAGTTCGCAGCCCTCAAGACTGCAGTGGCGTTGGCCACAGGGGCGCCACCTTCGTCCACCACCTGGACCACATAGGCGTTTTCTGTTTCGACAGTACTGACACCTGCCACCTCGCTATCCGTGGAACAGGCCACAAGCCAGCCGCCCACAAGCCCGGCAACAATGCACTTAAACATCTTAACCATACCACACCTCATTTTTTTACCCCTTTGGTGGCAGCGGCCTTGCCCGCCACACCTCCATTCTTGACAGCGGTCTTGCCCGCCACCGCGTCCATGTCGGCCACCGGGAACAGCGAGAACATGAACTGCATCACCTTGGTAGGCTTCTGCACCTCTTCTACGCGTTTCTGCACCTGGCGGCGGAATTCCAAGGTCATTTCCTTCAGGTCGTTAAAGCAATCTTCATCTACGCCCACCAGCAGCGACGACATATTTCGCCGGTCAGGTTCGATGGTAGCCAGGGCATTCTGAGCCAGAGCCAGCAACTGGTTCTGGTAGCTGCGAATGGCAGTCACCTTGGCGGTACCCGACGAGGTAAAGTTAGCCTGCCCCACCGCAAACCGTTCCGACGCCAGGGGCGTAATCAGTTTTAGTTCCTTCAAGACGCGGATGGCTTCTTCCACCTGTTCCTTGGAAACCACAGGCGTAATCTGCTTCACCAGCTGGGACACCACCGCCGAGCCGTTGTTCATCTCGATCAGGGTTCGCACCACCGGAATCCACCACTTGCCTAAAAACAGAAGCTCGTTGGTATTGAGTTGGCGCATCTTGACGTCCTTCAGGGACAGCGCCATCTTATAAAGCTTATCCTTCTTGGCGGGGGATTTCGTCTTGGAAGCCGCCACCAGGATTTCAAAAAGTTCGCCACTTCGGCCCTTCAGATCCAGCAGGTCCTTGACCAGGGGGATGCTGCGATTGGGCAAGTGAAGTTCCTTGTTCAGTACGCGGAACATCTGACTGGTTTCAAGGCCAAGTTTCTGCCCCATCATCTTATAGGAATACAGGGGCAACTCCAGCTTGCGCTGGGCATAGTAATTCTTCAGCAGATCCCTGTAATCACCAATTTCGTCGATATTCAGCATAGGCCCTTCTTAATTCTATATAATTTCCCATCTATAAGATAGATTCGCCTCCTGATTTTTTGCCCCCGTTAAAAAATGCCCTTTGCAAAAATTGCAAAGGATTTGTTGGATCAAGGGGTTACCGCAGACGGTCAAGAAGCTAACTTAAAGGTATCGTAAAACCACACCACAAAAAGCCCCGGGAAGGTCCCGGGGCTTTTTTTAAACAGTCAGAATTCCCTACGGCTTACGGAGCGCTGTAATCAAACCAGTCGTAGTATTCCAGGTCTTCGTCATAGGTGCAGACCACCACTACATCAAGATCTGCTATGTAGGCGGTAGTACCCTCCATATCTTCATCGCAAGCATACACACCCAAGTCGTCAACCTCATCCAGCACGAGATCATAGCTTCCGGAATCGCCACTAGAGCTGGCAGGAGTTACGCTGGAGCTAGAAGGCAGAGTGCTGGAGCTGGAAAGATTGCCGTCATCATCGTCGTCATCATCGTCGTCATCATCGCTGGAAGAAGAGCTAGGCGGAGTAATATCTTCTTCGTCCATCCACATGTAGTCTTCCAGGTCATAATCGTAAGCGCAGATCAATTCCTGCTCCACGTCCTTGATGTAGGCAGTCTGACCCTTGGTCTTTTCGGAGCAGGCATACTTAGAAAGATCAGAGGATGTCATCACTTCTACATCGTACTTGGAATTGACAGACCTGTCATTGACACAACGCACGGAACGGTAGATGGACTTTTCCAGGGTATTCTTCCTGACACCGCCATCGGTGCTGGTAAAGCGCCAGCTGATAGCGTTTTTCAGGTCAAATTCATCGGAACTCCAGAAGGAGGCGTAATCATCCTGCTCCAAAAACTCGTTACCCTTCTTGTAGCCGGAAGCCAACACGCGGAAACCATACTTGTCGGTTCCGTTACCGTCATCATCCCAGCTAAAGGTTGCCTTCAACTTCTTGCCGGGGTCACTTCCCACAGCGTCAAACAATTCCTGCCATTCATCCTTAGAAGGCAAATGCCACCCATCGGGGCAGACATCCTGGGCATCGCCCCAGTAATACAGGGCGCCGTAATCTTCACAGTTGTCTGTCTTGTCATCATAGCAGAAAGAATTGGAGGACTTGTAGTTCAGGTTTTCCGCCATCCAGAGCTGATTACCGATAGTCACGGTCTTGTAACGTTTATTATCGCGGCTGTCCTTAAAGTCACTGTAGGAAATGGCCGGATTGAATTCTTCAAAATCAACCTCTTCGGAAGAGGAACTCGCGCGCACGGAACTGCTGGATTCCAGATCGTCATCAGCTTCGTTGTCAATCTTGGCGCTGGAAGAAGAAAGGATTTCTTCCTGTTCTTCGCTCGCACTACCGTTACCGCTATCGCCGCAAGCCACAAGGCCAAAAGTGAGGGCACTGCAAACGCCGGCCACACAGCCAACATAAAGAGCATTCTTCAAGATAGTCATAAAACCTCCTAATGATATCGCAAAGATAAAAAAATTTTTTGAGTCCTCCGTAAAAATGGATCCAACGACCTTTTTTTCTATCTTTTTTATCGCTATGGCTAACATCGGATATAGTTTTCTGCTTATTCTGGCGGCCTTCATCTGGGGAACGACCTTTGTGGCCCAGGCAGAAGGCAATTCTGCAGGCCCCTTCGTTTTCACCTGCACCCGCAATCTCATTGCCGCCGCACTGCTTTTCGGCCTAGCCAAGACCCTTGATGCCACTGGCAAAAGCCCTCGGCGTCCCGCCACTCCTGCCCAGCGCAAGAAACTCTGGAAGGCAGGCATTCTCTGTGGCATCGCCCTAACCTTCGGAACCAACTTCCAACAGCTGGGACTGTACCTAGGGACTTCCGCCGGAAAATCCGGATTCCTGACCACCTGCTACATTATCCTCGTGCCGGTCTTAAGCGTATTCATCGGGAAAAAAATCAACTTAAAGTCCTGGATTTGCGTAGGCATCACATTGGTGGGCCTCTATATGCTCTGCATCAAGGACGGCTTCACAGTCGAAGTTTCTGATGGGGTGCTGTTGCTGTGCGCGCTATCTTTCGCCATCCAGATCCTATTCGTAGACAAGTACGGCCCCGACGTAGATAACGTCCGCCTTTCTGCCATACAGTGTCTAGTGGCCTGCGTCCTTAGTGCCGCCCCCATGTTCCTAGTGGATATGGAATGTTCGGCTGCGGGCATGGTCCGTGCCGTAGAAATTTACTCCCACGGATCCGCCTGGATTCCGCTGCTTTATGCCGCCGTACTTTCTAGCGGTGTGGCCTTTACCTTGCAAATTGTGGCCCAGAATAAAATCAAGCCCACCATCGCCTCGTTGCTCATGAGCCTGGAATCGGTGTTTGCGGTTCTGGGAGGCTGGGCCGTGCTGGGAGAACAGCTGACCCTTCGCGAGGGCCTTGGCTGCATCATCATGATGGTAGCCGTCATTCTCAGCATCAAGAAATAGCTCGTCCGAAAGGACAGGGGGCAAAAAGGCAGTGGAAAAGAGAAATTCCACTCCATTTCCACCGCCTTTCTTTTAATTTGTATCAAACAAACTCTCAAAACAAGACAAATTTTACCTCAAACAGGGGTAAAAATGCAGAAAAACACAGCCTTACCCCACCTCTGGCCCCCAATTTTGCGAACGAACAAACAAAAAGGCAGTGGAAAATCGGTTCATACGCCCTTTTCCACCGCCTTTTTTCATTACCTCCGCGAGGCATCTCCATCTCCAAGCATAAAAAAAAGACCTCTCTTTCGAGAGGTCTTTTTCAGTGCGGATGAGAGGACTTGAACCTCCACAACCTTGCGATTACTAGAACCTGAATCTAGCGCGTCTACCAGTTCCGCCACATCCGCATGTTCGTGTGCCCAAATTTTGAAAATTATTTGCGATTTGTCAAGGGTAAAGGGCAAATTTTATTCATTTTTCATTAAAAATTTCCAAAATCCAGTCTTTTTGATGACTTTTCCAGTAACTCCAGTCATGTTCACCGGCCGGATCGAACTTCATATCGCACTGAAGAGAGGAATTTGCCTCCGCTCCCTGGTCCAGGGAATTGCAAAAGCGGGTAATCCAGGGAACTGTCACATCGGCAGGATACAGCCGGTCGGAACCGCCCTGAATAAAACGCCAACGTCCGGTTTGCAGACGACGTTCCCGGGCAATTTCTGCGGCATCGCCAAAGGCGGCCCCATAGGAACTGATCAGCAGTCTGGATTTCACCTGTCGACGGCCCCACAGGGAATAAGCCATTACACCCAGCGCCCCGTCTGAAATTCCCACCAGGTAGATGTTATCGATAGGGTAACCACGACGCCCCGCAATGGAATCCAGGGCCGCATCCACCCAACCAACAGCCACGGGAGTTACCCAATGGTCCTGCTTACAGGCAGACGCACTCATTACGATAAAACCGGGAAGCAGCTCCGCCATATCGCCGCCTGCAACCAACCCCTTTTCACAATTGCCGCTAGTCATACCGCCGTGGAACCACACGGCAACAGAACGGTGATCATTGCCCTTGTTTTGTCCGTTAGACTTTAAATTCCAGACGCCCACCAATCCCTTTTTAGGAGCAGACATGCCCGAAGCTGAGCCATAGGCGACCACGTTCAAGGTATCTTCGGCGGAGGATCCCCAGCACGAAGCCGCAAGGCCCACCACAAGAAATAGCGCCCAGACGGACTTAAAAAATTTCATTGGCTATGCCCGCTTTTTAACAAGCCACATGATCAAGAGCACCAGCGCAGCCAGGGCCATCGACCCCACAATGCCGCAACCGATAAAGGCATAATAGACCTGGTAATCCATCACCAGTTCATCAAAGCTCAGTTCCCCATCCATAGACGAAATGGAGTGTACTACAAACAAATTGCTTTTTACTCGTACAGCCGTAATCTGCAACGGAATATCCCCAGCATCCATAGCGGCAAAACTGTACCATTCAGCCATATCATCCATCATGTCCTTGGAAGCATACAGCACGAAATTCACATTGTCGTCACCGTTAATCTGGAAGTTGGTCTTGTCAAAAAAGGGAATGTCCGTTCCGCCAAAGATGCTTGGAATCGAGGCGTGGGTCACCGTACCATAGAAAAGCTTGTCTTCTTCCGTAAATCCCTTGAGGGCAGGCATCATATAGGAAAGCAGCCAGCCCGCCAAGAACAGCAGCAGGAAGGCGAAATGCAAATAGGCCGGTTTACGGGAGGTATAGAAACAGAACATAAAACCCACTAGTCAATATTTTTAGAACGGAAGATAAAGAAAAATGTAGAAAGCAAAAGCACCAGACTCAAGAAATAGAAGGCCATGGGAATCCTGGATTTCAGGGAAAGCTCATCCATATTCTGGGACTGGAAGAACTGGATCATGTCTTCACAATACATAGCCGCCATGGAATTGTCGAAACGGCTCCAGGCCAGGGCAAGTTCCTCGTTTTCACGAGACAGCTTGATAAAGTCCGTCTTCAAGTTCTGGGGCAAGCGGGCAATTTCATCTTCACTTAGAGATCCCAAGCCCACCAGGTATCCGGCACGCATGGAATCCAGGGACATCACCATCTTTTGATGAAGGGAGCCTTCCAATTCCATAACCTGGGACCGCACCCCTTCCAGCTGATGATTCCAGGCCATTCGACCGGTCGTATAGCGGCGCATTCCCGCCACCTTGCTCAGCACTTCCTTTTCAAAGCGGGACACGGACTCGTAGGACGGGACCTTTACACCAAGACCGCGAATGTTATCCATTTCCCTTGAAAAGGAAACGGCCATTTCCCGCAGGTTCATGGTCTGGGCCTGCACAAAAACAGAATCCGCTCCAAAGCCGATGCGGACACGTTCCATGCCGCGCATGGTAAAAGCTTCCTGCAGCTGGTAATCCGTCAGAGATTTCAGATGACGGGAGTAGATAACCAGTTGCGGCTTCTGGGAAAAATAGAACAGCGCCGTAAGCCCAACCGTAATGGCCAGGACAAGCCAGACCCAGGGCGTACGGACCCGCGTATTGAAGGTATCGGCAAGCTGTTTATTCTTAATATCTAACACAACACGAAATTACCTTTTTCTACTTTAGTTCGTATGAGAGCTTTTCGATTTACAGCTGTTTTTCGGGTCATTTCCCGCTTTTCTGCAACCTTTGCCGTCTGCGGAGCACTCTGCAGTTGCACAATCGAACGAGCCGAAGAAACCATTCTGGCCACCCATGCCAATGGCGCCAAGAAAACTTCCATCTGGGTTTACCCCAATGGCGAAATTCTAAAGCGCAACGAATGGTACTCCGACGGAATCAAGGAATACGAAATTCCCTACAAGGATAACGAGCCCGACGGTGAATTCAAGCGCTGGACGGGCTACGGTGACCTGGTTCTCGAAGGGGAATACAAGAAGGGCTTACGCCACGGAAAATGGATCAGCTATTACGGCGGACATTTCAACAAGAAGAAGGAAGCCATCCGTTACTACAAGGAAGACCACCCTGTAGGCGACTGGGAAGGCTGGCACTTTAATGGTGAAAAAGCATTTGAAGAACATTATAACGAGAACGGAGATTCCGTTGGCGTCTGGAAGAAATGGGACGAAAACCGAACCTTGGTTGAAGAAAATAGCTGTTTTGGAAATTCAGGAAAGGACATTGAAACTATCGGGCCGCAGAGTTTCTTCAAAAGATATCGTCCCGACGGGACCCTGGAAATGTTCTACACATGCAAGCACGGCAACAAAAACGGCATCAGCTATAGCTATTACTCCGACGGCAAGAAAGTGGAAATCTCCGAAACCTGGAAAGACGGCAGACTGAACGGGCCTCGTACTCTTTATTATGGCAATGGACAAGTTCAAAAACAGGAATATTGGAAACACGGTATTCGAGATTCCCTTTGGATTTGGTTCGACATAGACGGAAATCGAATTGCAAGCAGTATAGTCCACAACGGCGATCGTTACTCACCCTATCGTGTAGATTACGGAATTTGCGGAAGCGAAATTTGCGCAGAATCCACATTTGTAAAGGTATGGACAGAAAATCATGAATTACGCAACTTGAACGTACACCATGAATTCGTTCTGAACAGGACATTGTGGTTCGTAAAAGAAAACAAATCTCTGCGCTACGAAGAGATTTGGGATAAGGGCGTCTTACGGCAGAGTCGCAGCTTTTTTCCTGACACGACAAATAGCGGCGTGGAATACACGAAACTCGCCAATGAAGGTTTCTGGGAAGGAGGAAAGCGAAACGGCATCTGGCGCAACTGGTACAAGAACGGCGTGCTGAAGGATTCCCTCACCTACGTCAACGGCGAGCGCGTTGGCGAGCAATTCGGCTACGATTCCACCGGCAAGCTGACCATCCACAAGACCGAGAACGGGAAGAACAGGCCCGTTATCATGCACATTCCAGGAGTCAATTAAAAAATACTCCGTACGCGCAGAACTTTTTCATTATCAATCATCAATCATCCATTATCAATTTCTAAATTTTTTGCACTATGAGTGAAGCTATTAATAACGTAAAACAGGCATTTGACGCAGAACTTGCTCAAACTGACCTCACTAATCAAGAAGCCGTTAACAACCTCCGCGTGAAGTACCTTGGCAAGAAGGGCATGGTAACCGACCTGATGAAGCAGATGGGTTCCCTTTCCGCAGAAGAAAAGCCGGCTTTCGGCAAGCTCGTCAACGAACTTAAGGTGGCCGTCTCCGAAGAAATCGAAAAGGCCATTGCTACCGCCAACGAAGCCGCCCTCCAGAAGAAACTTTCCAGCGGCAGCGTCGACGTATCCCTCCCCGGCGCAGGCATTCCGTCTGGCTCGACCCACCCGCTGTACGACGTCCGCGAAGAGATCATCGACTTCTTCAGCCAGATGGGCTTTGAAGTGGACTTCGGCCGCGACATCGAAACCGACTGGTACAACTTCGAAGCATTGAACACTCCTCCCGACCACCCGTCCCGCGACATGCAGGACACCTTCTACGTGGACGACAAGGTGATGCTCCGTACCCACACCAGCGGCACCCAGATTCATTACATGGAAACCCACAAGCCGCCTTTCCGCATGATCGCTCCGGGTCACGTATTCCGCGTCGATAACGATGCTACCCACGCCCCCATGTTCCAGCAGTGCGAAGGTCTGGTGGTAGACGAAAACATTTCCTTTGCAGACCTGAAGGGCGTCCTCCAGGTGTTCATGAACAAGCTCTTCGGTGAAGGCGTCAAGACCCGTTTCCGCCCCAGCTTCTTCCCCTTCACGGAACCTTCCGCTGAAATGGACGTGAGCTGCGTGTTCTGCGGTGGGGTCGGCTGCCGTCGTTGCAAGGGCACCGGTTGGATGGAAATCGGTGGCTGCGGCTCCGTGGACCCCAACGTGTTCAAGAACTGCGGTATCGACGGTGAAAAGTACACCGGCTTTGCATTCGGCTTCGGTCTAGACCGTATCGCCATGCTCCGCCACGCTATCCCGGAAATCGGCTTGCTCACCGGCAACGACCAGCGTTTCCTGGACCAGTTCTAGTCCGAGCCAAAAGCTTTACAGGGCCTCGCCTTTGGCGAGGTCTTTTTTACGTACAAAATTACGAACAAGAAAGGCGGACCTTGCAAGGTCCGCCTTTCTTTAATAGTTTGCTATCTCGTTTAAGACGTCCAACAATTAGCGCTGCTTAAACCAGTAGCTAAGACCGATTTGGATACCGAAACGGTTTGAATCCACATTATCCAAATCAAAAACATTGGTCAAACCGTAGGTAATACGGCCATCAATGCCCAGACCGAACTTGAACACATAGCCCAAGCCTGCAGCGAAGTCTACGTTAAATCCACTGGCCTCATCTATGGATTCTGCATCGGTAGACCTACTTCCATATTCAGCCCAGCTCAAGGTAGTCAGGTTAAGGCCCAGGTTAACACCCAGATCCATGAAGAAACCCGGAGTAAAATTCAGACGGGCCAGTACGGGGATACTCATGTCAACATACATGATGTATCTATGGTAGTCATCATAATCATCCACATCAAAGTCATATATGGCGTATTCAATACCTGCACCGGTATGAATGCCGAAATTTTCGTTAACCGGGAAGAGCATTTCGAAAGTGAAAGCATCACCGGTACCGATGTTACCATCGGCATCACCCATCAGGGAACCAACGATAAAAGCATCTCGGAGACCGAGACCCACAGCAAAGCTCTGCACGGCGGCAAAAGCAACGAAAGCAAGAACGATTAGTTTTTTCATGTTTCCTCCATATTTAATTTAAGGCGGAGCAAATATAAAAACTTATCCATAAAAAAAAGGCCACGAAAGAAAATCTTTCGCGGCCCATTATTGCTAAACAAACAGCTATGTTACTTTACACGATGGAAGTCATCTTCGACGCGGATGATATCGTCTTCGCCGGTGTATTCGCCCACCTGGATTTCGACGATGACCAGCGGAAGCTTGCCTTCGTTCTGCAGGCGGTGTACTTCGCCAACAGGAATGTAGGTTGATTCGTTGGGACGGACGTAGAACACCTTGTCGCCCACGGTGACGGTTGCGGTACCGCTGACTACGACCCAGTGTTCAGAACGGTGCAAATGCTTCTGCAGGGAGAGGCGCTTGCCCGGCTTCACCACGATACGCTTCATCTTGTAGCGTTCGGAGGATTCCAGCACGGAGTAGGTACCCCAGGGGCGGTTCACCGTCTGAGGCACGCTGATCAGGTCAGAGCCGCGGACTTTCAGTTCTTCCACCACCTGCTTTACCTTCTGGCTGCTGCTGAGAGGAGCAACGAGAAGTGCGTCGGGAGTATCCACGATGAGCATCTTATCGAGATCGATGGTTGCGATGGCACGCTGGGAACCCATGACCAGGGAGTTCTTGGAACCCACTGCAATGTGGCGGGGGTTTACGTTGTTACCATTTTCGTCGTGGGGATATTCGCCATAGAGGCTGTCGAAGGAACCGAGATCGCTCCAGCCGATATCGCTGGGAACCACCTTCACCTTGTCGGACTTTTCCATGACGGCGTAGTCGATGGAATTGGAAGGAATGGCCATCATGTCATCCATAGAAACGCGGATGGGTTCCTTTTCTTCAATGGCGGTATTGGCCAGAGCCTTCTTGGAAGCGGCCAAAATATCCGGAGAATGCTTCTGGAGTTCGTCGAGGAAGGTCTTTGCCTTGAAGCAGAAGATACCGGAATTCCAGTAGAAGTTACCTGCCAGCAAATACTTTTCGGCAGTGGCACGGTCCGGCTTTTCTACAAAACGCTTTACGTTTTCGCCATCGGCTTCGATGTAGCCGTAGCCAGTTTCGGGGCTGGTGGGAGTGATACCGAAAGTGACCAGGTTGCCTTCCTTGGCAAGTTCCTGGGCGCGGAGCAAAACAGCCTTGTATTCATCCTTCTTGCGGATCACATGGTCGGACGGAGAAACCAGGACGATTTCTTCGGGATCCAGGGTCAAGCAGGCCAGGGCGATGGCAGGGGCGGTATTACGGCCCACCGGTTCCAGCAGGAACTTGCCGCCCTTCTTGCCTTCGGCTTCCAGCTGGTCCTTAGCCAGGAAGAACTGGTCGGCGTTGGAAACGATGAACTGGGCTTCGCAGACTGCGGAGTTGGTCACCACGGTCTTGCGGAAGAGGGACTGTCCGTCAAAGAGCGGAGCAAACTGTTTCGGCATCAGGGAACGGCTTACGGGCCAGAGGCGAGTGCCGTTACCACCACAAAGGATAAGGTTGATCATTGAGTTACACCCTATAAATTAAACTTAGAGAATTATTACCGTCCCCACTGACCGCTGGACATCAACTGGATATTACGTCCAGTACTTGCAGCATTGTTAAGCAGAGCACCGGTCGGAGCAATCAAAGAAATGATACGGTTCCAGGTTGCAAGGCCAGAAGCGTCCACATAGACCACGTCATGAGAAGACAGGTTGAAGCGTTCTGCCATAGCAAGGGCCATGGCATTCTTGGCATTCAGCAGATAGACATCGATTGTCGTCTCATTGGAATTGCGAATCACATACACGGAACGGGAATCCGCATTCAAGGCATTCAGACCACCGGAAGAAGCCAAAGCTTCTACAAGGCTCAGCTTGCCATTGTTCACATCTACGGTTCCTACACGGCCAACTTCGCCAAGAACGTAAACCTTGTTGCTCTTCTGAGTTTCCTTCAGAGCGGGAACAAAGATCTGGTCACCGGGGCGGAGCAGAATCTTTTCAAGAGCTAGATTGTTCTGGAAAGCATCCAGATAGTTGATACTATAAACCTTGCCATCGCGGCGGAACTGCATGGCGGAAGGATCGGCATATTCATCAAATCCACCCACAAGGGAAATAGCGTCGGGCAAAGTCATGGGCTTTTCATCAAAGCCTACAGCACCGGGCTTGTTCACGGCGCCAGAAACAAAAGCCTTGCGACCATTGTAACCCGTCACACGCACGTCCACCTGGGGATCGTTCAAAATCTTATCGGAGAGGCGCTTTGTAATTTCTAAACGAAGTTCCTGTGCAGTCAAGCCAGCGACATTCAATTCACCGGCATAGGGGTAGAACAGCTTACCATCGGTAGTGACCTTCTGACCGGCAGGCTGGTACTGACCCATAGGAGAAGTCAGTTCCGGATGTTCCCAAACCACGATCTGGACCATATCCAGAGGTCCAATATGGTATTCCAGCTGAGGCAGGGAATCCACCATCAAATCCTTGAGATTGCCTGCGGCAGATTCTTCTTCAGCAGAGGCGGCGGCAACGTTTGCCTTGCCCAGATCGCCCTGATCAATGTAGTGAACACGAACGGTATAACCATTATACTCGGCAGAATCGCCAGGCAGAGCCATCTGCATCTGGGGACCAGCGGCGCATCCAGACAAGAGGGCTGCAGCAACACCGCAAAGTCCCAAACAAATCTTCTTCATAAATTCCTCACACCAGGCCTAGGCCTGGCCCTCACTCTGTTTAATTTTTTCGACCCAGTAGGGTGTCAGCTTGGAGATGTAATTCCATGCAAGAACAAATGCATTTTCCGGACGGCGATAGGGGTCAGGTACGTCGACCCTCATGTTTTCGCCATAACGGAAAACCTTGCCTTCCATAAAGGGATAGCGGGCAAGAATATCCATCTTCTGACCGTTTTCCATAGTTAGAATCAAGTCGGCCCACTTTACAATATCCAGGTTGATCTGACGTGCACGATGGGCACTCATATCTACACCATGTTCCAGGGCAATCTTCTGGCTGATTTCGTGAGCAGGGTGATCCACCAGGGCACCCAGACCAGCACTCATCACATTATAATCGGGGCCGAGTTCCTTCTTGAGAAGGTATTCGCCCGTGGGGCTACGGCAAATATTGCCGGTACATACAACAAGAATATTTTTCATCAGGTCAATAATAAAAAAATTAGGCCGATTACAATTCAAAAGCGAAGCCAAGATCCTTCAACAGAGGGTTCTTGGTGTCCTTTTCGCTGAGAAGCGGTTCAAAACCATTTCCCACAGGCCACTCGATTCCGATGGCCGGGTCATTCCAGAACAGACCGCCTTCATCCTTGGGATCATAAAGGCGTGTACATTTGTACACAAAGGTTGCAGTTTCACTCAAAACCACAAAACCGTGAGCAAAGCCTTCGGGAATGTAGAACTGGCGCTTGTTTTCGGCAGAAAGCACCACACCTTCGTACTTGCCGAAAGTGGGGCTGCCCTTGCGCAGGTCCACAGCCACGTCATAAACTTCACCTTCCAACACGCGGACAAGCTTGCCCTGGGGATTCTTTTTCTGGAAATGAAGGCCGCGAAGGACACCCTTCTTGGAGCGGGATTCATTATCCTGAACAAAAACCATATCAAGACCGGCTTCATCAAATTCGGCCTTGTTATAGGTCTCCATGAAGTAACCGCGATGATCACCATAGACGGTGGGTTCAACGATAGTTACGCCTTCAATACTGGTCTTTATAAAATTGAACTTTCCCATATGATTACCTAATATCTAATCTTTCCTTCGGCGACTTTACGCAGGTGCTGGCCATAGGGGCTCTTACCATATTTGGCAGCAGATTCCAGCAACTTGTCCTTGCTGATCCAGCCATTGATGTAGGCAATTTCTTCTATGGCGCTGATCTGGATGCCCTGGCGATTTTCCACCATACGAACAAAGTCTCCAGCCTCGATCAGGCTGTCCATGGTACCGGTATCCAGCCAGGCAAAACCGCGACCCAGCAACTTCACATCCAAGTCACCCTGATCCAGGTAGGTCTTGTTCAGGTCCGTAATTTCCAGTTCTCCGCGAGCGCTGGGTTTCTGGGACTTGGCATATTCGACCACGCGGTTGTCATAGAAATACAAGCCGGTAATGGCATAATTGCTCTTGGGTTCCTTGGGCTTTTCTTCTACAGAAATCACCTTTCCGGCTTCGTCAAATTCCACAACACCGAAACGTTCGGGATCATCCACATAGTAACCGAACACACTGGCGCGACTGTTCTGTTCGGCGTTCTTGACGGCAGCCTTCAGAAGGGGACTAAAGCCGTTGCCGTAGAAAATATTGTCGCCGAGAACCATGGCGCAGCAATCATTTCCAATAAATTCCTCACCCAGAATAAAAGCCTGGGCTAGGCCATCAGGGCTGGGCTGAACCTTATAGCTAAGGTTGAGACCCATCGAGGAACCATCACCCAACAGACGTTCAAAATTGGGAAGGTCCGTCGGAGTGGAAATAATCAAAATATCACGGATTCCCGCCAACATCAAGGTAGACAGCGGGTAATAGATCATGGGCTTGTCGTAAACAGGCAACAGCTGTTTCGAAGTCACCATGGTCAGGGGATAAAGTCTAGTACCGGAACCACCGGCGAGCACAATACCTTTCATTAGTATTTCCCGTACTTGTAGCCGTAACCTTCGGTGCGGCTATGTTCATACTTGTTGATGACAATAGAAGCATGTGCAGTACTGTTGCCCTTGAGGATCTGACTCATACCTTCCTGAATGGCTTCAATAGAATGCCTATTGTATTCGATGACCATAACGATCTGGGCAGCCAGGCGGCAAGCCAGGGCAGCATCCGTCACCAGCATGATCGGCGGAGTATCCACAATCACCAGATCATACTCAGACTTAAATCTTTCAATCAAATCGGCATAATGCCTGGAGCCAAGAAGTTCAGCCGGGTTGGCAGGGACATTGCCGCAGGGGATCACAAACATGTTTTCCACTTCGGTGGGGTGAATAACTTCTTCCACCTGGACTTCACGGAGCAGCACCTGGGAAAGACCGTTGCCGCGCTTGATTCCGAATTCCTTATGGAGGCGACCCTTACGGAGATCCGCATCAATGAGCAAGACCTTCTTGCCCAGACCTGCAAACAAGGCTGCCAAGTTCACAGAAATAAAGCTCTTGCCTACGCCGGGAATCAGGCCGCTAACACCAATGACAGAACCATTATCGTCCATCATAGAGAATTCCAGGGAAGAACGGAGAGCACGGAGGGATTCCACGGCCACGTCGTCGGGTTCCACCACGGCCAGCGGTCTTGTGCCCTTGGTTCCCTGGGGATTGCCCTTGGGCACCTTTGCATAAACCGTAAAACCAGTTTCCTTTTCGATAAAGCTAGCGCTCTTTACACCGCTGCTGAACTTGGTCTTCAGAGAAATAATCAAAGTACCAAACAGGAAGCCAAGGAACAGGGCGACAGCAACAATCAGCTTGGGCTTGGGCTTAGTGGGTCTGAGAGCCTTTTCAGCAAAGTCCACAATACGCACGGAGCCCACTTCACCGGCAGAAACAAGACGCAGCTGCTGGATATTGTTCAGCATGGTGGTGTAGAGAATCTTGCTCTGTTCCACTTCGTTTGTCAGTTTTAGCACTTCCTGCTGAGTGGTGGGAAGTTTCTTTACCTGGCTGGCGGTTCCTGCCAGTTCACGCTTCAAGGCATCTTCCTGATCTTCCAGAGTCTTTACAGTAGGATGTTCAGAATGGAAAAGTCGAATCGCTTCCTGCTTACGCTGTTGCAAGGCAAGAATGTCCTGTTGCAACTTCATGCGGCGCTGAAGCACCAACTGAGTTTCTGCATTCACGTCTACAGAACCCACGCGGTTACGATAGGCGTTCAAGTTCATGAGAGAGGAATCCATCTGGGCCTTCACATCAGGCAGCTGCTTTTCCAGGAATTCCAACGTCTTCTGGGCTTCAGCATTACGTTCTTCCACATTCTGACGTAAATAAGAAGAGGCTACCTCATTCAATACGGCCATGCCACGATCCGGATAGATATCCTGATAGGTAAATTCCAGGATTCCAGTCTTTTTACCCTTTTCCTTTACGTCAAAGGCGCTACGGAACGAACTGATGGCATCGAGACGCTTACGCTTACGGACGACAAAACGCTGACCCGGGCGAACATCGCAGCTGATAATGCCAAATGCGGCAGAATCACCGGCATAGGGAAACTTGTAGGTATGGCCAGGTTCACCCGATAGAACAACTTTATCAAGGTGGTCATACAGGTCAAAACGACCAGTACTGTCCTTGATTTCCACTTCCCATTCCTTAATCTTGTCAGTCTTGGGGACGCTATCCCAGGGGACTTCAATCTGCGCAAGGTCAAGTCTGCCTTCCCTATGGAGAAGACGGTCCAGGAAATTCAAGGGTTCAGCCTCGTACTGCAGGCGCATCTTTTCGACAGCGGCACCCATCACCTGACGGCTACGAATCAACTCAATTTCTGTTTCGGCAGGAGAAGCGTTGGAGAAAAGGGCTCCAAGTCCACCCATCATACCCATAGAGTTCTTGCTGTTTTTCGATTCAATCTGAAGAAGAGCATCTACCTGGTAAACAGGCCTAATCCACAAGGAGACAAAGACACCTACAATGCCAGCAACCACTAAGCAAGGCAGCATGATATACCAATTTTTGGCAACATCCTTAAGCAATTCAGTCAAGTCGGTTTCTTCTTTCTTTTTCGATGCCATAAAGACCCTTATCTAGAACGAGTTTAAATTCACACCAATGAACTCAAATTTAAAAAATCAGACGTTCCCTCAAAAAACTATCTTTACTTTTATGACTGAAAAAGCCCCCGTTTCTTTAAAAGACTACTTGACTAAAGCCGATTCCGATGTATCATCTGAAGCCCTGCTGGAAAACTTTCTGGCCTGGGCTGATGCCAAGGGTACTACGCTGTACCCCGCCCAGGAAGAGGCAATCCTTGAACTTTTAGACGGGAAAAACGTTATTCTAAATACGCCTACGGGTTCAGGAAAATCCATGGTAGCCCTGGCGCTCCATTTTGACAGTCTGGCCCACGGCCGACGCAGCGTCTACACCTGCCCCATCAAGGCCCTGGTCAACGAAAAGTGGATGGCCTTGTGCAAGGAGTTCGGTCCCGAAAATGTAGGACTTTCTACAGGAGACGCCACCGTCAACCGCGACGCCCCCATCATCTGCTGTACCGCAGAAATCCTTGCCAACATGGCCCTCTGCGAAGGGGAACAGTCCACCATTTCTGACGTGGTCATGGACGAATTCCATTACTATTCCGACAAGGAACGCGGTGTCGCCTGGCAGGTTCCTCTTTTAACCATGCCCAACACCCGCTTTTTGCTCATGAGCGCCACCGTAGGCGCCACGGAATTTTTCGAAAAGGAAATGACCAAGCATACGGGCAAGGAATCCGTCACCGTTCGCTCCACCCAGCGCCCCGTACCCCTGGATTTTACCTACTCCGAAACCGAAATTTCCAACACAGTTCAGCGACTGATCAACGAAGGGAAGGGCCCTGTTTACGTGGTTCACTTTACCCAGGCCGCAGCCGCTACCAACGCCCAGAACTTCATGAGTCTGGACCTTTGCACCAAGGAAGAAAAGGTGGCCATTAACGAGGCCATCAAGGAAATGCGTTTCAGCAGTCCTTACGGCCCCGAAGTAAAACGTTGGCTGAAGCAGGGCATTGGCATCCACCATGCGGGTCTACTTCCCAAGTACCGCATCCTGTGTGAAAAACTGGCCCAAAAAGGTCTGCTGAAGGTCATCTGCGGAACAGACACTCTTGGCGTAGGCGTGAACGTTCCCATTCGTTCCGTGCTGTTCACCCAGCTTTGCAAATATAGCGGCGACAAGACCGCTATTCTAACCGCTAGAGACTTCCACCAGATTGCAGGCCGCGCAGGCCGCAAGGGTTTTGACGACATCGGTTACGTTGTGGCCCAGGCCCCGGAACACGTCATCGAAAATCTGAAACTGGAAGCCAAGACAAAACAGACCGGCAAGAAATTCCAGAAGAAGAAACCGCCCGAACACGGCTACGTTCCCTTCGACAAGAACACCTACGAACGTTTGATCCAGGCCCAGCCGGAACCGCTGACCTCCAGTTTCCACGTCAGCCATGGCATGCTCTTGAACATTCTCAGCCGTCCCACCGACGGTTGCAAGGCCATGCGCAACCTGATCAAGGACTGTCACGAAACGGCCGCCAGCAAAAAGCAGTTGAGCAAGCGCGCCTTCCAGCTTTTCCGTGGTCTGGTAGAAGGCCATATTATCGAATTTGCCCCGCAAGTGGCACCGGGCTACAGCAAACTTCGCGTGAACATGGATCTGCAAGATGACTTTTCCATGAACCAGCCCCTTTCACTTTATCTACTGGATACCTTGCCCAAGCTGGATCGTGAAAGCCCCGAATACGCACTGGACGTCATTACTTTATGCGAAAGCATCGTTGAAAATCCCGAAGCCATTCTCCGCATCCAGATGAACAAGGCCAAGAACGCCCGCATGGAAGAACTGAAGGCCCAGGGCATGGAATTCAACCAGCGCATGGAAGAATTGGAAAAGGTGGAATACCCCAAGCCGTTGCGGGATTTCATTTACGACACCTACAATAACTTTGCCGAAACCCACCCCTGGGTAGACGTAAATGTGGAACCCAAGTCTATTGTCCGCGAGATGTTCGAAAACTTCAGCACCTTCAGCGGTTACATCAAGCAGTATGGTTTGCAGCGCATGGAAGCCATCTTGCTCCGACACCTGAACGGGGTTTACAAGGTGTTGGCCCAGACCGTTCCCGACAGCTACAAGAACGAGGAACTCCACGACATGGAAGAATTCCTGGGCGATATGATCCGCAGAACGGACAGCAGCCTGTTGGAAGAATGGGAAAAGATGGCCCACCCCGAAGACTACCAGAAACGTATGGACGATGCAGGCGCCACCGAAATGGAAACCGCCTTCGGTGCCGACAAGGTGGCCGCAGACATTACCTACGACAAGAAGCGCTTTATCAACATGGTCCGCCAGCGCATTTTCCAGCTCATGAGTGCATTGCAGAAGCAGGCTTTTGGCGACGTATTGGATATGTTGGCAGACGACCTTGCAGAAGGCCAAATGCTAGTGGATGGCGAAGGCAAACCCTGGACCGAAAACCGTCTGATGGAAATCATGGCAGCCTACATTGCAGAACACCACAAGTTCCGCCTGGATGTGGAAGGACGTTCCGTACACCACACCATCATTACCTACGAAGGCGAAATCATGCACGTCCAGCAGATGCTTCAGGACGAAGAAGATTTCAATGACTGGAGTATTGACTTCAAGATTGATCTAAAGGAATGCCGTGAGGCAGGCATGCCCCTCCTGAACATGGTCCGCATCGGAGAAGTCTAGAACATCGCGCCGGCGCCTAGCAGTCTTTCACGCAGCGGATAGCAAAGGCGTCGGTCTTGTAGGTATAATCGGCACCGATCTTTCCGCCACGAAATGAAATGCTGCGATATCTAGCATATTCATTTCCCATGCTGGTGGAAGTCCAGTAATAGGCAGACTTGTTCAAGTCATAAAAGTAACCCATGCTATAGCGGCCGCCAGAAGGTATGGAAGCAAAACCTACGCTATCCTTGCCCACCACGGAGCCGTAGCATTCTTCCCAGTACTCGGAAGACTTTAGCATGGTTCCCGGCAGACCGTCCTGCAAGCTTCTGCAAAATTCGCACAGTTCATGCCATTCCTCTTCAGAAGGGATGTGCCAACCTTCGGGTGCGATTCCGCGGAACCTGCCCGACGTAATCAGCGATTCCCCTTCAGCGCCCAATTCGTCTTCGTTATAGCGGGGGCTTAAATTCATGGCGGCGGCCCAGGTATAAAGTCTACCGAACTTGCCCACATTTTTTTCCACCTCGCCGTAGGCGTAACTTCCCACATCGTCGTCGGCGGCACCGCCCTTACTCACATAACGAAGGTTTTCCGCCATCCAGATTTGGTTTCCGATTTTTACCGTACTGTAGATTTCACCGTCACGTTCGTCAACTAAGGAACCATAATCGAATTTCACGCCGTTTTTCATCAAGTATGCGGCATGCTCTTCGTCTTTTACAGTTTTCGTAAATTCAGTACGGTCAAAAAACATAATTTACACCCTATTCTTTACACTATTTGAAATCTTTTCATTTCTTTTCCAATTGGACGTCCCCTATACGCAAAACCCATGCCAAGGGAGGAGAAAGACTAGAGTGAAGAGGAATTATGAGACACAAAAGAAGTATGCTGAGCGGACTGTCATTCTGAACTCGTTTCAGAATCCCATGAACGCATGAGACCCTGAGCGCCCACAGGGCGACGCAAGGCGCCATCGGCGCGATTATGATAATTCGTATCTCGTATCTGATATCTCATATCCTATATCTGGTATCCAATGTCTCGCGGTTCTGGGGTGGGGACGCTGATGGGGTCCGTCTAATTTTTTTATATTTAGGCCATGACCGCAGAAGAACTTTACAATCGTCTTAAGAGTATCCAGCCTGGCGCTGTCCTTTGCACCTATTCCATGGAAAAAGTGGAACAGATGCTTCCCATCATCAACGAAATCAACGAACTGAAGAAGGAACGTGACGCCGTCATTCTCGCCCACAGTTACGTTGCCCCGGAAATCATCCTGGGTGTTGCCGACTACGACGGCGACAGTTTCAAGCTGAGCCAGGACGCCACCAAGGTGGAAGCAAAGACCATCGTCTTCTCCGCAGTCCGTTTCATGGGTGAAACCGCAAAGATTCTGAACCCCACCAAGGACGTCTTGATTCCCGGACCCCTTACCGGCTGTAGCCTGGCCGACTCCATTACCGGAGCCGAAGTCCGCGCCCTCCGCGAAAAGTATCCGGATCACACCTTCGTCTGCTACATCAACACCACTGCCGACGTAAAGGCAAACTGCGACGTTTGCGTTACCAGCTCCAACGTGATGAAGATCGTGAGCAGTCTCGAAAACGACAAGATTGTGTTCGTACCCGATGGACTCATGGGTCAGAACCTGATCGAAGAAATGAAGAAGCGTAACATCAAGAAGGAAATCGTGCTCCACAGCGGTTGCTGCTACGTGCACGAAACCTACGATTCCGAACTGATCAACTTCTTCCGCAGCCAGAATCCGGGTCTTAAGGTGGTGAGCCACCCCGAATGCCACCCGGGCGTAGCACTTCTCAGCGATTACGTGGGCAGCACCGGTCAGATGGTCACCTACATCAAGGACCAGCCCGAAGGCACCCCGTTCCTGCTCCTTACCGAATGCGGTCTCAATGCCCGTATGCAGTACGAGTTCCCCAACAAGCGCTTTATTGGCAGCTGCAGCATGTGTAAGTACATGAAGTCCAACTCCCTGGAAAACATCCTGGAAACCCTCCGTCATCCGGAAGCAGCCCAGCATGTGGAACTGGACGAAGCCACCCGCGTCGCCGCCAAGAAGTGCATCGACGCCATGTTCTACTACGCAGCGAAATAGTTGGAAGTTGGAAGTAGACAGTAGACTGTAGACTGTTTACTGGGGTAGAGTTATGCGAGGTGCCAAACTTTAACTCATTGCTCACCTCTCACAGCCCATCGCTTTTTGAGGAAATTGATGAAGAAGTTTCTTTTTGTTCTGATTGCCGTGGTCGGTATGCTGTTTTCTCAGGCAGCTGCCGACGAGGGATACTGGCCCAAGTCCTACTTTGCAGAAGTAGGTTTCGGCATTATTGCATCTAAGGGCGACTTTAACGAAAGGTCGACTGCAATCACAGATACCGCAGGCAAAAAAGGTCTCATTCACCAGCCCGCCCTGGATTTTCTGGCAACACCCGACCTTACCATCGGTGCCAACATCGCCCAGTTCACCCTAGCCCTGAATTTCCAGTATTGGACATCCAACCAGACCTTAGCCGGTTTTTCCGATGAATCCTACACGGCAGATTCCCGCATTTGGCGTCTCGGCTTTGAGTTTACATACAACTTATTCTGGCCCGACTATTTCCAGATCGGCCTCGGCGGCGGTTACTCCTACACAAGCATCAACACTAAAAATTCTGTCTACTTCCAGGATGGAGGCGTCCAGAGTTCTGAACTGATGGGTTCTGCAGTAGGCTTTATCGCCAACCTCCATTACTACTTTACAGACCAGCTTTCCATGGTTCCGGCAATCAAGGTTTACGAAAACTGGTTCAAGAACGCATACAGCGGAAGAACCGACAATTGCGATCTGGATCCGTACCTGTGGCAGACCTTCGTGCTGGCCTCTGTCAGTCTGCAGTATACCTTCTAGACAATACATCAACCTCGGACTTTTACATTTAGAGGCCGTGCAAAAAAGGTCGTCAATTTCTATCTTTGGCGACCATGAAAACAATCTCTAGAATCGCTTTCGCTTTCAGCTGCCTCGCAGCAACCGCCAACACATTTGCCATGGACGCCAAGGGCTGGGCATCCACCTACGAATCCATGGCCGCCTTCGAAGACAAGGGCGTACTCAACGAGTATTACAACAACCGCCCCGGCTATGTAAAGCCCATTATCGACAATCTGGGCAATGTGCTGAACAGCAACTGGTATGTAAGCGCAAACGTTCCCCAGAGTCTGACATTTGAAGTGGGCATGCCCTTCTCCATCGTCCCTATCGGAGATGATGACAGAAAATTCTCCGAAACCTTTGACATCAACGGAACTCCCATGGCCTTCGATGTCCCCACCATTTTCGGCGAACACGGCAATCCCCAGGAAAACACCGGCCTAGTTTACGGTAACGAGACCTTGAACGGTCTGGGAGTTTTCACTTACCCCTATCTGCAAGTTGCAGGTAGTTTCTACCACGCACGCGTTGTCCTGCGCGGTATGTTCCTGCCCAGCATCAGCAACCTGACCAAGTTCAATCTTTTCGGTTTCGGTCTGCAGTATAGTTTCGGTCACCTGTTCCAGTATATGTTGCCTCCCGCAGCCCAGGGCCTTGACGTAAGCTTTGTCTTCGGCTACAGCACCAGCGGCATCGGCTACCGCCCCGACGAATACAAGGGCTCTCTCGACCTGGATGTTTCCGCCACCACGTTTGACGTTGTCATTGGCTATAAGCCCATCAACTTTATCGAAGTGATGATGACCTTGGGTTACCAGAGCGCCACCATGAAGTCTTCTGGCCACATGTACCAGGTTGCCGGAACAGATCCCTTCACCGGCGCTGAAATCGAAACCAACGTTATTAACCCCAACATTTCTGTAGACGGCAATAACGGTTTCAAGTTCGGCCTGGCCGTGGCCTTCCAGTTCGGTAGTTCCTTCCACCCGGTTCTCGGATTCGATTACGCCGGCAAGTCCAGCTACACAACCAACGTACTTTACTTCCGTCAGCAGTTGGGTCACGACAAGACCCCCGACGAAATCGCAAAGGAAAAGGGTTACGTTCGCGGCGCCGTGAACGAAAAGGAAGAATCCAAGGTTGAATCAGTCCAGGAAGAAGCTCAGGATTCCTACAATGAAATGAATGACTCTGCAGAACAGATTTCCAACGAAGAACCTGTCGCAGATAATTCCAACGACGATTTCGACTCCCCGTCTTACGACGATTAATCAAATAAAACAAAAAGGCACAAGATGATTACTTTCCTAATTGGCGTTGCTATCCTTATTGGCGGCTACTTCACTTACGGCAAGTTCGTAGAACACGTGTTCGGCCCCGACGACCGCAAGACTCCCGCCACCGAAAATCCCGATGGTGTGGACCGTCTGGTTCTCCCCCACTGGAAGAATATGCTGATCCAGCTTTTGAACATTGCCGGTATCGGTCCTGTGATTGGCGTGATTCTGGGCATCAAGTTCGGCGCCATCGTCTTCATCTTGCTGCCTCTGGGAAACGTGCTGGGCGGAGCCGTACACGATTACTTTAGCGGTATGGTCAGCATGCGCAACAACGGTTACAACGTGCCGGCCCTTTCCCGCAAGTTCATGGGCAAGGGTCCTTCCAAGGTGGTAATGACCTTGATTTCCGTAGCCCTGATTTTGGTGGGCGCCGTATTCACCAACACCCCCGCCCAGCTGATCAACACCCCCATCCTCGTCGGTAACGCCGTATCCCCCACCCTGTTCTGGATTGCGGTGGCCTGCATTTTCGTTTACTACTTCCTCAGCACATTCTTCCCCATCGACAAGATTATCGGACGTATCTACCCGGTGTTCGGCGGTTTGCTGATTTTAGCCTCTCTCGCCATTCTCGTGGGTATCGCCCCCAACCTGAACGTACTTGACGAAATCAACTTCAACGACTTCGGCAGCAACTTTACGCAACATCCGGCTCACCAGCCCATCTTGCCCATGCTGTTCGTAACCATCGCCTGCGGCATCATCAGCGGATTCCATAGTACCCAGAGCCCTCTGGTGGCACGTACCGAATTTACCGAAAAGACCGGCCGTCAGACATTCTACGGTATGATGATTCTGGAAGGTCTCATCGGTATGATCTGGGCTGCCGGCGGTATGTTCATCTATCACCTCCATCCGGAACTGATTACTGGCGCCAGCGGCGTCAAGGTCTTGAGCACCCTGGTTTCTACCGTGCTGCCCTTCGCCCCCATTTCTGTGCTGGTCGTGGTTGGCGTGATTGTACTTGCCATTACCAGTGGCGACACAAGCCTCCGCAGCCTCCGTCTGACCATTGCAGAACTTTTGCACATTGATCAGACTTCCGCCAAGAACCGTTTGTTCTTGACCGTTCCCATGTTCGCCATCTGCCTTGCCATTATCTTCTGGAGCAATCTGGACAAGGAAGGTTTCAACATCCTGTGGAACTACTTCAGTTGGAGTAACCAGCTCATGGCCGTCTGCAGCCTCTGCGTTACCGTGGTCTACCTTCGCTGCAAGAAAAAGAATTTCTGGATTGCACTTCTGCCCTGCATGTTCATGACTTTCATTACCGCAGATTATATCCTCTGGGTCAGCCCCACCAACTTGAAGGGAGCTCCCGTAGGTTTCGGTCTGGACTATAACACCGCAAGAGTCATGGCCGTATTCGTAGCCATCGCCCTGGGCGTTTGGCTGGTCCGTCGCGGCAAGGAACTTTCCAGGAGGAACGAATTCAACCCCGACAAGTGGGACCACGAACTGGACAAGAAGAATAACTTCAATCCGCAGTTGCGCAGAAAACAAAAGTAAGCCAACCTAAGTAAAGAGCCGTGAGCTATGAGCAGCGAGCTTAAAGCGGAAAGGTTTAAGCGGAAAGAGAAACTTTAACCTTTAAACTTTAAACTTTTAAACTATGCAAATCCAGGGGACCATTAAATCCATCACATTCCACAGTCCGCAGAATGGCTTTACCGTTTTGCGCCTTAATGAGGCGGAATCCAAGAAGGTGGTAGTGGTCACGGGAACCCTCCCGGAACTGAACGTAGGCGAGAATATAAAGTTCGAAGGAGAATGGGGACGTCACCCCAAGTTCGGCACACAGTTCAAGTGTACATCCTTTGAACTCATCGCCATGGCCGACGACAGCGACGTGGTGGCCTACCTGGGTAGCGGACTTTGCCAGGGTATCGGTCCCAAGACCGCGCAGAACATCTATGATGTTTTTGGCGAAGAAACTTTCGACGTTTTAGACAACGATCCAGACCGTTTTCGCAGCGTAAAAATTAAAGGTCTGCCCAAGGCCAAGGTGGAACTTTTCCTGGCCCGCTGGCAAGAGGCTCGCCACAGCCGCGAAACCATGATGTTCCTGTACAGCCACGGCATCGTAGGAAGCATCGCCAAAAAACTCTGGACCCGATTCGGCCAGGGGACTGTCCCCAAGATCCGCGACAATCCCTACATGCTCTGCGAGGAAGTTTTCGGCATCGGCTTTTTAAAGGCTGACGAAATCGCCATGAAGCTGGGGCTCCCCAAGGACAGTCCCACCCGTATGCAGGAAGCCTTGCTGTACACCCTGCAGGAAGCCTCCATGGGAGACGGCCACGTATTCCTCCCTAGGGAACAGTTGCTGAGCCGCGCCATCAAAAATCTGCGAATTGACATTTACGATGAGGATTCCGTAAACCGTCTTATTGACCAGTTCGACATCCTCTGCGGCAACGAAAGAATCAGACGTATAAACGACGACTGTTTCCACCCCCTCCTATTTAACGCCGAGCAGCGAATTGCAGACAACATCAAATTCCGTTTATGCAATACCGCCTACGAAGCCATCGGCGAAGAATTCGCCAACAGGGAATTACGGGACTGGGAAAGGGCACAGAAATTTTCTTTTGACCCCATTCAGCGCGACGCCATTATCCAGGCTCTGAGCCACAGGATGTTCATCATCACGGGCGGACCCGGCACCGGTAAGACCACCATTCTAAAGGGCATCCTCCATCTGGCCAGAAAGCTGGGCGACAACATCCTGCTTGCCGCCCCCACGGGCCGTGCCGCCAAGCGCATGGGCGAATGCTGTGGCGAAAAGGCAAGCACCATCCACCGCCTTCTGGAAATGGATCCGGTTTCCAGGAAATTCTCGAAAAACGGTTTGAACCAGCTGGATTGTAACCTGCTGGTCATTGACGAATTCAGTATGGTGGATACCTGGCTTGCCGCCTCTCTGTTAGACGCAATCCCCATGAAGGCCCGCATCGTCATTGTTGGCGACGCCGACCAGTTGCCAAGTGTCGGACCTGGCAACGTATTGAACGATTTACTCAGCAGCCCCGGCTTCCCCCATATCCGTCTGCAGCACATTTTCCGTCAGGCCAGCGACAACGACATCGCCGAAAAGGCAAGCAAGATTAACCAGGGAATCACCCCCACTCCCCTTGACGGCCCCAACTTTCACTTTGTCCCCTTCGAGACTCCCGAAGAATGCAAGGCCCATCTGGAGCAGTTAATCTCCACCGGCATCAAGAGCAAACTGGACATCAATCTCACCGAGCAGATGCAGGTCCTGGTGCCTATGCGCAAGGGTCCCCTTGGTATTTTCGAGTTGAACCCCTTCCTGCAAGGTTTGCTGAACCCCAATGTTCCCCGCCACAAGATGATGGGCGTCGAATGGAGCCAGGGCGATCGCGTCATGCAGGTGAAGAACAACTACGAAAAGAACGTCTTTAACGGCGACGTCGGTACAATCTGGCGCGTGGACGCGGTCAACAAGAAGATTACCGTTTTCTACGACGACAAGACCGTAGACTACGAAGACGACGAGTTGGAAGAACTGACCCTAGCCTACGCCTGCACCATCCACAAGAGCCAGGGCAGCGAATACCCGGCAGTCATCGTGGTACTGGATTCCAGCCATTACGTTATGCTCCAGCGGAACCTGATCTACACGGCCATTACCCGTGCCAAGGGCCATGTATGGATCCTCTCGGCACCCGGTTCCCTGCACCAGGCCATACGTACCATCCGTAACGCCCGCCGCTTTACCCGTCTTACCGAAAGGCTGGCTACAGGATTCTAATTTCGGGGTTAAACGAACCAAATTCCCTCAAAAGACGCTTTTTCGCCTACCATTTGACATTGTAAGAATCAAAAAACTTTTTTCTTGAACTACATTTTGCGCGGAAATGCTTTTTACAGTGCTTACATACACAGTGGTTTCACTCCTGGCAGTGTTCTGCCTTTTTTACGCATGGCTCGAAGTGCGCTTTTTCCGCGCGCTGGGTTCTGTGCGTAAGGGCGACTCCGATGTGGAACCCGCTCCAAAGGTAAGCATCCTCATTGCGGCCCGAAACGAAGAAGAAGGGATCCGCGAAACTCTTGAATCGGTCATGAAGCAGGATTACCGCGGTTTTTGGGAAGTCTGGGTCGCCGATGACCGCAGCACAGACAGAACTCCCAAAATCCTGGCCGAGTACGTCGACAAATACCCCGACAGGTTCCATGTCCTGACCATCAAGGACATTCCCGAGGGAGTCAGCCCCAAGAAGCACGCCCTGAGCCTGATGATCGAGGCCTGCAACGGCGAAATCCTCTGCCTGACCGACGCCGACTGCATCGTAAAGCCCACCTGGGTCACAGGCATCGTCGCCGAATTCGAACCCGGCATTGAACTGGTAGCAGGCCACTCCTACATTCCCACGGTCAAGGGTAAGTCTAGCGTTCTAATCTGTATGCAGGCCGTAGAGACTCTTATATATAGAGTGGCAGGAACCGCTGGCTTGGCCATGCACCTGCCCCTGACCAGTACCGGTAACAACCTGGCCTACCGCAAGAGTTTTTTCAAGAGCGTCAAGGGCTTCGAAAACGTCATCAAGATCCAGAGCGGCGACGACGACCTGCTGATGCAGAAACTGGCAGCCGACCGCCCCTGGGCCATGCGCTACTGTATCAACGAAGCCACCTTCGTTACGACTAACGGCAAGGAAACCCTGAAGGAACTTTGGGAACAGCGCAAACGCTGGGCCTCCAAGACCATATATTACACACCGAAAATCGTTTTCGTACTGAGCATGGTGTTCCTGTTCCTGCTGATGGAATGCATCGGGGCGGCCCTTTCACCGTTCAGCTTTACAATTTTCCTGGCCACAGCGATAACATTCGTCGTCAAGTGCGCCGGTGACCTGATTTTAATACTCCGGGGGCTAAGAATCTTTAGGCAGGAACACTTGATCAAATGGTGTATCCCGGTGGAGTTCATCCACGCCCCCTTCACCGTTCTGGCCGTACTCTTCGGCCTCTTCGGACGCTTCAAATGGAAGTAATCTATGGCAACAGCAAAGGCAACTGATACTACTGCGGCAAAGGCTACAAAAACTGCAAAGGCAGCTAAGCCCGCCACAAAAGCAAAGAAATCTGCAGTCCCCGTCGAAGGGAAGACTCTCATTATTGCAGAAAAGCCCAGCGTCGCCCTGGACTTGGTCAAGGTCCTAGGCCAGAAAAACTTCACCAAGGGAAACGGCGTCTACGAAAGTGACACCACCATCGTCAGTCACGCCATCGGCCATTTGGTTGAAATCGCCGACCCCAAGGAAATCGACGAACGATACAAGAAGTGGGAAATGAGCACCCTCCCCATGTTGCCGGAGAAGTTCCCCCTTTCTGCCAACCCCACCACCAAGAGCCAGCTTTCCATCCTGAGCAAGCTGATCAAGCGCAAGGACGTAACCACCCTCGTAAACGCTTGCGATGCTGGCCGCGAAGGTGAATTGATATTCTTCTACATCCTGGACTACGTGCTGAAGGGCAAGTTCACAGGCAAGACCATCAAGCGCCTGTGGATGCAGAGTATGACCCCCGCCGCCATCCAGGAAGCCTTTGACAACATGCGCGACGGCGCCGACATGGAAAACCTGAAGGCCGCCGCCATCTGCCGTAGCGAAGCCGACTGGCTTATCGGTATGAACGGCAGCCGCGGACTTACCGCCTACAACAGTTCCATGGGCGGTTTCCAGATTACCCCCTGCGGCCGTGTGCAGACCCCCACCCTCGCCATCATCGTGAACCGCGAAGAAGAACGCCACCAGTTCGTCCCCAAGAAGTTCTGGACCATCGAGGCCAACTTCGACAACAGCGGCAACAACTATCAGGGCAAGTGGTTTACCCCCAACGGCGACAGCAAGCAGAAACAGATTTTTGACGAAGCCAAGGTCCAGGAAATCCTTTCCAAGTGCAAGGGCAAGACTGGTACCATCGAAGAGACCACCGCACCCAGTTTCCAGAAGTGCGGCCCCCTGTACGACCTGACTACCCTCCAGCGCGAAGCCAACAACCGTTTCGGCTTTAGCGCCAAGACAACCCTTTCAATCGCCCAGGCCCTCTACGAACGCCACAAGGCAACCACCTACCCCCGTACCGACAGCAAGCACTTGCCCGAAGACTACGTAGGTCCCGTCAAGGCCACCCTCGGAAAAATTACAGGCTCCCTGTCCACTTTCGCACAGACCGCCCTCAACAACAACTGGGTCGTAAAGACACCCAAGGTTTTCGACAACAAGAAGATCTCGGACCACTTTGCCATTATCCCCACAGGCATCATGCCCACAGACCTGAGCGAAGCGGAACAGAAAGTGTTCAACATGATCTGTCAGCGTTTTATCGCTGTCTTCTACCCGCCTGCAAAATACCTGAACACCACCCGCGTGACCACCGTCGAAAACGAGACCTTCATTACCGAAGGCAAGATCCTGGTGGAACCCGGTTTCAAGGCCGTGTACGGCAAGGATGCAGACGACGAAGCCAACATCCCGCAGCTGAAGGGCGACAAGGCCAAGACCGTTGAAATTGAAGCCAAGGAAGACTTTACCAAGCCTCCTGCCCACTACACCGAAAGTACCCTCCTCTCCATGATGGAAAGTGCCGGTAAACTGGTGGAAGACGAAGAACTCCGCGACGCCATGAAGGAACGCGGCTTGGGCACTCCTGCCACCCGCGCAGCCATTATCGAAAAGCTAGTCACCGACAAGTACGTGGTCCGCGACGGCAAGGACATGATCGCTACGGCCAAGGCCTTCGACCTGATCAAGGTATTAAAGGCTATGGATATTGAGGCCCTCACAAGTCCAGAGCTAACTGGTGAGTGGGAATATAAGATGGAGCAGATCGAGAAGGGCAAGGAAACCCGAGAGAACTTCATGAACGGCATTGTAGAAATGACCCGCACCATGGTGAAGAACATCAAGGGCTTCAAGGAAGAAAGCACTACAGGCGAAGCAAGTTTCAGCCCGGTGAACGGCAAGAAGGTTTTCGAGACCGTCAGCCGATACACCACCGAAGATGGAATCGTCATCCGCAAGATGATCGGCGGCAAGAGACTTTCCAACGAAGAAATCGTGGAACTCCTGACCAACCACAAGATTGGTCCCCTTACCGGATTCCGCAGCAAGAAGGGCGTAGAATTTTCTGCCGTAGTTATCATCAACGACCAGAACAAAATCGAGTTCGTCTTCGATGATAACAAGGAAGGATCCGAAATTGAATTGGGCCAGCAGGTAGGCAACTCTCCGCTGGACAACTCCGCTGTGTACGAAACCATGACCGGTTACGTCAGCGATAGCTATGTAAAGAAGGAACCTAGCGGCCTGCAGCTGCCCAAGATTCTTCTCGGCAAGGAAATTCCCCTGGAACAGATCCAGAAGATGCTCTCCGGAACCGAAGTGAAGACCGAACTGATCAAGGGTTTCCGCAGCAACAAGACACACCGCACCTTTGACGCTTTCCTCTACATCGACAAGAAAGGCAAGTTAAAGTTTGACTTCCCGCCCAGAGAATTCAAGCCTCGCCGTTGGGGCGCCAAGAAGGCCTCCGCAAGCAAGAGCTCCGATGAAGATTATGTTCCGTAATGGATCGGCAAGTTCCTTACCTTAAAGGGTAACGAGCAAGTCGAGAGGTGTATGGATTTTGAAATTTAGAACAGCAGTCTTTATTGTATCAAGCGCATTCTGTGCCGTTTTCGCACAGCCGGTGCCGTCTGCCCTAGACAGTGCCGTCATGCAGGTTTCCCCGGACACGTCCCAGGATATTGTCCTGCAGGACCTTTCTGCCATGGCCGCCAAGGCCGCCGCAGATTCCGTTACCGTCAACGAGTCCGTCGCAAGTACCGGAACCGACGCAGAATCCACAGCAGGCACCACCTCCGCAGGCGCCGTCTCCGCAGAATCAGCCCCTGAATCTGCCGCAGAGCCCACTGCAACCGCAGCCACCGCAACAGAGTCCATCCAGGACACCGCAGCGGTCCCAAACCCCTACGACCTTCCCGACGCCTTGATGCCCCTATGGAATTCCATGAGCATCAAGCAAAAGGCCGCCCAGATGGTCATGGTCTATATGACCCCCGCCAGCTTCATGATCGATAATGAATTCGGCGGTATCCTTGTAATGCGCAGTCACCTTAAGGATCTGGAAAAATTCAAGGATGTCATCAGCACCATCAACGACAGCCTCGCAATCCCTCCCGTCGTCGCCGTAGACCAGGAAGGCGGACGAGTAAACCGCATCTCCAGCATCTCGCCCCAGTGGGCAAGAACTCCCAGCGCTAAGGCCATGAGAAAAATGGAGGCGGACTCTATCCAGCAACTGGCTCAGCAAATCGGAAACGTGCTGAAGGAAGCGGGAATCAACATGAATCTGGCTCCCGTCCTGGACCCGGCAAAAGACAGCCGAGGCAAGCGTTCCTTCATGGAAGAATCGGACCGCAGCTGGGGCGAAGACACCACCAATGCCTACAAGGTCCGCGCCTTCGTAAAGGGCATGGCCCAGAGCGGCATCGTCTGCGTTTCCAAGCATTTTCCCGGTTATGATTCCTGGACAAATAGCGACCACCAGATTGCCATCAGCACCACTCCCAAAAAGTCAATCAAGAAAAACGTCGCATTTTTCAACGCCCTCGCCGCAGACATTCCCATCACCATGATGAGCAGCGTCCGCTTTGTCCGCGTGTCAAACCGCCCTGCCGTTTTCGAGCCCAAGATTATTTCGCTGGCCCGTCGCATGTCACCAGAAACAGTCATCCTCACCGACGACCTGTGGGGCGTTTCACTCCGCGCCTGGATCAGTGGGACCGAACGAGTCACCAGCAAAAACTACCCCTCTAAGGATTTCAAGAAACTTGTGCAGACAGCCCTCTCCGCCGGCAACGACATGTTCATGATTACCTATCCCCAGAAAGCAGTGGAAATGGTAAAAATCCTTACGGCCATGTCCAATCAGAACGCCAAGTACAAACAGAGAATCGAAGAGTCCTGCGCCCGTATTCTTAAAATGAAATACCGCGCCGGCATTCTAAAGTAAGCGCGACGCGGTTATCAAAAAATTAGAACATCACTTCTGCTTCAGCCTTGGTAATGTTCTTCACTTCCTTCCGGATTTTTTCAGGACCTGCTTTCTGCAGGCACAGCTTCAGCAATTCCGCAGCAGCCATGGCATCTGCCAGCGCCCGGTGGTGATTAAAGTCCGGAAGATTCAAACTCATGATCAGGTTGTGCAGGCTGTAACTCCCCTGCCCCGGAAAATATCGACGGGTCAACTTTACAGTGCAAAGCCTGGGCGGATCAATCTTGATGCAACAACGACGCAATTCAGCCCGCAAAAAACGGCAGTCGAACTGAACATTGTGCGCCACGAAAATGCGGCCCTGCAAAAGTTCGGCAACTTCCTCGGCAACAGAAGCAAACTGCGGCTGCCCCTGAACCATCTCGTCGGTAATTCCGGTTAAGTTCTGCACAAAAGGCTGTATGGGCATTCCCGGATCCAGCAAGACCTGGTACGTCTTCACCACCTCGAAATCATCCAGCAGAACAATCCCGATTTCTGTAATGCGACCATTTTCCGGCGTACCGCCGGTGGTCTCCAAATCCACAACAGCAAACTTCATGAGTCTACTTTACAGGAATTTCAAATTCAATGGTTTCGCGACCGCAAACAGCCTTGGCCTTCAACACGTTTGCCTTGGGGCGAGCATAAAGAGGAGCCACCATCAAGTTCATAATCTTGCTGCTTTCGCTGGGAGTGGCGGCATCATCGCTGGCAGACTGTGTAAAGATGGGATTCTTGCCCTTGTCGTAAATGTAGAATGTCAAGTCGCGGACCATACCCTTCTTGATCTGTTCCTTGGGAACCTGGAAATAGACGATACCACCCTTGGGAACCTTACGCAGACTATCCTTGATTTCTTCTTCAGTGGCAAAGTCCGCTTCCATAGCCATGCGGACATCTTTCTTTAACTTGTCTACACTTTCGTAATCCACAGAAATCTGATACTTCACATCCTCCGGAACGGCGGTCGGGCGCACATCACGAATCTGTGCATTGTTCTGATAATATTCCCAACGGCCATTGTCGTGCAGGATAACGGTAGAGCCATTGGAAGTCTTGGCAATAATATCTTCGGCAAAGGCACCAACAGTCAAGGCCATAGACAGGGAAACAACAGAAACGAAAGCAAATTTATTCATCATAGAACCAAATATATATGAAAGTCAAAAAAAGGACTGCAAACCTTTTGAAAAAATGTTTTTATAAACAGCCTATCTCATCATGTCGCAGACTTCAGAACCGATGACACCATTCTGGATCGTGGTCATCAATAGACGCTGTTCAATATCGTCCGGCGGATCCGCAGGTCCCACAAAGGGAGCCTTACCCGAGGTCCTGTATTCCTGAACAAGACGTTCTCCAAGTGCGGCGTGCAAAGCAAGACTCGTATCGATGTACTTGAGATGGGTAGGTTCATCTAACATGAAGTTCAAGGGAGCCTTGTGGTTCAGCACACGGCTTTCGGGAACGAATTCACCGAACTCATCTTCGACGCCCATGTTTGCCACCACCAATTCCGGGCGGTTCATGATGACTGTCGTCGCCGAGATAGACAGAGCGCCCTTTACGCCAGTAGCGGTCACCAGGAAGTCAGCTTCTTCAACAGCAGCCTTTACAGCACCATCGTTAAAGCAATCCACGATAGTTACATCGTTGCGTTCCAGCACATGGCAAAAATCAGACGAAGAACTTCTGCGGTTTGTGTCGGTAACAGTTGTCACCTGCATTCCGCGACGAACTCCCTGCAGGGCGATGCCGCAACCAACCTTGCCGCTTCCAAAAACAATCAGCTTCTTATTTTCGAAATCATTATAGCCAAGTTGCTCCAAACCTCTAAAGCAACCATCACCTGTTCCCAGAATGGTTTCAATGCGCTTCACGATCCCACTATCAGCCACATACACGGGGAATTCAGACTTTTCAAAGAACTGCACACCGCTGCGAGTCAATTCCACAAAGCCCAGCTTCGGATGGCAAGAAGCGAACTGACCCGCACAATCAAGAATCAGGTCAAAATCATCAGCCACCTTACCGCATTTAATATCATCATCCGTAACAACAGGGACCCCAGATTCGGTCAGAAGTTCGACAACCGATTCATCACAAGGCATCTGGGTATCGCCTGATACCGCATGTCCCACATAGACCTGAGCCCCGCCAGCAATCAGGGTTCGGTATTCCAGGAGAGTATTCCTGTAAATGGGAGTCGCCACAAGAACCTTGAGGCCTTCAAAGGGGCGTTCACAAACCCACTGGTCCGCAAGGAAAGCCAAGGCGGGATACTCACGGGGATCATAATGTTCGTTGATAATCTCTTCAAAAAGCATGCGACAAAGTTAATAATTAGCGAACAGGTCGGTCGGCATTCGCCTCCCTATGAGGCCCGAGGTCGGTAGCTTCGCTACCTAGAGGATTGAGGAGAGTGAATAGTGAATAGTGTAAAGCTTAAAGCTTAAAGAATAAAGGAGATATCTCATATCTCATACCTCGAACCTCATTCGGTGTGATTCATAACTATATTTCCACTTGATAAAAAAGGAACTCTTATGAAACGTATTGCAAGGAAATGGATTGAGCTTAGCCTCATCATTCGTATTATCATCGGACTAATTCTTGGCGCTGTCCTCGGATTATTCGCTCCGCAGCTCAGCGCCATCGGCATTCTCGGCACCCTATTTGTAGGCGCCCTGAAAGGTGCCGCACCCATCCTGGTGTTCGCCCTGGTGGCAAGTTCCATTGCAGGAGCCGGAGAAGGAATCGGCAGCAGATTCCGCAAGGTGATTCTTCTTTACGTCATCAGCTCCATTGGCGCAGCCGCCTTGGCTGTCGCAGGAAGCGAACTATTCCCAGTCACCATGAAATTGTCCGTCTCTGCTGCAGAAGGTGCCGCCCCTAGCGGCATTGGCGAAGTTCTGACGAACCTGGTAAAGAACTGCGTCCAGAATCCCATCGCAGCCCTGGCCGGTGCAAATTACATCGGAATCCTCTTCTGGTCTATCGTATTCGGCTTGGCTCTTAAGAAACTTCCTGTAGACCATACCGTCACCGTCATCACCGACGCTTCCGCCGCCATATCCCAAGTCATCCGCTGGATTATCCAGATGGCACCTTTCGGCATTCTAGGTTTGGTATTCTCCTCCGTTGCCGAAAACGGAATGAGCATCTTCGCCGACTACGGAAAGCTCTTGGCCTTACTGGTGGGCTGCATGCTGGTAGTCGCCCTTGTCCTGAATCCCATCATCATTTTCATCACACTCCGTAAAAATCCCTACCCCCTGGTATTCCGCTGCCTTCGCGATAGCGGCATTACCGCTTTCTTCACCCGTAGTTCTGCAGCCAACGTTCCGGTGAACATGGCACTTTGCGAACGCCTGGGTCTTGAAAAGGACTTCTACTCTGTTTCCATTCCTCTGGGCTGCACCATCAACATGTGCGGTGCCGCCGTGACTATCGCCGTCATGACTCTGGCCGTAGCAAACACCCTGGGCATCCATGTGGACCTTCCCACCGCCTGCATTCTCTGCGTTATGAGTGCCATTGGCGCTTGCGGAACTTCCGGTATCGCTGGCGGCTCCCTATTCCTCATTCCCATGACCTGTTCTATCCTGGGCATCAGCGGCGACATTTCCATGCAGGCCGTAGCTGTGGGCTTTATCCTGGGCGTGGTACAGGACTCCATGGAAACCGCACTGAACTCCAGCAGTGACGTCATCTTCACCGCCACGGCGGAATATCACCACAGGAAAAAGAACTGCTTGAAGATTTAAGGTTTCGCGCAACGCAAGAAATCAAAAATTGCAAAACCTCCCGATTTTTTTCGGGAGGTTTTCTTATTCACTTTTTTAGAATAGAAATTAGATAATACACCATACAGCCTCCAACACAGAGGCCTACCCCCTAGAAACAGATTTCTACTTATCCACACTAATCAATTGTGCGTTTCCACGGCCGGGCAGGGGCTTGAAGATTTTTACCATGGCGGTAAGTTCTTCGCCGAAGGCCTTCATGTTGCAGGTAAACATGTAGTTGGTTCCCGCCATAATCTGGGTGGACACGCTCATGGGTGTAAGCTTCAAATAGCCGTAATCCTTGGTGGCTTCGGCAAACACAGCCAAGTCTTCTTCCGTGGGCTGGCGAGATTCACCATATGCGCCTACGAAATTTTTCTCATCGGTACCAGCGCGGACTGCGGCAATATGCTTTTCAATTTCCTCGGCCACATTCACTTCGGGATTGTTGGCGCGACGATTAGAAATGCCGTAGGAAAGCACCACGTTGGCGTTGGGTTCCAACTGCTTTAATTCCTTGGCACTGGCCAGGCGACCGCCGCTTCCGTAAGTACAGAAGGGCACCACCACCTTTCCGCTCAAGTCGTTAGAATCCAGGAAGGTATACATAGGCGGGGCAAAGAAACCAAACATAATGGGAGCGCCCACATAGAGCGTATCGTACTTGGAAAGATCCTGCTTGGCGTTAGCGAGGGCAGGCCACTTCTTAGATTCGCGTTCTGCACGGACAGCGGCAATGGTGCTGTCGTAAGTGGAGGGATAGGGCGTTACAAGTTGCAGTTCAATGGCATCGGCACCCAGCTGCTTTACAAATTCCTCGGCAACCTTCTTGGTGGTTCCCGTCTGGGAATAATAAATCACAGCGGTTTTCTGCGCCTTTGCGTCAGGTTCCGCAGCAGTTTGATTCTGCGCGATTTTCTGTTCATTGCAAGCGGTCATGCAAGCTGCCACCGCTACGACACCAAATACACTTAAGAACTTTTTCATATAAGGCCTCAACTTTATTTCTAAAATATAAGAAATAAAGGCAGACCTATTTTTATACAAATTAAAAAATATCTTTTTCAAAAGAGCTATCCTATTAATTTTTTTAAATTTGCCAGAACAAGTTCCTCAGTCGGCCCGTCATTAGGCAAGCGCAATCGCAACATAAATTCACGTACCGCTAGACAGAGAATCCATTCCAGCTTATGAGACAAAAGGTCAAACGTTCTATTCAGAAAGTCATCCCTTGATTCACATTCTTCTCCATCAAAATAATTTACCGGTCCATCTTTCACCATCCCCTTCACGAAAAACAAACGCATACTAAGCTGACCATTTTCGTGATAGGAGCACTCTACACCTTCAGGCAAATTTCCATTCTGTTCAACATTCCAAATTCTCGATAAAGACGGTTACTGCGATCATAACAGCGACAACGGCCTTTTTCCCAGTATTCAGAAAACGCAAGAGAGCCGTCCCTTCCAAACACAGGAACAAAGCCATCAATCACACGACCATCCCGAAAAACATGGCGACAAATCCGCAAGCCATTTTCAAAGGTCATGATTCTTGGCCCATCTAGCAAACCTTCCCGATAGGTGGCGGTACTACGCAGTGCGCCAGAGGGATAATATTCCTTGCAGGCTCCATCGCGATAGCCGTTTTTCAGAGGGCATTCAAACCATACTTTCCCATTTTCGTGGTAACGTCTTTCCATGTTGTCCATTGTAGACCTCCTTATGCCTACAATGGACCTTTCGGAAACGCTCTTTAGGTCGCCTGACAGGCGACATCAAAAAACGGAAAATATTCCGTCTTATCTATTCCGGCCACACGAAGGTGGCGTTCAGATCCTTCTCGCCGTTATCGATGAGAATATCCTGACCAGTGCAGTTCTTGTTCACCACCGTAAGGAAGTACACCCACTGGGCAATATCTTCGGGAGACGCCCAGCGCTTTAGGGGCGTTACATCCATGATCTGTTTCCAGAGTTTTGCATCATCCATGACAGGGCGGTTCAATTCCGTGGTAACGCCACCCGGTGAAATGCTATTGCAGGTGGCGCCATACTTGGCAACCCGCAAAGCCACGTTTTTCATGTAAGAAAGAAGTCCGCCCTTAGAAGCGGAGTATTCCGGAAATTCGGCACCGGAGTGAGCGGAGGCGGATGCCACCAGAAGTACCGACTTGATGCCTGCATGAAAGGCATACTTTTCTACAAAGTTGATGGAACCTTTCAGATTCACTTCGATGTCCCTACCGGAATTCTGGACGCCAGCGTTACTGATTACGATATCCATCGGTTCATCAATTGCGGGAAGCGAATCCTTGTCCGAGACATCGGCGATGTAATGTCTATATAGTTTGCTCTGGATACTTGCGGGCCCAATATCCAATCCAAAAACAGCGCAACCATTTTGCAGAAAAAGTTCCGCAATGGCGCGGCCAATACCGCAACTTGTACCGCTAATCAGGACGTTCATTTTGCAGCCTTCATGTTCAGGTATTCACGGCCCACGTCATGCTTTTCCCAGCTGCAGACCATCTTGTAGCCAATGGGGCTAATCAGAATTTCGCAAAGCAGCTCCATCACGGAACCGGTAATGGAACAGACGATCACCTGGGTCATGGTCCAACCGAAGAACACATGGCTCACCACCATGGCGAAAATAAAGTTGTCTACAAACTGGGCCACCATGGTGGAGATGTAGGAACGGAGTGCAAAATTTTTAAAGCCCGTGGTTTTCGTACTTTTGGCAATCAGGTAGTTCACAATGGAGTTGACGCCCGACGAAGTGAACATGGCAAGAGCAGAACCCAGCACCACATACCAGGAACCGCCAAATGTGGCATTCAGCGCCGCGTTGGCTACGTTCGCCATTTCGGGATTGGAATCCACGTAGCTGTAGAATTCGCCCCACATTCCGGGGGTGCGTGAAAGCAGACTGAACAAGGCGCAAGTGACCAGGTTGATAAACAGCGCCACCATGGAAACCTTCATGGCGGCCTTGGGGCCAAAGCGCTTGCAGATCATGTCCATGCAGAGGAAGGAGAACCAGCTCAGGGTAAAACCGCAATCAAGGGCCAGGTACTCCGTAGAGAACAGCTCCTTGTTGGCGAGCAGGTTCATGCAAACCACAGACAGTACAAAAAATGTAACAGCCAGGGAAGGGATATTTCTCAGGAGAACAACGAGGTCTTTCACCTCGTACTTGATTTTTTCAAATAGTGTACGCATAGTTGTTTTTTAAAGAAGGTTAGACAATGACTTCTGTATCACGAAAAATAGAAAATTTTCTATCTTTGGCGCACCATGGTTCCGCATCCCGCGGCACCCAAACTTAACCGGAGGCTAAAATGGCACTTCAATTCTACAACACCGCATCACGCAAGAAAGAGATTTTCACACTTCCTGAAGGCGTTCCCGCCGTGCGTATGTACTGTTGTGGCCCTACGGTGTACCACTTCGCCCACATCGGCAACCTCCGCACCTACATTTTCGAAGACTTCCTGGTCCGCACCTTGAACTACTACGGCTACAAGGTGAACCACATCGTGAACATCACCGACGTTGGCCACCTCACTAGCGATGGCGACTCCGGAGACGACAAGATGGAAAAGGGCGCAGCCCGCGAAGGCAAGTCCGTTTGGGACATCGCTAAGTTCTACACCGACGCCTTCATGAACGACTGGCATCGCCTGAACATTCAGGAACCCACCCGCTGGACTCCTGCCACCCAGCACATCCAGGAACAGATTGACCTGGTGAAGACCCTGGAAGAAAAGGGCTTTACCTACCGTACTTCCGATGGCATCTACTTCGATAGCCTGAAGTTCCCCCGTTACGCCGACTTCGCCCGCCTGGACGTTGAAAACCTCCGCAAGGGCAGCCGTATCGACATGGGCGAAAAGCGAGCCGCCACCGACTTCGCTCTGTGGAAGTTCAGCCCCACCGACAAGAAGCGCGCCATGGAATGGGATTCCCCCTGGGGCGTAGGCTTCCCGGGCTGGCATGTGGAATGCTCCGCCATGGCCATGAAGTACAACGGCCCGACCCTCGACATTCACTGCGGCGGTACTGACCATATCCGCGTGCACCACACCAACGAAATCGCCCAGAGCGAATGCGCCAACGGCGTAACTTTCAGCCGTTTCTGGATGCACGGTGAATTCCTCCGTACCGCCAGCGAAGAAAAGCTGGAAGACGGCACCACCGCCACTACCTTCGGCAAGATGAGTAAGTCTAGCGGCGAATTCCTCACTGTTGACTTGCTGGTGGATCGCGGTTTCAATCCGCTGGACTACCGCTTCTTCGCAGTGGGCAGCCACTACCGCAACTACCTGAACTTCACCTGGGAAGCTCTGGAAGGCGCCAAGGAAGGCCTCAAGAGCCTTCACAAGAAGACCGACGCCCTCATCGGTAAGGCAACCGAAATCAAGAGCGAAGCCGCCAAGGCATTCCAGGAAGAATTCAAGAACGCTATCGGCGACGACTTGAACATGCCCCGCGCCCTGGGTATCATGAATACCATGCTGAAGTCCGACATCGACGACGGCGAAAAGGCAGCTCTTGTCCTGGATATGGACAAGGTATTCGGCCTGAAGCTGGACGAACCCCGTCAGGACTACAAGAAGAAGGCTGACGAAGGTGCCGCTGGCGTTGACGTCGCCAAGGTGGAAGAACTGCTGGCCGCCCGTAAGGAAGCACGCACCAACAAGAACTGGGCCGAAAGCGACCGCATCCGCGACGAACTTGCCGCCATGAATATCGTGATCAAGGACAGCAAGGAAGGCACCACCTGGAGCGTCAAGGAATAAGGTTCTCCGCGTCATCCTGAGCGAAGCGCATAAGCGCAAAGTCGAAGGATAAAAAATTAAACCGCCCGGCGTTCATAGCTGGGGGTTTTCATTTTATACAAAAGAAAATTGCCCTTGGTATGGGCAATTCAAACAAACCATTGTTAATTTTACAACGCCAACGAAGTAAACTCTTTAAAGGGTAACCACCCTATTCTTACCTGAATTCTTAGCCTTGTAAAGGGCTTCGTCCACACGCACACAAATGGCGTCAATGGAATCACCCCATCTCATTTCTGTAGCACCAAGACTGATGGTCTTGCGTCCCACTTCGGGGAACATCACCTGGGCGAATCCGGTACGAACCGTTTCCGCAAACTCAACCGCTTCCTTAATACCCATATCAGGAAGCATGATCATAAATTCCTCACCGCCCCAACGGCCGGCATCTGCATCGGGAGCCTTTTCGTAGGTAGCAATCTGGATTTGCTTAGAAAGGCCCTGAATCACAATGTCACCAATCTTGTGGCCATAGGTATCGTTCACCGACTTGAAGTTGTCGATATCAATCATCACCAGCGACATAGGAGCATCGGGATTTTCTGCATGGCGTTCTGCAATGCGGCGCTGGATTTCACCACGATTGTACAAACCGGTCAAGGCATCCGTAATGGAGTTCTTGGTCATCATGTTGTACATTTCCACCAGTTCGGCAGAAGACACGTTGGTAAAGTTCGCCAAGCGGGTAATCACAGAAACCCTGCCCGCCCGTGAATCGTCATTCACCACGGCAGTCTTCATCTTGGACGTATTCGCTTCGCCTTCGCGCATACCTACCACCACAATGGACAGGTTATGCAGCTTTACAAAATTTCTTGTGCGCAGGAACTGTGCCGTCGCATAAAAACCAGAAGCCGGAGCAATGGTATCGAAGGGAACAGTTTCGTTGTTCACATCTGTTTCACCCCAGAACATTCGGCGGCCCATGCCTGAATACATGTAGATGGCATCCGGGCAGAACTTTGACAGTTTCGTCGTACCCAGGCGCACGCTATCCATAATGGATTGAGGATCGCCATAGGCAAGCTTCGTAATGATCCCGACACCCATGTCCGATGCCAAAAGCAGGGCCCCATTTTCAGAACAGGCCATAGGGCAACGCAACAGGTTCTCACCATCCTCGTTATAGAACAGGGGAAATTCCAGAGTGTTCTGGAAGAAGTAATAGTCGTTCTGGATATTCAGATATTTGGAGAAAGCTTCAAAGGCAGGCTTGCCATCCAGCTCATGAAGAACGTTCCCCTGAGCCTTAGTCACCGTAAACGGTCTACCCAGGGGTTTCCATCCAGAAACCTTGACCGTCTCCACATGGAAATTTTCACCGCCATACAGAACGCAGACGACGGACTCGTTAGAGAAGTCACAGACGTTGGAAAATACATAAGCCGGAGTTTCTTCACAAGTTTGACCTGCCAGCCCGCCAAAAACCTGGACTTCGGGCCGCATGGTACTCAAGCCATTGCAAAAACCGGTAAAGGAAAATCCGGGAGTAGCCGCAAGCATTTCTACAGCCGACACCCAGGGGCGCTTTCCAACTTCTCGGGCCAGATCTTCCGCAATAGGTTCGGCAGACTCCTCCTTCAGCACATACTGAAGAACCTCGATCCGAGTAGCGGGATCTTCAAACACAGAGCAAGTTACAGTCACAGACTCGCCCGAGAACGCGCCATCCACAATATTGCCATTACCCGAACAACCCACACAAAGGGCATCAGGGAAAAACTTGACAATGGCGCTGCAGACAATCTTCAACTGTCTAAAACCAGGCTGTTCCGAGTATATATGAAACAACAACTTCAGCTGCCTGTTTCCGCGGAAACGGGCTATATTCTGAAGTACATCACCCAGGTGTTCCGGGTTAACGTATGCAAACTGAAGCTGTTTCATCCAATATCAATATAGTTTTACTCTTGAAAAGATAACAAAAGTATTTTACAAACTACTGTTCTAATCTCCAACCGCAGTCGTTATGATATACCATTTGGCGGGTCATGCCGCCATCGATGCAGATGTTTTCGCCTGTAATGAACCCGGCCTTGTCACTTGCCAGGAACAGCACCATGTTGGAAATGTCCAGCGGGTTGCCAACGCGGCCTGCAGGCTGTTGGGTAGCGTCGGGACCTTCGTAAACAGTAAAGTCCGTATCGATCCAGCCCGGCGAAATGGAATTCACCCGGACGCCTCGCCCACCGAGGCTTACAGCCAGTGCATGAGTGAGGGCAGCAATGCCGCCCTTGGCGGCCGTATAACTTTCGGTCTGGGGCTGGCTCATGCGATCGCGGGATGAAGAAATGTTGATGATGGAAGCACCTTTTGCAAAATGTGGAGCAAAAAGTTTCGCCAAGTAAAATGGTGCGGTTACCCCTACAGCCAAGGCGTAGCTAAATTCCTCGTAGGAACATTCATCTATGCCCTTCATCAGAGGCAAGGCGTTGTTCACCAGAACATCTACATGGCCAAATTTTTCAATGACAAAGGTCGCAAACTTTTCCAGGACCTCCTTCTTGGAAAGGTCACCTACAAAGGAATCGTTTTCACGAATATCAATAAAAACAACCTTCGCACCTTCACGCTCAAATTCGCTAACGATGGTCTTTCCGATGCCGTGGGCACCGCCTGTCACAACAACTACTTTATCCTTAAAACCGTTCATCATATTTCCTTGCTTCATTCGGCTAAACGATATCTATCAGGCGAAAAAATCTGGATCAAAATATCGCCTTGATAAACCGTGTAATATACCTGTCTGACAAAAGCTGCGTTATATTTTTTTGAACCCACCATAAATGAGGAACCGCTGCTAAACAGCAAGTGGTAAGAGGTTCCACTTTTTGATCCATGGGACTTATACTTATCGACGACGAATTCCTTATGGAGTTTAGGCTCCGCCTTTAACCTTGTGGGGAAATCCAGATTAGGAGCAATAGAGGCCGAAAGGCCTATAACAGGAAACACAATGAGCGCACAACCCAGATTCCATTTTTTGTGTTTCTCTTCAAATCTTGGAAACTTGTATTTGAGGGCGATGTAAATGCAAATGGCTATTCCAAAAGTGACGGCAAGTACAGCGGATGCGTCCTGGATGATTTCATAATTTTTGTACTGAACTAGCAACTTCAAGAAGTCATTACTGATTACATACCCAAGTTCTGGTAAGGAATGAATTTTCAAACTCGTAACAAGAAAGATTACGCAACAGACCGCAATCACCGCAACGTAGGCGATAACAAAATGATCTTTTAAAACGCGATTTTTCATACCATGGTAAATATAAATGTTTTGAATCTGTCGCGGCTGTGCGAAGCCCGTAGAAATTCTATTTTGTGCAATAAGGATTGCAAATGAAAGTTTTTTACCACCTTCCCGGGCTATTCGAATTCTACGATCTGTACAAGGCGTTTTTGCCGCTGTTCCGTGAGCATCGGGAGTGGTTTTACGACTGGTGTGAAATCGGTTCCATTTATGGGGCTCCCGCCGACTGCATCTGGGGCGGCGGCCGCGTTGGCTTTGGCGACGAGCCTGCAGAACGGGTGGCGGAGCTTTTAAAGGAATATGGTATTTCTGCAAGATTGACGTTCAGCAATTCCCTGTTAAGGGAAGAACATCTTTCCGACACTCGTTGCAACGATCTATGCAAAATGTTTGAAGGAAATGCTAGTAGTGAATGCGCCGGGCAAAACTCGGACCGTGCACGAAATCCAGATAGAGACTGCGCGCAAAATGGCATCATCATTCATTCCGACTTGCTATTGAATTATTTAAAGTCAAAATATCCGGGATTCTATTTCGTCTCTTCCACAACGAAGGTCATTACGGATTTCGCGCAGTTCCAACAAGAATTGAGCCGCGATGAATTTCGTTATGTTGTTCCAGATTTTAGACTAAACAAGGAATTGGATAAGTTCGCCACGCTGTCACCAGCCCAAAAACAGAAAGTGGAATTTCTCTGCAATGAATGCTGTTGGTTCGGTTGCCAGGATCGCAAAATTTGTTACGAGAACGTGAGCCGCAAAAACTTGGGCGAAGATTGCAAGGATCATATCTGCAAATCGCCGGGTGCAAAGAAGGGCTACCGCTTTTCCGACGCCATGAAAAATCCTGGTTTTATCGGGATTGACGACATTCAAAATATTTATGCCCCCGCAGGTTTTTCACAATTTAAAATTGAAGGTCGCAGCCTCGGCAGCGCCCTCATCCTGGAATTTTTGCTTTACTACATGATCAAGCCAGAATACCAGCTGAACGTCCGCGAAGAAATTTACCTGGACAGCACGCTGGATTTATTTTAGCATAGCAGCAAAAATTCAGCCGCAAGTCGCTATACTATACACTTTATAATACAAACCAGCAAAAAAACAAAATTTTCATGTAGTAATCTTCTCCACGACCATTCCGTGGAGGTTTATATTTTAGATGTGATAAAATCTGTATTTGAATACGACGACTACCGTTCTTTCATGAGCGATTATTACCAGTGGAAAAAAAGGACTTCCGCTTTTTCCTGGCGTGAATTTGCAAAAGTCAGCGGTTTTTCATCACCAAATTATCTGAAAGTCGTTTGCGATGGTAAAAGTGGGCTTTCCAACCCAGGAACAAAACGCGTTGCAAAGGCGATGGGGCTTGTCGGGGCAGAATACGATTACTTTCAGCAACTGGTCAGATTTGGCCAAGCCAAGAAAGATGCAGAAAAAGAAGACGCCTATGCGGAAATGATCAACATTGTAAGTTCTCACCAAGTCCGTGTACTGGAAGGCGAGTCCATTTCGTTTTATGAGTCCTGGAAATATCCGGTGCTTCGTGAGTTGGTGCCCATGATGCCCGGGGCAAAACCTTCGGATTTATCCAAGGCTTGCAGAGGCGTTTTCTCCGCAGAAGAAGTCCGCAACGCACTGGCATTTCTGACCCGCGCAAGATTTCTTAGGAAAACAGCAAGCGATGTCTATGAGCAAGAGGATCGTTCGCTTCAGGCCTCTGTAGCGGCCATGCCCACGCAGGTTCGCGCCATGCACAAGGAAATGGCAAACTTTGCGAAAGACGCCATTGAAAAATATCCCGTAAGCGAAAGAAATTTTTCTGGAGCCACCATCGGAATCGATGAAGAAGATTACGCCAAGATCGTAGAGGAACTTGACGCCTGTCGAAAAAGGATTATTTCCATAGCGACAGCAAAGAAGGGAGGCAATCGAGTCTATCGAGTGAATCTGCAGTTGTTCCCTCTAACCGAAAAAATTTTAAAAGGTGAATCTGGTTCCGCAAATAAAGGATGTAAAAAAAGATGAAATTCGATAAAGTTGCCTTATTCTGTTTGCTGATTTTATTCTTGTTTGCATGTTCCGAATCAGACAAGGTTGCTGGCGGTTCTATTGAGGACCAGAATGCCGTTTCTGAGGAACGGCTTAACGAATGGTATAGCTATGGAACAAGTCTGCAAGAATCAGCCTATGCTAGAATTGATGGTGGAAAACTAGCATTAGCAGAAGATGGCTCTGGTGCGCGAGCTGAATGTACCGCAGATAGCACAAGTCTAGCAATGACATTCCTAATTCAGGAAGGGTTTGTCGTATCCACGCTTAATGGCGGTCACGTGGGAGTAAAGTGCGATTCCGCCTACAATGTCTTCAAGAGTGAATGTGAAAGCCAAGCCGGCAATGAATTCTTTACTTTAAGTAATGGCTGCAAGAATGGATCTTTCGATGGCGCTTGTCGACTTTCCAATGTACATGCAGATTCAATAAATATCCTGTTCACTCGTTTTGAAAATGCAACCGTTAATCGATGCGCAGAATTATCTAAAAAAGCTCAATCTTCAACGGGACGATTTGAATCTTTGTCGTCGTATCAGGAGCCGACTTCTTCATCGTCTAGTAGTATTGATTCTCCGATAATTACGCCTACCGATACTTCAGTTGCGGTAAACTATCACCAGACCCTTGAGCGCTATGTCTTGCAATATGTTTCCAGTGTTGATGAACTTACTTTTGACAACCATGTGATTGCCTATAACGGTTCTGCATCTATGGAATGTATAGATTTCATGAACAGTTCCTTTGATTTAACAGACAAACCTATCTTGAAGGAAATAGCCCAAACAGATATGGCAAAGTGCTTTCCAATGACGTCGAAATTAATGAGGGATGTTGCTTACGAAAGCAGGGAAAAATGCAAGTATTACGCGACTTTCGTAAATGATGGCGCACAACCTACGGGCCATGTATTAAGTAGCGTTGCAGACAACGAGATAGAATTTACTAGCATTAGCCCGGGTGGATCGTGCATGAAGAGCATGAACTATTTTCCCGTTTATTTCTTGTTTGAAGATTGCGATGGCGAAATCACTTCAATGAAACCCACAAGAAAAAATCAGATATTCAAGAGCGAAATCTGGAAATGTGAGGAAGGCAGTTATTCTCCTTCCGCAAAAGCAGCTTCCTATGGGGAATGGTTTAATGAAAGACTGATTCCTGAAGGATTTAAAATAGACACATCTGCTATTGTCGAAATGAACAGGGGTACAAATTCTACATATCGTGTTTTTAAAACGCCCAAAGAAACGGTATATGAAAAAATGGACCAAAATCAAAAAGGTTGTGTCGTAAACGTCTATCGAGAAGAGTCCTCCCTGCAACAGGTCAAGACCTTTGAAAATGGCGATAGCTATTTAACAGTAAGTTTAAGGAGCTTTGTCGAGGGACAAACTCAACCCGTTTATTCGATTAGTGGAGTTTATGGCGGCAATAAGGGAAAATGTGCAGAAGATCGTGAAGCGTTCCTTAACTTTTGCAAACAGGCCGAAGGCTTTATAGAACATAGCGTTGCGTACATTGGTCTCGGTTGCGAGGAAGATGCAGTTCTTGAGATGCATTGTGCGGCAAATGTTCCTGAGACTTCTGTAGATTATTTTGTACCAAAGCTTAAAGAAAATTGCAAATCCTGACGCTTTTGCCTACGGAGAATGGTTCAAGTCTTCTCTGCTGTAAAAACTAAACGATAACATTATGGTTGAAATAAAAGGAGTGCTAGCGCAACTAGCACGTTACTTACTAGTGGGTGGATTTGCCTTTCTAGTGGATTTTGGGCTATTCGCTTTTTGCCTGTATGTTCTAGGGTGGCATTATCTGCTTGCGAATTTCATCGGATTGGTTGCTGGTCTGGTACTCAACTATGCCCTTAGCGTCAGGTGGGTTTTCTCGGATTGCAAACGCAGGCTTGAAATGCGCAAGTCTGCAGAGTTTGCCGTATTCGCCGTGATTGGTTTTGCAGGTGTTGCGCTTAACGAACTGTTGATGGTTTTCCTGGTTGACTCGCTCCATGGGCAGGAAATGATTTCCAAGATGATTGCCGCGGCAGTTGTTTTGATGTGGAACTTCGGAGCGCGAAAGCTGACCTTGTTCCGAGAAAAAAAGGATTGACATGACCACTGAAAATGAATCCCCCAAAATTGCTGTCATCGCAGGTGCCGGGCCAGCAGGCTTGACGGCCGCATTGGAATTACTTCGCACCACAAATGTAAAGCCTGTAATCTTCGAAGCAGAAAATGCAATTGGCGGAATCTCCCGGACAGTTTGCTACAAAGGCAACAGGATGGATATTGGAGGCCATCGATTCTTCAGCAAGAGCGATGCCGTTATGGACTGGTGGCTGAACATTCTTCCCCTGGAATCCAAGGACGGACCCCATCCAGAAAAAGACGATTTGGTCATGCTTTGCCGTAGTCGGCTGAGTCGCATATTGTTCCTGCGGAAACTTTTCGACTACCCCGTAACCTTGAACGGAAATACCATTCGCGGTCTTGGATTTTGGCGAATGATGAAAATTGGTCTGAGCTATCTTAAGGTGCAGTTGCTTCCTGCCCGTTCCGAAAAGAGTCTAGAAGATTTTATGATCAACCGTTTCGGCGTTGAACTTTATAGAACCTTTTTTAGGGACTACACCAAAAAGCTCTGGGGTGTTCCCTGCAATAAAATCAGCCCGGAATGGGGCGGCCAGCGAATTAAAGGACTTTCCATTACAAAGACTGTGGTTCATGCGGTAAAGCAAATTTTCAAAAGTAATAGACACGCCATTGATAGGGATAGCGCAGATAAATTCCGTCAGAAAAATACCGAAACAAGTTTAATCGGCCAGTTCCTATATCCAAAACTTGGGCCAGGCCAGCTTTGGGAAACCGTCGCCCAGAAAATCCTTGACATGGGCGGCGAAATTGTGATGAACGCAAAGGTTGTGGGAGTAAATCGGATTGAGAACCGCGTGGTAAGTGTCGCCGTTGACAACAGTCAAGGAGTCGAGACAATTCCATGCGACTATTTCCTAAGCTCCATGCCCGTGAAGGAACTGGTGACCGCCATGGATCAGCCCAAGACTTCCGTTCCCGCCGAAGTAAAGCGGGTTGCGGAAGGACTCGTCTATCGTGATTTTATGACCGTCGGTCTGCTGCTGGATAAACTTGAAATAGGAAACATAAAGGACAACTGGATTTATGTTCAGGAAAGCGATGTAAAGCTGGGTCGCATTCAGGTGTTCAACAACTGGAGTCCATATCTGGTTAGTGATCCGTCCAAGGTCTGGATTGGCCTGGAATACTTCGTTAACGAAGGCGACGAAATGTGGACAATGTCCGATGCCGACTTCATCCGGTTTGCCATTACAGAACTGGACAGGATTCATGTGGCAAAGCCGGAGTCAGTTCGCGATTCCGTTGTATTCCGCGTCAAGAAGGCTTATCCGGCCTACTTCGGAACCTATGGCGAATTCCATAAGATTCGCGAATATCTGGACAACATCGAAAACCTGTTCCTGATGGGCCGTAACGGCATGCACAAATACAACAACATGGATCACAGTATGCTGACCGCCATGGAAACCGTAAAGTGTATTCGCGAAGGCTCCGTTGACAAATCGGATCTTTGGGATGTCAATACCGAAGAAGAATATCACGAAGGCAAAAAGAAATGAAAAATGTGCTTAAGAAAATTCTTGAAAATTTTGAATTTCGTTGCATCGTCGGCATTCTTGCGTGTTTCGCATTTTTGCAATACGGGCAAATCCGTGTAGAGAATGTGATTCTTCACCAAGGAGAAAACGACGAAAAGACATCGCTGCCGATTTCCAGAAAAATGATGCAGGGCGAAAATTTTCGCGTTAGCTTTGTTATCTCAAATCCGCTAAATCTTCACTATGACCTGAATATCATCCCCGATGATTGCGCAGAATCGCTAACGATTAACAGCGCAGACATTCCTCTGTCGGATTATTCTGGCAGATGCAATTACAGCAAGGGATTTGTGCTGGCAGATTCTGTTACCGCGCCCCACCGCGTTGGCCCTAGAACGACTTATGAACTTTCCCTGAAAAATGGTGGCGGACCCGGAGGAATCAATGTTTTTCCTAAGGGGACAGGCTTTACGGACGCCCTGGAAATCGTGATTGCAATCCTTGCGGGATTAGCTCTTGCATCCTTATGCAAACGCCGCAAGTGGCATTCATTTTTACTTCTTTGCGTCGTGTTCGGAGTATTCCTGCGATTTGCCATGTTCAGCGCCCTGCCCTACACTCAATTTGCAAATGATGTAGAAGGTCATTTGGCGTACATTCAGTATATTGCGGATAACCTTGCGATTCCTGCAGCGGATGAATGCTGGACCTGTTACCATCCACCAGTTTATTACACGGTGGCGGTACCTTCGCTTATTGCAAGTAGCCTGCTAGGATTTGCATCAAGTGCAGGCGTTCAGCTATTTAGTTTGGCGCTTTCAATTCTCGTATTGATTTGTGGTCTTGCCCTATTAAAAAAACTTGTGGATGGCAAAAGCCTGATTGTTGCCGCAGCCCTTTGGACGGTGTGGCCAACCTTACTTTTAGTCGCTCCAAGAATCGGGAACGATCAGATGTTCATTGCACTGCATGTTCTTTGTCTGCTTTCAGGCTTCAATTACATTAGGTATAGGAAAGGTTCGTCCCTTGTTTTCGCCGTGGTTTGCGCAGCTCTTGCAATCTGGACAAAATCCACAGGCTTTATCTCTTTGGCTCTTGTAATACTGATGGCTGTTGCAGGCTATCTCAAAAATCGTTCGCCAAAAAAAATTACACCAACCAAACCAGAAATCACAAGCTGGATTTTATTATTTCTAATCTTTGTTGGATTGGCCTTCGAAAAAATAATGGGCGAAGGAGGCCTAGTTTCCAACGCAAACAGTCTGCACTCGGGCTTGAAAGTCGGGAACGAAGCCGGAAACTATCTTTATTTTGATCTGAAGTCTTTCCTAACGGAACCTTATACCAGCGCATGGGCCAACGGTCTGGGCAGAGAATACTTTCTCAATTACGCCCTCAAATCTTCCCTGTTTGGAGAATTCAAACTTGTGGAAACCGCATTGGGTAAGACCTTGGCATCCTTCATTAGCGTGTCATTCCTGGGCTTGATCGTATTTGCGATTCGCGGCTGGTGGAATACAAAACTAGATGTTTACCATTGGATTCTTTTTATTCAGGGAATCCTGTTCTTTGCAGCATTGAGTTTCCTGCGTTACAAATATCCCTACGCCTGCAGCAACGATTTCCGCTACATCATGCCTGCGTTGTTGAGCTTTGTTCCCTATGTTGGATTGGGCATATACCAAAAAGAATTTTCCCTCAAGTGGAAAATTCTTGGTATCGCAACAGTACTTGTTTTTGTGGTATGTTCTGTGCTGCTGATGGGTTGTGTATTTGGATAGTAAAATTATATTTCACTCCATGGAACTTCGAACCCTCAAATACTTCTTAGCCGTCGCCCAGGAAGAAAGCATTTCCAAGGCGGCAAGCGACGTGCTGTTCGTTACCCAGCCAACACTTTCCCGCCAAATGCAAGAACTGGAAGAAGAGCTGGGCGTAAAGCTGTTTGCGCGTTCCAACAAGAAGACCATCCTTACCGAAGACGGCATTTTCTTCCGCAAGAGAGCCGAAGAAATCGTGGCCCTTGCAGAACGCACCGCAAACGAATTCAAGGTCGCAAGCCAACAGGAACTTACCGGCGACATTTTCGTGGGCGGTGGCGAAACCGACGGCATGCGAGTCATCGCAAAAGTCTTCAAGAAATTTAACGAAAAACATCCCCAAGTCCGTCTGAACCTTTTCAGCGGAAACGCCGCTGACGTTACCGAAAAACTGGACCAGGGCTTACTGGATTTCGGCATTCTCATCGAACCTGTAAACAAGCAGAAGTACGATTATCTCGCCCTGCAAAGCAAAGACACCTGGGGGCTCCTCGTCCGCAGAGATTCGGAACTAGCGGATCGCAAATTTATAAGGCCCGCAGACCTAACAAAAATTCCGCTGATTGTTTCTAGGCAATCCTTTAGGAGCAACGAATTTTCCGGCTGGCTGGGCCGCATTCCCCTGAATGTCATCGCCACTTACAACTTGCTCTTTAACGCATCCCTCATGGTAAAGGAAGGCGTGGGCTGTGCCCTTGGCCTAGACAAAATCATCAACACCTCTGAAGATAGCGAGCTGAAGTTCATCCCCCTGCACCCCGCCCGAGAAGTGGGTCTGGTGGCCGTCTATAAAAAGAACGCCGCCTTCAGTAAGCCGGCAGCGCTCTTCCTGGAAATGCTCAAGCAGGAACTGGAATAAATTCCAGTAGTTCTGTTATTTCAATAATTTTATTTTCTTTAGGAATGCTTCAACATCTGCTGTTTTCCCATGCTGCTGATCCAAGCCCTCTAAATGTTTTGCCTTGGGCGTCAACTCCACGATTTGATCCAGCGTCGTTTTCGCTTGCGTCGTCCACCAAGTGCAAAATGAAACAACCGTTTTCCCTTTGAATTCCCTGGAATGATTTTTCAGCCAGCGAATCATAGGCGTCGCCACAGAATCATTCCATACAGGTGTCCCAATAAAAAGAACATCGTAATTGGAGGGGGATACGGACGCAGCACCTGTTGAATCCAAAGCAAAAATTTCGCCGTCAACCTTTTCCGAAATTCTCTGTGCCAGTTTTTCTGTAGTTCCTGTTTGACTGTAATAGATGACCAGAGTTTTTGAGTTGGCGTTGCCTGAATTTGGGGCTGCACAAATTGCGACGCAAGCAAGCAAAAGAAAAATCAGTACTTTTTTCATAATCACCTCGAAAAATTACCAGTTTTCAAAACGGCGTCCCGTATCCATTTCACCAATCTTTTTCATTTCTTCAGTAGTCAATTCAAAGTCAAAGATATTGAAATCTTCTTTCAAGTATTTGAGAGAATCAATTCCCGGAATGGTGATGTAGCCAGCCTGAATATGCCAGCGCAAATCCACCTGAGCAGCGGTCTTTCCGTGAGCCTTTGCAATTTCTTTCAGCGTCGAATTGCCAAGAATTTTCTGGGTATTTCCGCGACCGCCCAATGGATAGTAGGACTCCACGACGGTACCATACTTGGCCACATATTTCTGGAATTCCGTATTCTGGTACAACGGATGATTTTCATTTTGAACAACAGCAGGTTTGATTTTCGCACCTGCGGTCACACGCTCAAATTCTTCCGCCGTATAGTAATTGGAAATTCCGATGGATCGAATTTTCCCTGCGGCAACGCCTTTTTCCAAAGCCTTGTAAACGCCATCGTCATTTGGCCCTGACTGATGAACAAGCATCAAGTCAATGTACCCCAAACCCAATGTTTCATTGGATTCGTCAATACCCTTTTCTGGATTACGGTAATAGCCAGGCATCACCTTGGTAGTCACGAAAACATCTTCGCGCTTTACAAGGCCATCCTTAATGGCACGGCGAACACCTTCACCTACACCCTTCTCGTTGCCGTAATATTCCGCCGTATCAAAAAGGCGATAGCCCATCTTGATTGCTTCATAAACAGCATCCGATGCAAAAGAATTGCTCATGGTCCAGGTTCCAAGACCAAGAACCGGCATTGAGTAGCCACTATTCAACTTGATTGTATTTGCAACGGTCACAGATTCACCTCCGCTGACCTGAGTTTCATTTTCCGCAGTTTTGGCAGCAACACTTTCGCTGGAGCAGCCCAGCAAAAACGCTACCGATACAGCTAGAAAACTTGAAAGAAAATTTTTCATATTCATAATTTAACACCTAGAGTTGACTCAATGTCAAATCATTTTTTATAAAAAAAGAAGGCAGCGAACCACCTTCTTTTCAAATGCATTTCGCAGCGGTTCAGGCCAATTACTTCAAATTAGCCTTGAAGAATTCGTCAAGCTTTGCGAAAGGAATCTTTTCCATGTTGTCGTAAAGATCCACGTGAGATGCGCCAGGAATTACCAAAAGTTCCTTGTTGGAAGGATTCGGGTTTGCCTTGATGCCTGCAGCGGGATTGCCTTCCACCATGTACTTGTAAGCATCCTTGCCGAAGTAGAAGGAATGAGCCTTGTCGCCGTGCATCACGAGAACAGCGGAACGGATTTCGTTGGTGTAACGGAGGAAGCGGGCGTTGGCATAAGCCTGGGTACCTGTTGCGTTCCAACCGTCGTTGGAATTGCCGGAACGCTTATGGTAACCACGAGGAGTCTTGTAGTAAGCGTAGTAATCCTTCACGAAATAGGGCGCATCATCCGGAAGCGGGTCCACAACGCCACCGGCACGCAGGTAGGAACCTGCGGCGCGATCCTTTACGCGCTGGGCTGCGAGAGCCTTGCGGCCTTCGTAACGGGCTTCTTCATTGTCTGCAGAATCGAAGTAACCGTTGCCGCCCACGCGAGTCATGTCGTATATGGTGCTTGCCACAGTTGCCTTGATGCGGGTGTCCGCGGCAGCAGCGTTCAGGGCGATGCCACCCCAACCGCAAATACCGATAATGCCGATGCGTTCAGCATCCACATTTTCCCGAGCGCCGAGAAAATCTACAGCGGCCATGAAGTCTTCGGTGTTAATGTCCGGAGAAGCCACGCGGCGGGGCATGCCGCTGCTTTCGCCAGTAAAGCTGGGGTCAAATGCGATGGTCAAGTAACCCTTTTCTGCCATGGTCTGTGCGTAAAGACCGCTGGACTGTTCCTTCACGGCGCCAAAGGGACCGGAAACTGCGATGGCCGGAAACTTACCATTTACAGCAAGGCTTGCATCCTTCGGGATGTACATATCGGCAGCCAAGGTGATGCCGAAGTTATTGGTGAAGGTCACCTTCTTATGATCCACCTTTTCGCTCTTGGGGAAAACCTTGTCCCATTCTTGAGTCAGTTCCAATTTTTCGTTCTGTGCCATAGCGGTCTCGTTTGCGGAGTAGTTGATAGTTGCGTTTGCAGCCTTTGCAGTCTGAGTTGCGTCGCTCTTGTCGCAGCAGGCGGTGAAAGCGGTTGCCACAGAGATTACTGCAGCAGCGGTAACAATTTTACCTAAGGAAGATTTCTTGAAATTCATATTCAATCCTATGAAGATGTTTTTGCAAGATACAATTTAGAACCCAAAAACACAATAAGCAAATACTTAATTTTTATGCTTTGCTATGCTTTTTAGGCATAACTGTATATAAAATCAAAGTATTTGCTATTTCAACGAAACAACGCTATATTTGTGACATGAAAAATTTGTTGAATTTTCTTTTTGCAGGCTTATTACTTCTGCCTTTGTACGCCTGCGCCGATTCCGGGTCAAACGCGGAACAAGGTTCAAACGAGGTTTCGGTTGTCGAAATGAACAAAATCAAAATCACCATCGGCTCTCAAGAATTCATTGCCACCCTAGCAGACAACGCCACCGCGCAAAGTTTCAAGGAAAAACTTCCCCTGACACTTTCCATGACGGAACTTCACGGCAACGAATACTACGTCTACCTGGATTCCGGTTTCAAGACCACAAGTTACGCCCCCGGCACCATCAAGAAAGGCGACATCAAGGTTTATGGTTCCGACTGCCTCGTCTTTTTCTACGAGACCTTCAGCAATCCAGGCTACAGCTACAGCGACATCGGGTCCTTCGAAAATCCAGACAGCTTAAAGGACGCCCTAAAAGCTGGCGCCAAGAAAATCACAATCCAAAGTTTTTAATTCACGCAGCATTTTCATGGAGACACGCAAATGAAAAAAGTTCTTGTTATTTCTTCTAGCCTCCGCAAGGGAAGCAACTCCGACATTCTAGCCAAGGAATTTGCCAAGGGCGCAAAGGACTCCGGCAACGAAGTGGAATACATTTCCCTGCAGGGCAAGAATATCGCATTCTGTCGCGGTTGCCTCGCCTGCCAAAAGAAGGGCAAGTACGTCATCAAGGACGACGCCAACGAAATCACCGAAAAAATGAAGAACGCCGAAGTCATCGCCTTCGCAACGCCCATCTATTACTACGAAATGTGCGGCCAGCTGAAGACCATGCTGGACCGCGCTAATTCCCTTTACATTAGCGAATACAAGTTCCGCGAAATCTACCTGCTAGCCACCGCCGCCGAAAATGAAAAGACCACCCCGAAGAACGCCATAAACGGAATCAAGGGCTGGATCGCCTGTTTCAACAACGTCAAGCTGAAGGGAACCGTTTTCGCCAGCGCCTCCGAGCCCAAGGAAGCCGCAAGCAACAAGGCCGCTCTCGCCGAAGCCTACAAGAAGGGATCTAAGGTCTAATGACTCTGGAAGAATTCAAGAAGGCCATGGCATCCGGCGCGCGAATCATCGCCGGAAGTGAAACCCATTTGCTCATGCACGAAATGTCCCAGCGGGCCTTGAAAATCACTGCGGAAATCAACACAGGCTATCACGAGCCTGCCGAAATCCGCAAACTATTTTCGGAACTGATTGGCGAAACCGTTGACGAAACTTTTGGGCTGTTCCCGCCCTTCAATACGGACTGCGGCAGAAACATCAAAATCGGCAAACGGGTATTCATTAACGCAGGCTGCAAATTTCAGGATCAAGGTGGCATCACCATCGACGACGGCGCCCTCATCGGCCACAACGTGGTGCTGGCCACGCTGAATCACGCTCCCGAACCGGAACACCGCGGAGATATGTACCCCAAGCCCATCCACATCGGTAAAAACGTGTGGATCGGTTCCAACGCCACCATTCTCCCGGGCGTAACCATCGGTGACGGAGCCATTGTTGCGGCAGGAGCCGTAGTAAACAAAAACGTCGCCCCCAACACGGTGGTAGGCGGCGTTCCTGCGAAGGTGATTAAGGAAGTGTAGTACTTGAAATCAAGAACATCGTGGAGAATCTGGCTAGCTCAGCGGCGAAACCGATCGCATTTTGCGACCAGTTCGTCGAATTCATTCTTGTTCAGCCGAATCATGAATTCTTCGGGGTTGACTTTTAACTAAAATTTTGTTAGATTACAGTTATTGGGTCCTAATAAGGTGAAAGCGGGCTTCATGCCATGCGTTTCGAAAGAAACCTAGCCTTATACAAGGGTCCATTTTTTATTTTACCATGGGATTCTTAGAAGAATAATACTTGAAATCAAGAATGTCGTGGACAATCTTGATTTTATCTTTCAAGTAATTATAGAATCGATATTCTTTTTTTTCATAAACACGCTGAATGGTCCAAAGAACATAGTCGGATGCCTGCAGCAAAGGTATTTCTGACGCTTGCTGAATAAAAATCCTTATTGAATTTTTGTTCTCGTAATGCCATTTGCTGCTGAAAGCGTCAATTGCAGAATCAATGGCACTTTGCATAGTGTCCTTGCGAACAACATTTCCCAATGAAGAAAAATAACAGTCAATTTCAGAATATAGGTGCAAACGATTTTCAAGCAGATTTTTAACCGCGTACTTGTAAATTTCTGTATTCTTGAATTCAAAACGCTTTCTGAAGAATTCCTCCCTTTTTTGGAGGACTACACAATAATAGGTGAAATCCAGATTTTTAAGCAAACGGAAAACCCTATCGCGAACTTCAGGGCAATCCTTTGCCGCATGAAAAGCGACTTTTGTTTTTTCCATAGAAGGAATTTCCCGTAAAAGTTCATCTTCACAAATTTCTTTATGCAAAGCGTTTAAAGACTTGGTTAGTCCCTTAGGATTCTTTGTTTCTAGGTAACCTACCATAAAAACCTTGCTTGCAACTCCACTTTCAACAAGGTTCACCCCATGATGACCCAGAATATTTGGATCCCCGGCCTCATCAAAATAATAATAGGCTTTCGCATTCTCAGTTTCTTTCATATCGCAGAAATATACCTATTTTATTTGTTTCAAGCAAGACGGTCAAGGCTTTGCTAGTTTCAGCTAGAACAATCGCTAATACAAATAAAGTAATATCCTTTAGCAATTTTCCATTGTTACTTTTCATTCCAACTGATGATTTCTTGTTCCAACTTTACATTGTTATCCAACATATACTGAACTGTTTCAACATACTTTCCGGATTTAATCAGGCCGTCCGCTTTAACTGTATCGTTCTCTACAAGCGTCTTACAATACCTTTCGTATTTCTTGAGCTGTTCAACGCCCATACAGAATGGTTGAAAGTCAATACCTGTTTTGTACTTAAGATTTTCTAATATCAAAAGTCCATCGGGATCTATATCACCAAAGTGGTAGAATTCCAATGTTTCATTTTGATTTTTAATTAGCTGAATAAATTTTCGTTTTGCAGTATTATGGTAGCCACTCAAATACACGAAGAAAGAATTATCATGTTGGACACGATTGAACGACGTTAAATTTTCAACCGTCATCAACTTTTTTTCAAAAATTTCAATCTTTGTTATTGAGTTCAGAATCGTAGACGGCAACGCAAGCGGTCTATCTCGTAAAACGCTTACAATATCCCCATTATCAAAGATAATCTTCGCATTACCTTTAAAATGCACATATGAAGGATTTGGATAGACGTTCAATTCTTCCAGGATTTTCTTTTCAAATTCTTTGATTTCCGATTCCTGAGAGGCTAGTTCATCAAAGCATCCGCTCTCTCGTAATATCTTGCATACTTGTGATCTATAAGACTTTTCCCACACTTTCGAATCATGAGCAACTTCTATGGAAAGCTCGCGTTCAAGAATTTCTTGCTGGTTATTTAAGATATAATCAAGGAACGCTACAATAATCTTTACTGATTCAAGTGGGTATAATTCTTTCTTACCTTGATAGATTCGTTCAATTTGAACATCGCAAAAGTTTTTTATAACAGCATGTTTGTCAAGGCATGATGTGTAAAAATCTAAGGATTCCTGTAAAAGAATCTTTTTCTCCTTTACACCAAGAATATTTCTGAGTTGATTCCAGACATTTTCTTCGTCAATAGCAATGATCTTGGCAATATGATTATCTTTATAAACGATATCTATCAAGCCAGACTGCTGAAGCCCCGCAACCTCTTGCTCAAAGTTCCTAACTTCATCAAGATCAGCAAAATCATCTTCATATTTCTCAAAGATCTTAGATGGTTCTACAGCAAAAGACTGACGAACAGAATTCTCACCTTTATAGCTTTTACTGTTCTCATATTTTTTTAAAAGCTTATCAAGAATAAGTTTTTGTCGCTTGTTTAAATTCATACCGCAGACTTCCTGATACCTTCTTCTGCATAGGTGTATTTACCATCAGAATACAAAGCCACCGTATTATCAATATGGCTACCGATACTGTCTATTTTTTCTGGAGGTGCAGCATAGAATACTTGGAAATGATTTTCCTCCAGGAATTTCACCATCTGCTCAATACGTTCCTTTGACAGGGCGGAGAAAGCTTCATCAATGAACGCTACACGAGCACAATTTTTTTCCTTGGGATAGAACTGCATCAAGCTGGCGGCAAGAATAATGAAGTACGGAGTTTGCTTTTCGCCACCACTTGCAGAGCCTTGCTTCTGAGAAAGATCCATCTCTTCACCATTTTTACGACGAATGCTCATGTCATAAACAAAATAGTTTCTATAGTCAGAATATTCCATTTCATCAGAACCTTGTTGTAGAATATCGTCTAGGAATTTCTGCACATCTGCGTTAAACTTATCCTGAGAAACCTTCATCGGATTGAAAAAATCCTGATTGATATAGCTTTCAAGATTATTACAAATATCAAAGAAAATTTTTCGGTCTGGTCTTTCTTCCATTTTGAATTGATAAAAATCAATACCAAAAGGAATCTTCTTCAGTTCCTTATTGATAATATCAATTTCCTCTCTAGCTTTTTCGATATTTTCCTTTAATTCTGCAATAAAATCATGGAGGAACGCATTGCGGAGCTTTGTGGAAGCGTCTTCAAGTTTATTTTTCGCCTCATCAAGTTTTGCATTGGCAATATCACGATACTCTTCTCGATAGAACCAGATGTAAGCAACACCACGTTCGTTCAAATCCTTTCCAGCAAGTTTATTGTATTCAAGTTGAATGTTTTCAAGAGTTTTTTCTTTATCATTCAAATCAGATACTGCATTTTTCACCGTCTTCTCAGCAATGACTAAAAAATTGTTTTGCTGTTTCCTCATCTGATCATACTGGTTAAGCATTTCCTGTTCTAGTTCGAGATTTTCTTGTACAAGCTTTTGATAGTCAGCCGTCTTCATGTCTATGCTTTGAATCAAATTTCGAATTGCCAGAGCATTGTTATTTTGGGAAGACTCGTTCTTTCCCAAATCTCTTTCTAAACGCGACCTTTCACGATCGAATTCATCGACTTTCTTCTCTGCCATTTCAATTTCTTGCATAGCGCGTAGCATTTCTGGGCTATTCTTAAGAATTTCGATTTCATTTACAATCTGTCCAAGTCTACCATTCAATAGCCTTATTTTTTCTACAGCCTCGAAATCATATTCATCGGGATCCCACTCAATGTTACCACACAAGCGTAGCAAATCGCTTAATTCGTTGATTTGCTCAGTAAGATTACGCAACTTTGCAAAGTGCTGTTCCCTTTCACTCTCTCTTTTTTTCAAAAGTATTTCAACAGCTTTTTCGCCTAAACAAGGATCAACATCATTAATTTTCATCATAGATGCTGCATAACTCTTTGCTAGCATGCCGTCTTTCATTAATCCACCCTTTGGGTAATCATGAAGTTCTTCGATGGTATGGCAAAGATGAATTCCATTCAGCAAATAATTGGCGTACTTTCGAGCCGCTTTATTCTTGATTTCAAGAATTTCTGCAGCAGAATCTTTTTCAATGTCACTATCCGGAATTTTATCAGACAAAACCACATTTGCATTTGTGAGTTTTTTTTCTTTAAGGATTCTCAGAGCGACATCGCAATATTCGTCATCAACAATCAAGAAATAACGTTTACGGCCAAGGAACGTTTCAATAGCCAAGCGCCAGCTTTCATCCTTGATTTCCTCCACTAATTCGGCAAAAAAGCGAACTTCAGACTTTATGGAGCGGCTGTTAAATTCTTCCTGGATAGAGCATTTTGCATTTTCAGCATCTTTTGGGAAAATAACTTTCTTAGCCTGCAAATCCTTGATATTCCGTTCAATCTCAGCAAGAGTTTTCTTACACTCATCTCTTCTATCTTCTAAACGAACCTTATTTGCAGTATACTCTTCACTAACAGTTTGAATTTGATTTCCTAATTCAATAAATTGAGTCTGCTTTTCAGAAGCATCAATTCCATCTTCCGCTAGATTCTTAAGTATTTCTTGAGATTCTTTAGAAACCGAAATGTCATTTTCAATTTGAGGAAGCAATTGTGTAATGGCAACCTGAAGATTTTTTAGAGCCGCAATAGAGGTTTCACATTCCTTAATCTTTTCTTTGCACTTCTTCAACTCTTCATTTTTATCATCCAGTGAATCACTAAGCGTTCTATTGGAATCCTTAACTTTAGTAAGATTTTCGCGAGCGGTTTCTAATTCAGTTTCAACAGTTTTCTTCTGTGACTCCAATTGTCCCTGTTCAAGTACAAACGTCTTCGACAGAAGCTCGCGCTTTTCCAAATCCTGTTTATCTTTCTGAAGATACTGATAGCTATACATCATCTTACGAATCTTCATATATTTCAGTTGTTTTTCGTAAGAAGATGTTGCTACTTCTATTCTCTCCAAAAGTTCTTTACGCTTCTGGTTATTCTCCAACACCTGAAGTGCTTCAGAATAGTGGTTTTTCTGCTCCCTCAAAGACTGCAAAGAGTTAACGTCGTTCTGAACGAGTACAGAGTCCTTCACAAACTTTTCAACATTCTTTTCTGGCTTGAAAGCCATCATCTTTAAGATTTTTTCGACATACTTCTTAAAGTCTCCATCACTTATTCGAAGGCCTAAAGCTCTTGCAATTGCAGGTTTGGCCTTTTCTCGGCCAAGCATCTCCGAAGCCTTTACAGGAATTCCCTTTCTAGTAAGATTCTTTCCGCTAGCAATGCTTAACCTTCCATTTTCAACAGATCTAAAGTTAAAATCCTCAATCTTTGCATTTTGGAAGATAAACCATTTTGATTCCGCAGAATCCTGTGCAGATCGGGATTCAATATTCACCCCAACGACAAAATCGCCTTCTGTAGGAGAATTGAATTCCATGACAATATAACTGACAACGGCATCTTTTCTAAGATATCGATCAGAGCCATTTGTCTTTCGGTCGCCATGGATATAAGCATTTACCGTTCGTTCCTTGTCGTCAGCAGCACGATTAAACTGCGTATTAGCGAATAGCAAATAAGACATTGCATCAAGAATTGTAGTCTTTCCTGTGCCATTAACACCCGTAAATAGGGTTGAACTACCTAATTCAATGCAAACATTCTGAAAACAAGACCAGTTTAATAGAAGAAGTTTCTTTGCGGTTTTACGGAATTCCATGATTATTCCTCCTCCCCTTCTGCATCAAAGTTATCTTCTACAACATCTTCGTTTTGAGGACCGGCATTCAACATTTTTTCGCGAACACCAGCGACAAATGTGGCGAATTCAGATTCATCTAAAGCGAATTGAATCGACGGATAAAGAACAATCACACGTTCATTATCCGCAGCATTCCAATTGACAAAAATCAAATTATATCTTGCAAAAAGTTGCAACGCTGTTTTAAGATTGCTCTTAATATCAAAAGCACCCTTAAACTCAAACTTCTCCAATTCCGCATTCAGTTCTGGGAAAGTCGTCGTAATTTGCTTGGAAAGTGATCCTGATTGAATCTTGTCCATATACAAGGTCCACAAACAGCAAAGAATGATGCTCTGGAATTTATTGAATTTTTGCTTTGAAACAACAACATCGGAGCTGTCATTTTGGAGCATCACAACCCCATTATCCTTCACAATAATATCAAAGCCAATCAAGTTAAGATAATCCGAGAATAGTCCTTCATTCGATTTAACAAAGAAGAACATCTTGCGGTTATCTTCATCCATATCGCGGACAATGAAGGTTTCTTTCAAAAGACGGCGGCAACATTTTTTGAACAATAATTGTTCCGAGGAAGTAAGGTCATCCCACATTTCATTAATTGTTGACATTTTTCTTTGCCCTCCAATGTCGAACCTTAAATTCTTCTGATTCAATAAAATCTTCGTCGGTTTCTACCAAATAACCATTATCGCGAGCGTAAGTCACAGCTGCCATAGACGCAAGAACATCTTTTTTCTCATTCAATCGAAGATTAGAACTGTCAATCTTTCCATTAATTGATTGGTTTTCTAGGAATTTCGCCATTAATTCCTTGGAATACGGATTATGCGATTCCTTCTGCAATTGAATTTTTTGACGTTCACGCTCTTCTACACTCATTTCGACAAGGTCAGTCTCAATATTCGATTGAGCACTTTGGTTTTTATGCGGATAGTGCAGCGATGATCTGTCTATAAATTCATAATCATGAATATGGAAGAGATACTGAATTTCATCATCTATCTTGTTCAGTTTGTCGTCTTCTAGATTCTGGACCAAATATCGAACCGTTTCTTCAACATTTCCACGGTTATCCCGGCCTTTATTTCGAAGAATTCGTTCACGAGCAACGGCAATCTTGATATACGCATTAATCTGATCCTTAATGCGTTTCATAATCTTGTTATAATCGTCATGGAGAAAACGTCTGGTGCTATCAAGCATCCTTAAAACTTTTTCTTCAGCAAAGGCTCTTGTGCAACCGTCTTCATCCATGACACTTTGGGTAAGAGATCCAAAATAACCAAGACCTTTAAATTCTTCTAACCGTCTGGATATTTTCTCACGATAGAGATGGATATTTTGTTGCTGAACAAGACGAGAATATTCCTTAATAAAGTCCCCATCGCAATATTTGATAATATTTTCAGTCAAACTGACCAGGGTTCCTTCACGGAGCATTCCCTCAATAATCTTTTTGATGGAGGTGGCGAGTTTCTTCAGAGCCGAAGACAGTTTGCGAGCTTCATCATACACCGGGGTCAAAATCAATTTATAAGGATTTTGTTCGCCTTGAGCCCAATGTTCCAAAGTATTATAAATCGTATAGATGGAGACTGAAAATTCAGAGCGAACAGGATTCTTTAGATTTTCAATAAATTGAGCCAAGGCAAGACCGTTATCCGTCATCACAATGGTCTTTTCCAATGAAGAATCATCCGTCTCTTCTTCTAGCCAACCAGCATCCACAAAACGCCGAATAATAAAATTAGCGTTGCCATTCCAATCAGATTCTACAGGAGACACTGAAGAATCATCTTCCTGGATCTCAATGTGGTTTTCTAGTAAGAATGCGGCAATCGTATCACGGACGATATCACGCACGATTCTATACGAAATTTCATCTTCAAAAAGACCATATATTTTCAGTAAAAGTTCTGAATATACAGCCCTGTTGGGGTTGCGACGACCAAGAATTGTGAAGAAATCAGCTGGAATTATGTCAAAAACACTGTGCACAACCTAAATATAACCCATTTTAGCTGTCACTTTGTGTCAAATCGGAATATTCCTTCGCTTTTATGACTTTTATGTATAACGAAAAACATCCGAAGATGTTGTTCGGATTTAAAGAGAAGAAACCGAACCAGAATATCAAATAAAAATCAATTACTTCTCAAACAGGTTCTGCGCATTTTTGTACAGGACCTGTTCTACATTTTGAGGAACAATTTCTTGCAGGTTTTTCTTTAGAATAGACAAGTTCTTTATCAGAACCGGTTCTGCGACGTAGGGATAATCCGTTCCATAAAGTAGATGGTCGGGGGTGGTAATTGTCAAAAGTTCACGAATGGTTTCTGGAGTTGCAGCCCCTGCCAAATCGTAGTAGAAAGCTTCCAAATTCTTGGCAATATCAACGCCTTTCAAATACCCGACGTTATTCATGACGGGCATCAGGCTTTGCATGCGAGGCACGGCCAGCGGCAAGAAAGAACCGCAGTGGGGCACCACGATTTTCAACTTCGGGAACCGAACCGTAATGTTGTGGCCCACCATATTCAACACCGCCCGAGAGGTTTCCGCCAGATATTCGTAGGAAGCCAGCGGCACAACAGAAGTCAATTCCTTATTTACGGCAGAAGGCTTGTGAGGGTGGGAAATGATAACCGCCCCACGTTCATTCAGCACCTTCATAAGTGGGTCAAGCGCGGGATCTCCCAAATAAAGCCCGCGGCTATTAGAGGCTAGCTAAACGCCATCGGCGTGCAAGATGTCAAGAGCATAAATGGCTTCGCGAATAGCTGCATCGACATCAGGCAATGGCAAGGTGGCACAGAAAAGGAATCGGCCTTTATGTATAGCCTTCACTTCAGCCATTTCCTCATGTATTTTGCGGATCAGCTGAGCGCTTTCAACGCTGTCACCAAACCAAGGTTGCGGCGCAGGCAATGTTAAAACGGAAGTCTGTATGCCGGCGGCATCCATAAACTTGATATGCTTTTCAAGACTCCACTGGGGAATGGGAAAATCTTCATCAAGAAGGGCGTCATGTTTTACCAGATAATCACGATAGGATTTCGGAATCATGTGGGAATGGGTATCGAAGGGCTTCTGAGCGAAAGTCATATTTGCAAGAATAAAGATTGGCAGGATTTTCAGTAAAAGCTTTTTCATACCCTCCAATACAACACCTAGAGTTAACTCAAGGTCAAGGGGTAAGACGCAAAAAAATCGCCTCACATTTTCAGCGGGCGACTTTTCAAAAAATGAATCTATGTGCTAGGGCGAAAAGTTGAATCTTATCGCACGAAGTTCATGGGCTGCCAATCTTCTTTGGCTGGTTTTTCGGCGGTGCCGGTGGCAAACTTCTTCAGCATATAAGCCATGTTGTTTGCCAGAGTGCGCATGGTCTGCATGCCTTCTGTATCCTGGGCGGATTCCGCTTCGGCACGGCCGTAGGCGATGTTCCAATACTGGGAAGTAACGATAGGCATGTTCAGCATCTGGAAAGGCATTTGCAAAGTCTGGAATGCAGCAGTTGCACCTCCGCGGCGGCAGCAGCAAACAGCGGCGGCGGGCTTACCCTGGAAATGGGCTCCGGCAGCATAAGCCATACGCTGGATCAGGGAAAGTACGGAACCGTTGGGCTGACCCCAATAAACCGGAGAGCCAACGATCAATGCGTCGCTGGTTTCCATCTTGGCGATGACTTCGTTACAGATGTCTTCGTCAAAGGCGCAGCGGCAATTACCCTTGGTCTTGCAGACGTTACAGGCGATGCAACCGCGAACAGCCTTGTTGCCGATCCATACGATTTCGCTGTCGATGCCGTTCTTCTTCAGCTGTTCTGCAGCCTCGTTCAGGGCGGTAAAAGTGTTGCCGTTCTTGCGGGGGCTTCCGTTAATCAATAAAACTTTCATCTTGTTACCTCAATTTTAAAATGGTTTCCAGTCGTTGGCGTTCCGCTCAGTTCCAACTTGATACGGAGAAGTCGGTTTTGTAAAATCCACATCGTCTTGGGAATCTTTATTTGCAGATTTCTGCGTCGCGGAATCTTGGGTGCTGCGCGATTTCTGAGTTTTCGGTTCCACGCGAACGGGAGAATTCTCTTCGCCACACTCCTTGAACTGCTCACCTTTATACTTTCGTGCGGCAAACAAGCCTGCTTCAAAAAGTAAATAGGTAGGAGCACCCAGAATCAGCTGGCTGATAATATCCGGCGGAGTCAGCAAAGCGGCCAACACAAGGATGCCCACCACCACATAAGGGCGTGCGTGACAGACTGTTTCGTAATAAACAACGCCAGAGCGAATCAGAGCGTAAGTCACCAGCGGGAACTGGAACATACAACCAAAAGCTAGCGACAGCCACAGTGCCAATGTAACGATATTTTCTACTCCAAAAATTGGCTGTAGAGTTTCGCTTTCAAAACTCATACCGAAACGCACCACCAGCGGAAAGCAAATTCCCAGGCAGAACACGACACCTGAAATAAAAAGTCCGCTAGTAATCCACACAATGGAACGAACAAATTTTCGTTCATTTTCATAGAGACCTGGCAGTATAAATTTCCAAAGATTCCAGGCAATGTAAGGAGAACAGACAACGCAATCCGTCAGTGCCGCAATTTTCAACTGCAGCAAGAATACTTCCATGGGTGAGAAATAATGAAGAGTCGCGCCGCTCTGAGCAACAAGCTCCGCGCTGAACCAGTCAAGAATATAGGACGACAACAAAAACATCGGGATAATCCCGATGCCTAGCGCCACAAAACAGTGAATCAGCGCCGTACGCAAGGCCTCCAAGTGAGAGACCAACGTCTGTTCCTGATCTTCTTTTTTCATGCAGGTATGAGCTCGGTGCTACGCACCTTTGAGGTATGAGGTCGGCGATTCTCGCCTTTGAGGTTCATTTTTTCCACCTCAAGGAGGCAAAGCCTCCGTCCCTCACAGCTCAAAGCGAAGCGACCTCAAAGGGCTTTAGCCCTGTTCCTTTTTCGCTTCAGCTTCGCCGACTTTTTCGACAGTCTTCTGCAGGTCTTCTGCTTCTTCCTTCAGGGCGTCCTTTGCCTTCTTGTATTCGTGCTGGGCACGGCCAAGAGAGCGGGCCAGTTCAGGAATGCGCTTGCCACCGAACAGCAGCAAAACCACAACAACAATCAGGATGATTTCTGGAATTCCAAGAGACATGCTAACCTCGGCACTTGTTATAGAAATTTCCGTTCAATGGAAAATTACAAAACTTCCACCAGTTTGTACTTGCGGGAACCCATCTTATGGTGTTCCATGGCGTCAAGCTGATGCAAGCCTTCGCGGGACTCGATGCGTTCCTTCAGGTCAGCAAGTTCCTTAGGCGGAAGTTTATAGACCATATCGATGCTAGCCTGGTCCACAGCAAGAATATCGGTAGATGCAAGGATACCGATGTCACGGCAGGTGGGTTCTGCGGCGCTTGTACCGGCGCAGTCGCAGTCCACGGACATACGGCGTAACACGTTGATGAAGCACATTTTGCCCTTGAAATGATCGCAGGTTGCCTTGGCGGAGTCGCCCATCAGTTCCATGAACTTGGCGCCCATAATCCAGTCGGCAGAGGCGTTCACGTCGGAAGTATTCAGGTGGACTTCACGCTTGCCAATCTGACCGCCGGCACAGCCGATAGCAATGTTTTTCATGGAACCGCCGAAACCACCCATGGCGTGACCCTTGAAGTGGGTAAATACCACCATAGAATCGTAGTTCAGCATGTGCTTACCTACATGCAGTTCCTTCAGCCAATAGCCGTCCTTCACCGGAATAGGAGTTTCGCCGTCTTCGTCCATAATGTCGACGACCGTGAACTTGGTAAAGCCATTGACTTCGAGAGCCTTGCGGTGATCTGCGGTAGTATAGCGGCCGCCCTGATACAGGGTGTTGGTCTCTACGATGGTGCTGTCGGGAATAGCCTTCTGCAAGGCTTCATCCCATTCGCGGGGAATAATGTTCGGGCCGTTGGGTTCGCCAGTGTGGAGCTTGATGGCCACCTTGCCAGAGATGTTCTGTTTCACCTTTTCGTAAAGTTTCAGAACGCCAGCGGCACTGAGATCCTTGGTAAAATAGACGGTAGACACCTTGTCCTCCTTGGAGTTTTTTGCAGGAGCAGCGTTAGCGGCGTTTGCAGCACTTGCAAGACCAGCTACAGCAACGGCACCTGCAGAAGCCTTCAGAAAATCACGACGATCCATAACGGCCTTCTTATTAGAATTCAATAATACGATACTTGCGGTTGCCCATCTTCAGAGCTTCCATGGCAGGGAGCTGATGCAGGCCTTCGCGAGTTTCGATACGTTCCTTGATATCCTTCAGTTCGCCAATGGGCAGCTTGTAAACCATGTCTACGCTGGCCTGGTCCACAGCGAGAATATCGGTGGAAGCAAGGATACCGATGTCACGGCAGGTGGGTTCGGCAGCGCCAACGCCAGCACAGTCGCAGTCCACGGACATACGGCGCAGCACATTGATAAAGCACATCTTGCCCTTAAAGTGATTGACGGTTGCCTTGCCGGATTCAGCCATGGCTTCCATGAAGCGCTTGCCGCTATTGCTCCACTTGGGGTAAAGTTCCGGCTTTGCATTATAATCCGGATCTTCCATCTTTTCGTGAATCATCTTCTTGCCCACATTGGCGTCGGCACAGCCGATGGCGATGTTCTTGAGGGAACCGCCGAAACCGCCCATGGTATGGCCCTTGAAGTGTGTCAGCACCACCATGGAATCGTAATTCACGATGTGGCCGCCCATGCTCATTTCCTTAAAGTGCTTGCCGCCAGGAACAGGGAGCATCACCGTACCTTCTTCGTCCATGATGTCCACGGGGCAGAAAGTCCAGCCGTTTACCTTCAAGGTTTCGCGATGCTTTTCGGTAGTATCGCGGTCGCTGGGATGGTAGTAGGTGTTGGTTTCCACAATGTTGGAATTGGGAATCAGGGCCTGCACAGCCTTCACCCATTCGCGGGGCAAAATGTTGGGGCCATTCTTTTCGCCGGTGTGAACCTTGATGGCCACCTTACCGGAAATGTTCTGGTTCACCTTGTTATAAAGTTTGATTAGACCTTCAGCAGAAAGATCCTTGGTGAAGTAGACGTTGGAAACATCCTTGCCCGCTTCCTTTACTTCCTGATTCTTGGGCTTACCAAAAACGGGTGTAGCCATGGCGCTAATGAGTGCAGCGGAACCTACAGTCTTTATAAAATCACGACGGTCCATTTAAGCCACCTTATGGAAACGACCCTTGGGGTCTTTAATGAGGAGCATGGCAAGCCAAATCACAAGGCCAAATGCCACAGCGGAGAAACCCAGGAAAGCGTCATTCAGCATGTCGCCTGCAGCCGGGGTGAAAAATTCAGCGCGAAGTTCTGCATATTCAAAAATGGCATCTACGAACCACATGAGGGATGCGCCCCAGTACATGTAGCACAAGGGAGAAAGACGCATCTTGTTCTCAACATCGCGGTACCAAAGAGCGGTGCAGATAATCGCTGCAAAAACAGTGATGAGAAGGGTCATTACTTACCTGCCTTTACTTCTGCAGGAACAGCCTTGTGGAACTTGCTGCGGAATGCGGTGAGGGCAGCCCATGCGACTGTTACAAGGCCGGCCATGGACGTACCTACGGTAGCGACTTCATGCCACATCTGGCTCATGGCCTCGGGGCTAGAAGCCGCTGTCAAAAACGGATAGAAGGCCTGCAGTTCGCCGTGCCAGACATGTTCAAAAGCCAACAGAACAGAACCGCCCCAAAGCATCTTGGAAAGGACCTTCAGATTCTTGCAGACAGCCTGCTTTTTGGTGGCAACCTGAAGTTCACCAGCCTGCTTGGCGGACTTGTCCGTGTGTTCCAAAACGATGGTGGTGACGGTGGTAACGATGGCTTCAGCCATGGGGGCGACAAAACAGCACATAAGTACTCCTGTATTAAAATATTTATCACTTGAAATATAATACCTAGAGTCAACTCTAATGCAAGAACTTTTTTCAAAAAAAAGGTCTAAACCCTCAAAAAATTAGGTTAGACCAATCATCTACGATACACCAAAAGTTAAAACAAGCATTATAATAGAAGATATTCAGCAAGGCAGCTAGAACGTCTTTCCTTCCAACTGTTTTGCTCAATATCGAACTCCAAAATCAAAGGCTCAGAATCTTCATTATCTTTGTAGATTACCAATTTCAATCGAGTTTCATCTCCGATAATTTTTTGCTGTACAAATATTCCCGCTCCAAGGACAGTCTCCCTAGTGTAGATATTTGCAGAATCAATTACAACTTCTTCTTGCCCTTTAAAAAACGTCCCCGTTACTTTTTTGGGGAGAGTCTTTCCATATTTGGTACTATCCAAATAAACTTGGATCATTTCAAAGTACCTTTCCAAAATTCCCTCCGAATTCAGGTCTATGTTTCCCCCAGTAATATCTGCAACCTTCACAAAGGTACTGTCGAACTTGACTATTTTCGATCTTTTCTCCACAAATATATAATAACTCTTGGCGTGACCACAATTTCCGCAATTCCACAAAAACAAGCAAGTAATGATTAGTAGTATTTTTTTCATGATCAATCAACTATGAGCCACGGAAGAATGTCAAATTGCAATATGAAAAATATAGTTATTTCCATAGCCCAATTTTTCATAGTTAGGGGTAGCCTCATAGCACCCAATTACATTTGCGACAAACATTTTATTAGACTTTATTCTACTAGGTAGTAGGACCGAAAAAAAAATCATTTTATGCAAAAAAGATTTTTCATCTCTTGTGTTAGAGTAAACTCTAGATTGTATATTTAGGGTATGAAAGATGAAAAGTTTGACGATATCGGTTTTGCAAAGCTGGATGTAAGCCGCGAGAACCGAACCGGCACCAGCGAGGCCATTTTCTGCCCCGGCAAGACCAAGGAACAACTGTTAAAGATTCTTGAAACCTTCGCCAAAAACGGGTGTTCTGTACTGGGGACAAAATGCACTAGGGAACAAGCTGATTTTGTACAAGAAATGTTGAATGGCGCATCTGGTAAAAGCGGGGCCACGAACGCACCGGCAATTCGTTACGACGAGACTTCCAGAATCTTGACCATGAAGGTTAAGAGGACCGCAAAAAGATCTGCGAATGCGAAAGTCGCGAGAGCAGGCCGTTCACTTAAAGATTCCGTAGCCGTATGTTGTGCAGGAACCGCCGACTTGCCCATCGCCGAAGAAGCCGCCCAGACCGCAGAATTTTTCGGAGCCAAGGTTGAGCGCCACTTTGACGTAGGCATCGCAGGCCTTCACCGACTTCTTTCAAAGATGGATGAAATCCGCAAGGCCGATGTCGTTATTGCTGTTGCAGGCATGGAAGGCGCATTGGCAGGCGTTATCGCAGGACTTACAAAAGCCCCCGTGATTGCAGTCCCAACCTCTGTTGGCTACGGAGCATCCTTCAACGGACTGAGCCCGCTTTTGACCATGCTGAACACCTGCGCGGAAGGGGTTTCCGTAGTGAACATCGACAACGGTTATGGCGCCGCCGTCAGTGCAGTGAGAATGTTACGCATCAAAAAGTAAAACGCAGACGAATCAAAAATTTCAATGCGACTGAGAGCGCCGCGGACTTGAAGAATTATGAAATATCTTTATCTTGATGGATCTTGTGGTATCAGCGGAAACATGACTGTTGCCGCCTTGCTAGACTTAGGCGCATCCCGCGAAAGGCTTGAAGATGCAATTCACGCCATGCACCTGGAAGGAATGCATTGTCATATTGAAAGAGGCAATTCCTACAGCATCGCAGGGATGAACTTTGACGTTCATGTCCACACCCATCACGGTGAAGAAAGCGCAGACCATGTGGACGCTCACGAAGAAGGTTACGTGGAATATCACCACGAGCATAATCACGAGCACCATCATGATCATTGCGAAGGGCATCATCACGAACATGGTCACCACCATGAGCACCGCCACCTGGCAGAAGTTTACCACATTCTAGAACATGCCGCCGGACATTGCGCAGAACACAATCCTGCCGCACCCGCATTTTCTAGCAACGCCCTGGATACCGCCAAGAAAATTTTCCGCATTATCGCAGAAGCCGAAGCAAAGGCCCACGGCGTCGCTGTTGAAGAGGTCCACTTCCACGAAGTTGGCGCCATTGATTCCATCGTCGACATTATGGCGGTGGCCGTTCTTGTTGACGACCTGCGAGAAAAATTCGGCATCGAAAAGTGCGTGGTGACAGGGCTTAACGAAGGCTCCGGATTTGTGCAGACTCAGCACGGAATGCTTCCCATTCCCGTTCCCGCCGTTGCAAGTATCGCAGAGGCCGCAGGCATCGCCCTGCACGTTACCGATACCAAGGGCGAAATGGTCACCCCTACAGGCATTGGCATCGTAGCCGCACTACGCACCAGCGAAAAACTTCCGGAGCAGTACAAAATTTTAAAGACAGGCATCGGCCTTGGAAAGCGAGATTTCGGAAGAGCCAATTTCTTGCGGGCACAGATTATTGAAGATGTTGAAGTTCGCGCCGCAGGTTGCGAAAATATTTTCATGATCGAATGTAACATCGATGATCAAAGTCCCGAGGAATTGGGGCTTGCCTTGGAAAAGATTTTTGAATCCGGTGCAAGAGACGTTCATTACGTTCCCTGCTACATGAAGAAGAACCGCCCCGCAGTGATCCTGCGAGTTCTTGCCGACGAAGAAAAGTTACCGCAAATTGAAACCGCAATTTTCCGCCACACAACGACGGTTGGCCTCAGGCGTTATCCCGTAAGCCGCACTTGCATGAACCGCAGTTTCGCTGACATTGCAACACCTTACGGAACCGTCACCGTCAAGAAATGTGAGCTGGGCGACATTGTGAAGTACAAGCCGGAGTTCGATAGCGTCAAGAAAGTTGCAGACCAAGCAGGCGTCACCTACCGCGAAGTTTCCGACGCCGCCAAGGCAAACGCAAAATTCTAAGGTTCAAAACATCAGCGACGTTTTTGTAAATCGCAGCCTACACACAACTTGCAGCTCCCGCAGTTCATAAACGTCGCAAAAAAGGGTCTCATGAATCTACAAGAAAAGAAAGAACGTCTTCAGGAAATTCTCCGCAGCTATGGCAAGGTGGCCATCGCCTATTCCAGCGGCGTAGATTCTACGTTCCTTCTAAAAGTAGCTCACGATACCTTAGGCGATAACGCCATCGCCATTACGGTAAAGTCCCTCCTGGTTTCCGCGGCGGAAATGGACGAAGCGGAAGCATTCTGCAAACGCGAAAATATTCGCCACCAATTCATCATTCACGACGAAATGTCCGTGCCAGGATTCGCAGAAAATCCACCTAACCGCTGCTATATCTGCAAAAGGCAAATTTTCTCATCCATTCAAGCCACCGTGCGAGATGAGTTCGTCGTCTGCGAAGGCAGCAATAAGGACGACGAAGGGGATTACCGCCCCGGCATGAAAGCCATCGCAGAACTTTCCGTCAAGAGTCCCCTGCGAGAAGCCGGACTCACTAAGGCTGAGATCCGCGAACTTTCCCGGGAACTCAGCCTCCCCACCGCAAGCAAGCCCTCATTCGCCTGCCTCGCCAGCCGCATACCCTACGGTCAGATCATTACAAGACAAAAATTGCAGTTGGTCGAAACCGCCGAAAAATTCCTGCAGGATTTAGGTTTCGTGCAATACAGAGTGCGCTGCCGCGAGGCCTCCCCCGCAACCTCCCTTACTGCTTCCATCGAACTTCTCCCCGAGCAATTCAATCTGTTTAAAACAAATCAAGAACTTATCATCCAGACTCTCAAAAACCTCGGCTTCGCAGAAGTTCGTCTCGACGAAAAAGGCTACCGCACCGGCAGCCTGAATGAAGCTCTAGGAATTAAGCACCCAGTCCCATAATCACAAGCCCCCTCCCCGACGCCTCTCACCGGCATCGGGGATTTTTTATTTTCAAGCCCTTTCATATCCAAAGCCCACTCCTTTTTCATTTTATTTTTTGTTATCTTATGAGATATGTGTACCGCAAAGGAACTAGAATTCTCTGTTTTTGTCATTCATAAGTTGGCCTCTGCCTGGGGAAAAACTCCAGCGGAGGTTTATGCAGTTTTGAACGATACGAAAATTCTAGACGACTATTTAATCCCCTGTTACGACACATTACACACGATGGGATCCGAAGCTGTCACGGCTGAACTGACAGACTTTGCTCGTGAACGCGGGGTTGCCGTATGATAGTCTATCATGGTTCCACAAAAATCATTGAAAAACCGCAAATCGGTTTTTCTAAAAAATATCTTGATTTCGGCGAAGGGTTTTATGTCACCACATTTCAGAAACAAGCCGAAAAATGGGCAAAGCGCAAGGCTCTTCGTTATGGTGAAAAAGCTTTCGTAAACGTCTATGACATGAGTGAATCTTTTGAACCTTTAAAAAGCCTAAACTTTGATTCCGCTGATGAAAAGTGGCTAGATTTCGTTTGCGCCTGTCGCCGTGGTGAAAATCTTAATCAGACTTTTGACATCATTTGCGGGAATGTGGCTGACGATGATGTGTTCAAGACGATTGACATGTACTTTCGTGGTCTATGGGACAAAGAAAAAACTTTAGCCGAGCTTCGCTATTTTCAACAAAACAACCAGATCTGTTTTGTGACACAGCTTGCAATTGATTCTCTTTTAAAATTCAATCGAAGCTATGAGGTAAAAGTAGATGGATAACAAAATCCTCACAGCCTTATATCGCGAGAACCTTGAGGAAGATATCATCAAGGAAGTTGCCGCATTGAAGAACATACCTTTAAGAGATGCAATGGCCCTGTACTATACAAGCAACTTGGCAAAGCAGATTGAACAAGGCATGTACGGGATTGACAATCTATCTCCGAAGTATTTAGCAAACGACCTCCTAGAAAACGGCTAATTCTTAAAAAATTTTTCTCTTGACACAATCGTCAGATTTCTGTACTTCACCAAAAGTCCACAAACCGAGCATTTTGTGGATAATTAGGAAAATTTCAAACGCCCTAAAAACTCGCATTCCAGACGGTGATCTTTCTAAAAAAAACAAGAAGTCCCCAAAGCATTTAACTTCGGGGACTTTTGTTTTGCTAGGTTCAGCCGATGCCGAGCGACCTCGGCATGACTTTCGCGACGTTCGCCTTGTTAAGCCTTATGCCTTAACAGTTGTGAAGCTGAATGCCTCTCCGTCAGCGTCGTTAGCTTCGAGGCCATCAGCGGCGGCAGCCCAGGTCAGCTTAACGGCCTGAGTCTCGCCCATGATGTAGGCTTCGTTTTCAGCGACTGCCTGCTTGAACATTTCACTGTCAGAGAACAAGGTCACTTCGATCTTGTCAGTGATGGTGTAGTTCTGTTCCTTACGGCGGTTCTGGATGCGGTTCACCAATTCGCGGGCGACGCAAGCGCGGCGCAGGTCGTCGGTGACGTTCAGGTCCAGAGCAACGGTAAAGTGGCTGTCAGCATCCACGGCAAGGCCTTCCGGCACAATGCGCTGGATCATGAGGCAGTCTGCACCCACTTCGCCAAATTCGAACTTGATAGTCTCACCACCCTGCAAAGCCTTGATTTCGTCAGCGCTCAGGCTGTTAAGCTTTGCAGAGATGACCTTCATGTTCTTGGCGTATTCAGGACCCTTGGCCTTGATACCCAGGAAGTTAGGCTTTGCAGAAAGCTTCACCAGAACGGTTTCGTCTTCCAGGAACTTCATTTCGCGAACGTTTAGTTCTTCGAGGATGAGGTCCTTCATGGTTTCTGCCACATCCTTTTCTACGGCACCGTGGGGCACCACAGTCATGCTAGCAATTGGCATACGGTTCTTTACGTTGTTCGTAGCGCGGATTGCACGGCCCATTTCCACCATGCCGCGGACCATTGCGATACGCTGCACCAGAGCTTCGTCCTTCAAGGATTCGTCAGCGCTGGGGAATTCGCAGAGGTGTACGCTAACAGGTGCGTTGGCATCCACTTCGCGAACGAGAATCTGGTAGATTTCTTCGGCCAGGAGCGGCAGGAACGGAGCAAGAATCTTGCTGAAGTCCACCAGCACCTTGTACATGGTAGCGTAAGCTGCATTCTTGTCGCCATCGTTTTCAGACTTCCAGAAACGGCGGCGGCTACGACGAACATACCAGTTGGTCAGGTCATCCACAGCGGCGATGATTGCAGGCACCACGTTGTACAAACGGTAAGCCTTCATTTCCACTTCGACCTTGGCGGCCAGATCCTGCAGGGTTGCAAGCATCCAGCGGTCCAGTTCGTTTTCGGACTTCACCACTTCACCCGGATTCCAGTTCAGCTGGCCCTTGGCGGCGTCGGCATTGTGGTTACTTACGAAGAAGCTAACGGCGTTCCACAGCGGGAGCATCACCTGCTTCACGATACCCTTCACGCCTTCTTCAGAGAAGCGCAGGTCTTCGGCCTTCAGTGCAGCAGAGTTAATGAGGAACAGGCGGATAGCGTCAGCGCCGGTACGTTCGATAAGTTCGTTGGGGTCCGGATAGTTCTTCTTGGACTTGGACATCTTGGAACCGTCTTCGGCCAAGATGATACCGTTCACGATCACGTTCTTGAAGGCAGGCTTCTGGAACAGAGCGTTAGAAAGAACAGTCAGGGTGTAGAACCAACCACGAGTCTGGTCAAGGCCTTCGGCAATGAAGTCAGCCGGGAAGCTCTTTTCAACCAGTTCCTTGTTTTCAAACGGATAGTGGCGGCTAGCATAAGGCATGGAGCCAGATTCGAACCAGCAGTCAAACACTTCCGGAGTACGCTTGAATTCCTTGCCGTCCTTCTTGATGACAATCTTGTCCACGAAGTGCTTGTGCAAGTCGTCCAGAGTTTCGCCAGTAAGGTCTGCCAATTCCTTGATGGAGCCCACAGCGATCATTTCGCCGTCGTCAGCAATCCATACAGGAATCGGGGTACCCCAGAAACGGTTACGGGAAAGGTTCCAGTCGCGGGCGTTGGCAATCCACTTACCGAAGCGGCCGCTCTTGATGTGGTCGGGAACCCAGTTCACGGTCTGGTTGTTTTCGACCATCCATTCCTTCAAAGTCTTGGTGACACCTTCTGCATTGGTAACTTCGCCATCGATCTTCAAGAACCAAGTCTTGAGGGCGCGGTACAGCAGAGGCACGCCGGTACGCCAGCAGTGGGGGTAGCTATGAACGAAGGTTTCGTGCTTGAACACGCGGCCCTGTTCCTTGAGGTAAGCGATAATGCTCTTGTCGGCTTCCTTTGCACCCAGTCCCTTCCACATGGGGACCTTGTCGGTGAACTTGCCTTCGGTATCCAGCGGGTCAAAAAGACCCAGGCCAAGAGATGCGCCCAGCTGGAAGTCTTCTTCACCGAAGGAAGGAGCGATATGCACAGCACCGGCACCGTCTTCGTCGCTAACGAAATCGGCAACGTAGATGGTATAACGCTTGGCCAGTTCTTCTGCGGTGGCGTAAGCGTCGCTAATGTGGAACAAAGCTTCGTACTTGAGACCAGCAAGGTCAGAACCCATGCACTTGTCCACAATGTTGGGCTGCTTGAAGTAAGCGCCAGCGCGTGTACCCATGACCCAGAACTTCTTGCCGTCCTGTTCTACGCAAACGTATTCGGCGTCAGCCTTCACTGCAATAGCGAAGTTGGAAGGAAGAGTCCAAGGAGTGGTGGTCCAAACCAGGATGTTGGAACCAGCAAACTTAGCGTCGTCGGAAACCAGCGGGAAGATAAGAGTCAAGGACGGGTCCTGACGGTCCTTATAGCCCTGGTTGGTTTCGAAGTTGGAAAGCGGAGTTGCAAGAGCCGGGCTGTACGGCTGGATGCGGTAGCCCTGATAGATGAGGCCCTTGTCGAAGCACTGCTTGAACACCCACCACACAGATTCCATGAAGTTCTTGTCCATGGTCTTGTAGCCCTTGTCGAAGTCCACCCAACGGCCCATACGACGAACCGTCTTGCGCCATTCACCGGTGTACTTCAGAACCTTGCTACGGCAGGTTTCGTTAAACTTGTCTACGCCCAGGTTCTGGATTTCGGCAACGCCAGCCAGACCCAGTTCGTTCTGCACCAGAGATTCAATAGGCAGACCGTGGCAGTCCCAACCGAAACCGCGGGGAACCTTCTTGCCCTTCATGGTCCAGTAACGGGGAACGATATCCTTGATGGTACCAGCCAGCAAGTGACCATAGTGCGGAAGGCCAGTTGCAAACGGAGGGCCATCGTAGAAAGTATAGGGTGCAGTTTCCGGACGGCTGTCCAGAGACTTCTTAAAGCTATCATCCTTATCCCACAATCCGAGCACGCGCTCTTCGATCTGCGGGAAGGTTTCTTCCTTTTGTACTTCGCGGAATAACTTTGCCATTGTTTACCTCGGGGCATACAGCCCCCTATTAAATACGGGCGTAAATTTAGCAAAAGGCGAACATCGTGACATTCACGCTTGCGTGAAATGGCATGATTGAGCCGTACTAAATGCAAGCAAAGCTTGTCAGATAGAAAAAACAAAAAGGGGGGCAGCCGCCCCCTCGCTCCAACTTTTGCGCAAATCAGCCTAAAAAGCAGGCCGCGCAAAATTTTACGCTACCCCCACTCCTAAGGGGACACCCCTTAAAAACCCCGATAAATTTCAATCATCAAAGCACAGGTCCTCTTCTATCATCGGCAAAGAGACAAAGTAATAGCCATCACGGCAGCCCAATCGAGACTAAACAGAAAAATCGTAATTTTGAGCGTCATTTACCAATAAACTACTTTTGTAACCGAAAAGCCACGCAGTGTCTTGCAACGAAATTGCATAAATGTGTGTTTTCCCCATTATCAAGTCGTCAACATCAAGGACATTTATACTGTCATTTTCCTCAACATCAAAATAAACCTTCCCATTCTTTACGGTTGTATCATGTATGACATAACATCCATATACAACAAACCAATCCTCACGTTCAGAATCAATTTTCCCTTCATCATAGGTATAATGATAAAGGAGGTCTTCCTTATTTTTTCTATAGAGTAATTCGTTAACGCCTTCGCAAAGAACTTTGTCGCCTATATATGCTTTAACAGACTTGACCGGCTTTGTTGAAATTACGCTAATCACCGTAATTTAATTTGTATTAATTTCATTAGCGCACTTATAAGGATCAACACACGAGACCAACATGAGCGAACAAAATGCGAATAAAATTCTGCTCTTTCTCAAAAAAATTTCTCGCATTATTTCATCCTCTCTTGTTCTAAAATTTCATTAAACGCACCCATTCCTAAGGATACCAAATCGGAATATTGCCGATCTGATTTTACCGCTACGGGCAAATATTTTCCGACAAAGATTCTGTCAATTTCATCGCTAAACATAACCCGTTCCAATGTATTTAGTAAACTGGCTTCAAAAAGACTAAAATCAAGATTTACTTCAGCATTAAGCTCTCCAATAAGTTCAATTCCCAAAGAGGTAAAAACTGCATAGGGATGCATTTCCTCATACGTCATTTGCGGATTATCATAAAAAGCAATCCACTGATTCTGTATGGCCCGAGCCAGATAGCGATAAGCGGCTCTCTTTTCAGGACTGTCTGGAATTTTCGCATCAATTAGAGAATCCAGGTCATCCCTTACACCATTTCCATCTCTGTCATAACCTAAAATTTTTATTCTCGCCGTATCTGCGGCTGTTGCAACATCGTCGTAGTGCTCATTCGATACAGAGGGATGCAATTCATCTGCATTTTCAAACGAAGAACTAGACAAGTTCCTTCCCAAAGATATTAGGGCAGCTGCTAAGACGCTCAAGAATAAAAAAATCAAGAAAGCTTTTTTCATGCCAAAAAATATAAACAAAGCACCCCCAAGGGAGTGCCGTGTTTAATGACAATGCCGTCATCTCTAGGTGTTTTGCAAGAAGGATATGATTTGTTCTTCATGTTCCGTGAAATAACCACGCCAGATTTTTTCAAGTTCATCAAGTTTGTCATCGGCAACATCGTCCAACTTAGGAATTCTTCCTTATTTTTTCTATAGAGTAATTCGTTAACGCCTTCGCAAAGAACTTTGTCGCCTATATATGCTTTAACAGACTTGACCGGCTTTGTTGAAATTACGCTAATCACCGTAATTTAATTTGTATTAATTTCATTAGCGCACTTATAAGGATCAACACACGAGACCAACATGAGCGAACAAAATGCGAATAAAATTCTGCTCTTTCTCAAAAAAATTTCTCGCATTATTTCATCCTCTCTTGTTCTAAAATTTCATTAAACGCACCCATTCCTAAGGATACCAAATCGGAATATTGCCGATCTGATTTTACCGCTACAGGCAAATATTTTCCGACAAAGATTCTGTCAATTTCATCGCTAAACATAACCCGTTCCAATGTATTTAGTAAACTGGCTTCAAAAAGACTAAAATCAAGATTTACTTCAGCATTAAGCTCTCCAATAAGTTCAATTCCCAAAGAGGTAAAAACTGCATAGGGATGCATTTCCTCATACGTCATTTGCGGATTATCATAAAAAGCAATCCACTGATTCTGTATGGCCCGAGCCAGATAGCGATAAGCGGCTCTCTTTTCAGGACTGTCTGGAATTTTCGCATCAATTAGAGAATCCAGGTCATCCCTTACACCATTTCCATCTCTGTCATAACCTAAAATTTTTATTCTCGCCGTATCTGCGGCTGTTGCAACATCGTCGTAGTGCTCATTCGATACAGAGGGATGCAATTCATCTGCATTTTCAAACGAAGAACTAGACAAGTTCCTTCCCAAAGATATTAGGGCAGCTGCTAAGACGCTCAAGAATAAAAAAATCAAGAAAGCTTTTTTCATGCCAAAAAATATAAACAAAGCACCCCCAAGGGAGTGCCGTGTTTAATGACAATGCCGTCATCTCTAGGTGTTTTGCAAGAAGGATATGATTTGTTCTTCATGTTCCGTGAAATAACCACGCCAGATTTTTTCAAGTTCATCCAGCTTGTCATCGGCAACATCGTCCAACTTGTATTTTTTACCATTTGCAGACGGCGAAAGCACATGGACATTTTCGCGGCCAATGTCAGCCATCACTTCGTAATCGCTACTCTTGCCAGAACGGGCAACCCATTCATTAAGCACGTAGCTACCCCAGCCAAGCAAGGTCTGGTTGTCTTCAACGCGAACCATCATATCCATGTCAGTATCAAAGGTAAGGATACGGTAATCGTCGCGGAAACCAGCTCTCTTCAAGCCTGCATTCAAAACCGCAATGGGAGAATTTGCCCACATGCCACCGTCGGCATACCAAGTATCGCCAAGTTTTTCAACGTCAAAGTAGGTAGGAGCACAAGTGGACGAAAGAACCGCGAACCACTTATCCACATCGGCATCGCCTCTGTCCCAAACCTTTTCTACAGACTTTTTACCATTGAGTCGAGTTGTGGGAATGAAAATCGGTTTTTCCCAATCGCTGCACTTACCCTTCATGCAGTCCATTAGAAGTTCTTTCAAGCGTGCATGATTATAAGTCGGCTTTTTAAGATCCTTAATGCGTTCCCACAAGGAATATTTCTTGAAAATATCCTTCAAGTTATCGCGGTAGAACTTACGGATCTTTTCTGCAGACATTCCCTCATCGAGGCAAGCCGCTACGATAGCGCCGGTAGAGGTACCACCAAAAGCGGCAGCATTCTTAGAAATCCAGCCTTCCCCAAGCTTCTTTTCAATTTCACACATCAGCGCAACCGGACCAATGCCCAGCGCACCACCACCATTAATAGATATAGCCAATTTATCTCTTCTCATAGCGGGCCAATTATAACATTTGTTAATACACCGTATTAACAGAATCCATACAATATGACAATTTTCTTACATCTTGTAATATTGGAAATGAAATTTTTTTGAAAAAAAAACATCCTGAGATCGTATTTTGTTCCCTAGGAATGGAAGAAAATTATGAACAGGATCATCAAAAAAGCATTTTTAGGGATTTCCGTAATCTGCGGGCTTGCTTCAGCAGCTTCCGTCAAAAGCCCCTTCGTAACAGTCCCCTGGAATGGCTATTCTGGCGCGGCCAGCTTTACCTTCGATGACGGATTCTACCAGGCAGAGCCTCTTTCCCAGATTCTCGAGGATATGCCCGAAGTCAAGGTGACTTTCTTCCTTACTAATATGGGTATGAACCTGCTTGACTACTTTGGCCCCACATACGCTGAACTTGCAAAACAGGGGCATGAAATCGGCAACCATACCAACAACCATTTCGACCTCACCTCCATTGCAGAATCCTCCCTGAAATCAGAAATTATCGATTTTGCCGGGGAACTGGAGCAAATCATGGGCTCTTATGGAGCTGAAGTGAGCGTCACATCCCACGCACTCCCCTACAGTCAAAACAGCGACATTGTTTCTAGCGTCATTGATGACCGCCATTTCATCAATCGCAGTGCAGGCGGACCGGGTAAACACGACTGGAATGTGGAACCCAACTGGAGCAATATGGATTCCAAGGTTTGGTACACCACCCCCAACGCCGAAGAAGATTTCCTCAACTCTATCGATGCTTCAGCCATGGCCCCTTCCTGGCTGATTCTTCTCAATCATGGAATCGCCGATCTTGGAGAAGGTTATATCACCCAGGATCTGATGAAGGAATTCATTCAACGTGCCGTAAAAAACAATATGTGGGTTGCCCCCTTTAGCACAGTCGGGGCCTACTACCGCGCCCACTTTACCCTGGATACCGCCAAGGCCGTTGCCGATGGAAACAATCTTACCGTCACATGGGAAATGCCCCACAAGAATATGCCCAAAAGCATTCCTCTCAAGGTCGTCATAAACGAAACTTTCGTCAGAGAAAATTTCGGCAACAATGCGAGCATCTACATCGAACAGGATGGTAAAAGAATCTACCCCGATGAAGACGGAATTTTCATTCTTGAATTCACTTCTTTAAAGGCAACCATCTACGGCTCCTCCAAGACTCCCGACACCAAGCCCTACATGGTTCGTTCCGACCTTAGAACACAAGACGATCCCTTCTCCGAAAAACACAACGTACACCCTCCTGGATGCAAAGGGAAGACGCCTTGGTAATATTACCGAATTCAAAGTCCCCGATTTTATGCCCAAGGGCCCCTACATCATCATCTCAAAGACTCCTGGATTCGCCGCCAAGGTAAGAAAGGTCATCCACTAGAGAACAACAGCTCCTCCAATCCAAAACTTTAAATTAATTTTGAAGAAACGTTTTGGATTTGACTTATGGCAAAAAAGAGTTTAGCGAAATCGGCGGTGAGAACACTCATCGCCACCTTAGGATTAACGAGTTTTAGTATGGCCGTGCCCCCTCTCACTACAGTTCCCTGGAACGGCCATGTCGGCGCCGCCAGTTTCACCTTTGATGACGCCATGGAAAATCAGGTGAAGAACCTGACTCCAATCCTGGAAGAAATGCCAGACGTCAGGGTGACCTTTTTCCTTTCAAACATGGGCGGAAACAGCCTTAGGCAAAACGGTGCAGGTTTCGCCAAACTGGCCAACATGGGCAACGAAATCGGCAACCATACCGACAACCATTTGCAACTCCCCGATCAAGATGACGCCAAGCTAAAATCGGAAATTACTGATTTCGCTACGGAAATCGAAAAAGTCATGGCCGAAAACGGAGCCGAAATCAACATCACTTCCCACGCCACCCCCTTCTGCGCCAACAACGAAAAAGTATCTGGCGAAATCAACCAGCATCATTTTATTAACCGCGACTGCGGCTGGCATGGGCGAAACGACTGGGATGTAGAACCGGAATGGTTAGGCATGGCCTCCCGAGTCTGGAATTCTTCGGAAACGGCGGACACAGAACTTCTAGAAGCGTTAGATACAGCCGCATTCATTGGCGATTTTTCAAATGCAAATCCGTGGGACGTTCAGGTAAAGGGAGGTTCCTGGCTAGTTCTGTTGAACCACGGCGTATCAGATGAAGGCGGTATGAGCATCACCCCCGAAGCCATAAAGAACGCCTTTCAACGCGCCCTAAAGAATGACTTGTGGGTAGCCCCATTTAGCACGGTAGGCGCCTACCATAAAGCACATTTTATAATGGATAAGGCAGAAGGTACCGCAAACGATAAGGAGTACAAGATCAGTTGGGAAATGCCCCACCCGCATATGCCTAAGAGCATTCCTCTCAAGGTAAAATTGAACGAAGAATTCCTGAAGGAATCCGGTTTTACTGCCGATGACAATATCGTTATCGAACAGAACAACAATGAAATTCAGCCCGACGAAAACGGGATCTACACCATTGAATTCTGCAATTTAAGTCTGACTATTAAAAAGTCGGCAGGAACATCTAAACTGAAATCCACCATTAGCACAAAACGCAAAACCGATGGCAATCACAGCGGCATTTTTGATTTGAACGGTAAGCGACTCAACACACGAAATCGCCCGAAAAATTCCACGCCTACTTTCCTTTTTCCTTAGCCTTCTTACGGCGCCAGGTCTTGAATTCGCTATATAACGTGCTGACGGTATAGACGAACAGCATAAACTTGACGGTATTCGCCGGCTGATTCAAGTTGCACATGCCCCAGGCAATGGTCATAATCGGCAGGTGAATCAGGTAAGGATAGAAAGAAGCCTTGCCCACTTTGCGTACAATTCCGACAGTGAAAAGCCTGGCCATAAAGCCCTTGCCGCTCAAAAGCGACACCAGGAACAATCCGTACAGCATCACCGGAACGGAATGGTGTGCAAAATAGTTCCAACCAGGATTGGCCTTGGGACTCATGATAAATAGGCTTCCGTAAATGGCGGCAAGTACCACAAACTGGGCTATGCCACTGACAAAATTCTTTTTCAGGTAGTCAAAGCAACCTTCATTGTACAATCTGAAAAGGACCATGCCGAAAAGGTATTCGAAAATTCGGACCGGAGCAAAAATGTGGAAGAAACGGTATTTGGCGCCGTAGCCATCAAACCAAAGATTTCCGCTAAAGCCAAAGAAAATGGCCCACAAAATTCCCGGAATAAACAGCGTGCCAAAAAGAATCCAGAGAGTACGATTATTCTGCTTGAACAACCAACGGCTAAACCAGGGCGTAATGGCATAACAGACGAAGAAGCTGGTAAGGGACCAGGAAGGTTCATTCAGTTTCATGCCCAGATCGGGAACAATGGACCATGTCAAAGTCAAGTGCAAAATCAAGCTGCGCCAGGGATGCGTCATATTGGCAAGACCCTTGCTCACACAATCTGAAACTTCACTCAAGCCCGGCAAATGGGTGTATCCGCTGAACTTCACGATCATGGCCACGAACATGAGCAAGGTCATAAAGAAGTGAAGGCGGTACAGTTTTGAAATGCGACCGAACATAAAGGGGATAACAGGAATGCGACGGTCGGGATCGCTAAACTTACTTGCAAAAAGGAAACCTGCCAGCACATAGAAAATACCAGCAGCAAACGCAGGAGCGCTAAGAATAGGCATCAGCCATTTATAGTCAGCCAAGTAGCCAAGGGCATTGGAACTGGCCAAGTGAAGCAGCACAATGTTCACGCTAGCCAACAGGCGAAGGCCATCCAAAGCGGGAAAGTAATTTTTCTTAGGCGCAGTCTTTGCAGAGGAATTCGTTACGGAATCGGTCATAATCTTACTGCTGTTGAGTGTCAGCGGAATTTTCGTTTGAAGTTGAATTTTGCGGGCGGGGAACAGCGACGTTTTCGCGAGTCACCACACTTTCGCGGGCCAACGCCGCCGTAGTACGGGTTACAGCACGACGCTGTTCACGCATACTGGCCAAAGCCTTGGAACGCTTACGGGCGGACTCCTGAAGGTCCACCGACTCATCATATTCATCTACGATTTCTCGGCCAAGAATTTCTTCAAGAACATCTTCGAGACTAACGACCCCCGCAATGGCGCCCCATTCATCCACAACGCCGACAATATGTCCACGCTGTTTCAAAAAACGGAGCAGCAACTTATCCAGAGTCAAGGAATCAGGAATCAGCTGAAGGGGACGCATCAACTGACGCAACTTAATATCTCGATGACCGTCAGCCAACTTGTTGTAGGCATCGCGCCTCAAAATCGTTCCAATCCAATTGTCCTTATTCTTTTCGTAAAGGGGAATTCGGGAGAACGGCCAGTTTCCGCGTTCGTCCAGGGATTCACCCAAAGTCTTATTGGCATCCAGCGAGAACACCACCTGGCGCGGTGTCATCACCTTACGCACGGGAACCGATTTCAGCGCAAGAATATTCTTGATCGCCAGGGACTGCTGACGGTCAATCACGTCTTCACGCAGGCCAAGGCTAACAAGGCTGTTTATATCCTCGATACTCACATCCTTCTTTTCCTCGGATTCTCGAGTCCAATGTTTCGTCAAAGTCAGACAGAGCCAGATTAGTCCAGTCCAGGAAAGAATCTTCGTAATGTAGTAGAACGGAACTGCAACTAGGGGGGCTACAATTTTGGCCTGTTTCACGCCGAGAGTCTTAGGCGTAATTTCACCAAAAAGAAGAATCAGGATGGTCAGCACAATAGGTAAGGCCACCTGACCTGCAGGAGGCAAATTCCTTACAGCCAAGGCCGTCGCCAAGGAAGCACCAACAGTATTGGCAACCGTATTCACCACAAGAACCGACGCAATATAACGGTCAATATTATCCTTTACATGGGACATATAGCGGGCCGTAAACTTCTTCTGTTTTTGCAGAAGTTCTATGGTAGCAGGAGGAACGCTATAAAAAGACGCTTCCGTCACAGAACAGAACGCAGACGCCCCAAGACACAGAAGAACTGTTATGACAATACCTAACATTATTCCATCTCCCACAAATTGGGTTCAATGGCCCACAACTGAGTCTGATTCATTTCAGTAATGAAATTCACAAAAGCCTTAGAACTAGGCATCGGCAAAGTATAAGCCTTGTCAGAATCAAGAATCATCAAATCCACATCCGTAGACTTACCTACTCCAGCAAGATCCTTTGCCGCAGCGATGGCATCATCGATACCGCCCAGCCTATGAACAAGCCCCGCAGCAACAGCCTTCAAGCCCAACATAACACGTCCGCCACCATAACTGGAATCTACCGTAGCCTGGGGAATACCAGTCGCCCTCGAAACCACGCCAGTAAAGCGGTCATAGAAATCATCCATGTATTCCTGGAGAGCCGACTTTTCCACATCGGTCCACGGACGGACAAAAGTCTCGGCATCCGCATAATCGTGAGTTTTCACCGGTTCTGCACGAAGTCCTAACTTACTCATGAGTCCCGAGGCGTCAACCTTGCCGCCATAAATACCGATGCTACCCACGATGGCCATGGGTTCTGCCACAATAAGGTCTGCACCACAGGCAATATAATAACCGCCAGAAGCACCCATATGACCAATGCTAGCCACCACAGGAATTCCCCTTTCGCTTACATGGCGAAGTGCCGCCCAAATCTTATCAGAGGCAATAGCGCTTCCGCCAGGAGACGAAATGCGGACAATCAACGCTTCTGCACCAGATCCAGGCAACTTGCGAAGAGATTCCGAAACAGATCGTTCCATGCGATTATCAATGGACCCATCAATATTCAGAACAGCAAACTTTGTGCGGGGAGTCCAACTTTCATTGAAAATCTTCTTGTCTGTAGGACGCCAGGTGCGGTAACTAGCCCAAGGCGCATCAAAACCAAAGAAAGACTTGATTGCATAGGCGGGAACCTGGTCAATATACAGCATGGTATCCACAAGCCCAGCCTTCTGTGCAGCCTTCGCCGTAACCATAGGCTTTGTAGCAAGCGTATCTAGATAGGCCACTGCAGAATCGATCGACATAGTCTTGGCGATTTTACGATTAGCAATAATCAACTCAAGAGTTTTCCACAAATCCCTATACAGGGAATCCATATTGGAACGGGCCTCCACAGACATGGAATCGGCAATATAAGGTTCTACGGCAGACTTGAATTTACCATGACGCAGGAATTCAACTTTTACACCAAGCTTGTCAAACAGACCTTTATAGAATAAGATGTTTCCGCCCAGGCCACGCCAATTCAGATGAGCCGAAGGCTCCACCACAATACGATCTGCATTGGAAGCTGCCAAAAGGACAGATGGACGAATATCATCAAGATAGGCAACCACCTTGCCCCCGCGAGCACGATGCTTCATCACACAACGGTTGATTTCATCGGACACTCCGATGTTTCCCTTATAGCCCGAAAAGTCAAGAATGACAAGACCACTAGAAGGATCGCGGAACATATGCTCAAAAAGATTGCGGACCTTCCAGATACTAATGGAACTCTTGCGGAAAAATGCAAATTCATCCTCCCGTTCAGACACTTCCATATCCAGGGGTACACGAATAATCTGGGCACTCAAACTTGAACGAGGATTGCGGGCAGAATGAAATCCCCAGGCGCCGCCCTTGGGCAACAAATCGTCATACACATGCAAGGCGAAATTGTTGTAACCCCCGATAGGCATCGAAAAACTCAGTCGATACCCGTCATCCCCATAAATGGGTAGCTTAAGTCCCCAGCGGAAACCATAAGATTCCAGTTCTAACAAGAGACGATGATTCTCGAAATTTTCAACGTCATAGCTAAGGCTGAAAAAATACCCCAGACGAAGGGTCGCTCCAAGATTATGAATTCTCTTCTGGGATTCCGGACCGATAAAAAGCAGATTATCACAGGAATAGCCAAGAGAGAGACTGCGGAAAGGGCGAATCAGGACACCAGGCGCATAACTCCACTCCGTCCCACGGAATTCAGAACTGCGGAAGGCCGTAATGCGTGTTCCCAAAAACAGGTAGCGGTTCAACCAGTCAGAACCGTGAGTTAGACTCCAACGTGATTCATCAAGCCCATCGGGCCCCTGCACATAATCAAAACCAGCAGCCCAATGATCCAAATTACCGCCGGCACGAATATTGGTAATTCCATTGTCAAAATCGTAGGAAACCAAGCCGCCCTTGGAATCAAAAGCAGGCACCCCCGCAGGGTTCCCCCAGATTCCATGTTCATTTTCCAGGGATACAAAACCCGACTCGCCAGGAATATAGGCGAAGGCCATCGAAACAAAAAAAACAATAAACACCGCAATCAATCGGGTGCTTTTCAAATAGTCAAATCCATTCTTCATAAACGCCATCACTATATAACATAAAAAATTCACGAATATGTTTTTTTCTAAATTTGCCGTGGAAAGCATAAATACAATTCCCTAACAAGGGGAGTCTAGGTATAATGGCAGACAATTTAAAGAAAAAAACCGCGCACGGAGTCATTTGGAGTGCCATAGAGAGATTTTCTACGCAGGGTGTTCAGTTCTTATTCGGCATCATCCTTGCTCGAATGCTTACACCTGCAGACTATGGTGTAATCGCCATGCTAACCGTCTTTCTGGCCATCAGTCAGACATTCATTGACAGCGGCTTTTCAAATGCAATTATCCGAAAAATTGACCGTACAGAAAAGGATATGGCCACCATGTTCTTCTTCAATATCGGTATGTCTCTGTTTTGCTATGCAGTCATATTCCTGTTGGCACCATTCATCGCGCAATTCTACGCTATGCCAGAACTCACTCTCGTTTTACGAGTTCTTGCTTTAAAGATTATCGTACAATCCTTTAACGCGGTCCAGACAACAACACTTGTCATAAGAATTGACTTCAAGAAACAGGCTAAAATTTCGCTTGTGTGCGCAGTCATTTCCGGCGCCGTAGGCATCTTCTTTGCATACAATGGTTATGGAGTCTGGGCACTAGTCATCCAGGCGCTCTTCAGCACCGTACTCATGTCTACCCTATATTGGCTTGTCGTACGTTGGCGTCCCACCTGTTTTTTCTCCAGGGAATCCTTTAAGTATCTGTTCTCCTATGGTTCAAAGTTGCTCATTTCCGGAATCATTGACACCGTCTACAACAACATTTATCCGCTTATAATCGGAAAGTACTACACCCCCGCCCAGCTGGGAGGATACTCCAAGGCCGAACATTTTGCCCAATTCCCTTCGCTCAACATCACCCGCATTCTGCAGCGAGTATCATTCCCGGTCCTCAGCAAAATGCAGAACGAACCTGAGCGTATGCGCAACGGTTATTTGAAATTTTTAAACATGTCCACCTTTATCGTATTCCCGTTAATGATGGGCCTGTTCGCACTGGCAAAACCATGTACATTACTTTTCCTGACAGATCGTTGGGAAGGTATGATCATCCTGCTTCAAATTCTTTGCCTTGCCATGATGTGGTACCCTGTACATGCAATCAACCTAAATATGCTCCAGGTTCTCGGCAGATCCGACCTTTTCCTAAAGTTGGAAATCATCAAGAAAACGGTTGGATTTACCATTCTCATCATCACCCTTCAAATGGGTGTTTTGGAAATGTGCATCGGCCAGGTCATCTCCACATGGATAAGTCTTTTCATAAACACATTCTATTCCGGTAGGTTTTTGAAAGCCGGTTTTTTCACTCAGATGAAGTTCCTGTTCCCCGCATTCCTGAATGTATCCATTATGGCAGCACTAGTCATAGGGATAAACAGCCTGCTACCTGAGAAACAGTATGCTTTGCAGATTGCAACAGGAATAGCAGTAGGTTGCATTTACTATTTTATCACCAGTTATCTCTTTAATAAGAAGACCATTGACGAACTACTAAGCATGATCAAGAGGAAATAAAATGGACAACAAGCTGATTACAGTTACCTCCCCGCTCCTCCCGTCTCTGGACGAGTTCATTCCCATGCTTCAAGACATCTGGGACCGCAAATGGTTAACAAACAATGGTCACTATCATGAAGAACTGGAAAAAGCCCTGGCAGATTACCTCGGCGTAAAATACATCAGCCTGTTCACCAACGGCACGCTGCCCCTGATTACCGCTCTGCAGGCGATGAAAATTACTGGAGAAGTGATTACCACACCCTATAGTTTTGTGGCAACCACCCACTCAATCTGGTGGAACGGACTGAAACCGGTATTTGTAGATGTTGATGAAGAAACTGGCAACATCGACCCCGAAAAAATTGAAGCAGCCATTACCCCGCACACCACGGCCATTATGCCCGTCCATGTGTACGGAACCCCCTGCAACATGAAGCGCATCCAGGAAATCGCAGACATCTATGGTCTGAAGATTATCTATGATGCCGCCCACGCCTTTGGCGTCAAAAAAGATGGTGAATCCGTATTGAAGGCAGGCGACATGAGCACCCTCAGTTTCCACGCCACCAAGGTATACAACACCATCGAAGGCGGTGCACTGATTTGTCATGACGAAGCCACCAAAAGGCGCATTGACTTCCTGAAGAACTTCGGTTTCAACGGAGAAACAACCGTGGTCGCCCCGGGCATCAACAGCAAGATGGACGAAATCCGTTCGGCATACGGCTTGCTGAACTTGAAGCAGGTGGACAGCGCCATCGAAAAACGTCAGGCCGTAGCAAACAGATATCGCGAAGCATTCAAGAACATCCCGGGAATCCGATTCCTCCAGGATATTGAAGGTGTTCGACACAACTATGCCTACTTCCCCATCTTCATTAGCGAAGAATACGGCATCAGTAGAGACGACCTGTACGCCAAACTGCAAGAACACAACATCTTCGGACGTCGTTACTTCTACCCGTTGATCAGCACATTCAGCGCATACAAAGGCCTGGATTCAGCAAATCCAGCAAACTTGCCCATAGCACACAAGCTGGCAAACCAGGTGCTCTGTCTGCCCATGTTCGCCGGCCTTGACGAAGAAGGTGTGAACAGAGTTATTGACGTCGTAGTCAACAAGAAATAGGTTTATACAATGAACATTCTTCTCACATCTGCCGGCCGCAGAACTTACCTAGTAAAATACTTCAAGGATGCACTGAGGGGAACAGGAAAGGTTTTTGCATCCAACAGCATTCTCACTTACACGCTATTGCAAGCCGATGATTACGTATTGACGCCAAACATCTATGACGACCGATACATTAATTTTCTAATTGATTACTGCAAAGAAAAACAAATCAGCGCTATCATTTCTTTATTTGACATAGATCTTCCCGTTCTCGCAAAAAATCGACATTCCTTTGAAAAAGCAGGAATAAAACTTGTTGTTTCCAGCGTGGAAGCCACATCTATCTGCAACGACAAATGGGAGACCTTTAAATTTTTATCAAATATTGGAATCAAGCAATCTCCAGCTTTTATTCGTCTAAACGACGCAAAAGACGCTCTACAGAACGGCTCTTTGAACTATCCACTTTTTTTAAAGCCTCGTTGGGGTATGGGTTCCATCGGCATATACAAAGCAGAAAACAATGAAGAGTTGGAAGTTCTTTACAAAAAACTTCATAGGGAAATTTTCAATACTTACTTGAAGTACGAATCTGCCGCCGACACGGAAAAATGCATTATCATCCAACAAGCAATCAAAGGGCAGGAATACGGCATCGAGATTCTAAACGACCTTGACGGCAACTACGTCACCGTATTTGCAAAGAAAAAAATAGCCATGCGATCCGGTGAAACAGACGTCGCAGAAACTGTACCCACCAAGCCCTTTGAAAACGTGGCAAAAAACATTTCTTCAAATATAAAGCACATTGCTCTATTAGACGCCGACTGTTTTGTTACAGAAGATGGCGACATTTATGTACTGGAAATGAATTGCCGTTTTGGAGGGCAATACCCGTTCACACACAATGCCGGCGTAAACGTTCCAAAGCAAATCGTGAAATGGTTAAATAACGAAGGCACAGACAGCAAACTCATTTGCCAAACAGACGGCGTAAAAAGTTGCAAAGAACTTTTGCCTGTCACATTCTAAAACCCAAGGATTTACAATGTTAACTATTGCAATTATCGGTGCAGGTGTAATGGCCAAAATCCTAGCAACAAGGGCCAAGGAACTTAATGTAAAAACACTTTGTTTTGCCTGGGCCAAAGGTGCCATAGCAAAGGATTCTGTCGATGAATTTCATGACATCGACATCTTCGACACAAACAGAATTATCGATATCTGCAAAGAAAAAAATGTTGATGGGGTTCTCGCCACTACAGAACTCACTGTAAAAATAGCATCTATTGTCGCGAACGCCCTCGGCCTCAATACAAGTCCTCTCGAAGTCATGGGGAACATCACCAATAAAAGTTGGGTCCGCAACAAAGGGAAGAATTTCAAATTCATCAAGCAACCATTCTATAAGGAAGTCACAAACCTTGACGAGGTCATCAAGGTCGAGTCCTTCCCAGTCATTGTAAAGCCAGCTTCTTATGGTGGCAAGCGCGGCATCACAGTCGTATTCTCGGAAGACGAATTCCAAGGAGCAATCAACTACGCCAAAGAAACTATCGGGACACGAAACAAAGACGGCATCATCATAGAGCAATTCCTTGACAAAGGGCAGGAATATTCAGTCGAGTCCCTGTCCTTCCGCAAAAAGCACTTCGTCATCCAAGTTACGCAAAAGGACAGTTCCGGCGCCCCTCATTGTGTAGAACTTGGGCATCATCAGCCGGCAGCCCTTACCGCTGAAATGCGGAAGAAAGTAGAAACAGCCATCAAGGACATGCTTGAATGCGTCGGCATTGAAAATGGACCGTGCCATACCGAAATTAAAATCATCGATGGCGAAATCTACTTGATTGAAATCAATGCAAGGCCCGGTGGAGATTGCATTACATATCCGCTCACGGAACTGAGCACCGGGTACAAATTCCTCACAGGCATAATCCTTGCTGCCTGCAATGTCTTTTACGATCCTGAATTTTACCATTCAGAACAAAAGTTCGCTGGCATCTATTTCATATCAAAACAAACAGCCCATTTAAAGCCGCTCTTTGACAATTGCGATGAAAAACCTTGGCTTTTCCAAAAGAATTTCGTTTCCGAGGAACTTCAAGAAATCACGCACAACGACGCAACACACCTTAACAGCCTAATCTACTACGCCGACAAGAAAATAGATTTGGGGGATGCATAGTTGCAAAGAGAAATTGGCGGAAACATTCCACTCAAAGAAGATGTGCTAAATCAGCAGCCATCAACAAAAGAAGTATTCGGTTGTTCGAAGTTCAAATACAATCTTTATACATTTTCTGCAAGATCCGCCCTAAACGTGTATCTCGACGAAATCTACAGCGGAGAGAAAAATGTAGTCTTGCCGATTTACACATGCGAGACATGTATAAAGCCTTTCGTTGATCACGGATTCAACATAGAATACTACAGAATCAACGAAGATTTGTCCATCAACGAAGATTCTCTTGTAACCGAACTAGAGAAAATAGCATACAACGGCATTCTCTACGTCCATTCTTATTTTGGATTTGACACGTTATCAAAAGCAAAGCCATTACTGAAGAAGCTTCGCCAGAAAAACGAGCTGACAATTATCGACGATTATACGCAATCCTGGTTAAACAAAAAAAAAGAAATTGAAGCGGACATATACCTGTGCAGCATACGCAAATGGCTATCAACTCCCGATGGTGGAGTTTTGTCTTCCGACACACAACCTCTTCAAAGCAAGAACATTAAGCCCTTTTGTGAAGAACAAGTCAACGAATATATAGAGGCGTCCCTTTTAAAAAATCGTTTTTTAGAAAATGACCCCAGTGTAGAAAAATCGCAATTCTACCCCCTATTCAAGCACACCATTGAATATTTCGAACACAAAGAGGCGTACGCACTTTCCCCAATATCAAAAGTCATCTTCGACACGGCGAATTATGACTTTGTGATTAACCAGCGAATCAAAAACGCAAAATTTCTTAGCCAAAACATAAACAACAATATTGTTGAAAAAATATTCAATGACATTCCACAGGGAATTGTACCTTTCTACTACCCTATTTACATAAAAAATGGCAGACGCGCAGACCTTCAAAAACATCTAATAGAAAACAACATTTTTTGTACTATTCACTGGACTCCGTCAAAAATCATAGCAGAAAGACCCGAAATCGCCCAAATTTACCCCAATATATTATCACTGGTTTGCGACCAACGCTACAGTACCGACGACATGACGCGATTCGTTGAAGCCATCAACAATTTCAAGTGATATTTTTTAGTAAGTTGAAAATATGACACAACAACCATTGGTTTCCATCCTCTGCGCAACATACAATCAAGAAAAATACATTGCGCAAACCATCGAGGGCTTTCTTTTACAGAAGGTTAATTTCCCTATCGAAATCATCATCCATGATGACGCCTCCACAGACGGCACCGCAAAAATCGTACGGGAATACGCAGAAAAATACCCTGACTTAATCAAGCCTATTCTTCAGACCGAAAATCAATATTCCAAAAAAGTCAGCGTCTGGAACACCTTCGTCTATCCCAAAGCTCAAGGAAAATATTACGCGGAGTGCGAAGGCGATGATTATTGGATAGACCCGAATAAATTGCAAAGACAAGTTGATTTTCTAGAAAGTCATCCTGATTACATCTTTTCTCACACGGCTTTCAAATATTACGATCAGACCAACGACAAATTTCTAGAAGATAAATCAAATCAACAGAATTTGGATATTCAGAAAAATAAGCAAAGCGATTTAAGCCTCTATATCCTAGACGCCAATCAGTACCGAGTCCAAACGGTCACCACCGTCTACAGAAGTTCTCTCTGGTCCAAGATTAACGACGACTTCGCAATAAGCAAATATTTCCTCATGGGAGATACACAGCTATTCTTCTTCGCATCGACTCTTGGTAAAATCCACTACGATCCCACAGTCACATCAGTCTATCGTCTGACGCCCAACTCCGCTTGCCACAGAGGCGAAAAGAACAAGGCTCAATACCGATTCAATCTATCCTGCGAAGAAATGCGCGTGTACCTTTCCAAGTACATCAAAGACGAAGCCATCATCCAGAAATTCAAAAAGGATTTTGGAAAGGCCCTTATTCGCTATGCTGTATTCGATCCGACATTTCGCTCTAAAATCAACGAGGGCGTCATTTCGGCAAAGCAGAAGATAGCCTTATTCTGCGCAAGACACAGCAGAATCGCCAGAAGAATCATAAAGAAGAAATGGAGACTCTAGGGAGTATTTTCATTAATCCATCTTCGTCTTCCGACGACCCACTTCCTTAAATTATTTACGGCTTCTCCATAGTTCCGAACACTATTGGAAATCCACTTGCCATGTTCATGAAGGATATCCCAGCGCTTAAAGTTGTTTTGCGCAGGTAATTCTAGGGCTTCCCCAAGAGAATCAATAATTCCCTCAGCCCCTTCAAAAATTGGGCTTAACTTTTTCCAATACCGGTCAACTGTATCTGCAAAAGCCTTATTTGAAAATAATCTTGCATTCCAATAAGCATCTCTAGTTCGCCAATTTTCGCTTAACGCAAGAGCCTCGTTATAAATTCGCATTCCCCCAAAAGCTACATCAAAATCCCAGACAGGCCCCATTTTTATCGGGAAACCATCCGACCAGGTAAAATAGACGCTGGTAAAATAATTCGCATCTGGATTTTTCGCAAATTCCTGAACCCAAAAATGTTTTGAAAAAGCGTCAATGTCAATCCATTCAGAGATTTCCTCTATAGACGCCTCTTCAACCGTCAGCAAGAATCTTTCAAACGATTCAACATGATTTAACAATTTTTCCAAAGAACTGTCCGAAGCATTTTTAGGGTAATGAATTCGGAACGGCTTATTCGTATCTAACACATTGGCAAATACAACTTGTTCTTCTTCGTTATATTTGGCGTCAAACTCCACCAGATAGGAATCCACATCTTCAGGGAGATTTACCTTATTTTTTCGGACTTCGATACTCTCTGTCAACAGGTAAACGCCCAGATATTCGCTATTTAAATAAAATTCAAAAAATTCACTTCGCGGAGAAAATTCCATTCCAATGTCAGATGCCAACCTATAAGCCAAATGATTTTTCATCAAACTTTTATCTGCATAGTTGGCGACAAGAACCCACTCCTTATTTCGAGGCATCCCCAGCATTGATTTTTTTTCTTCAAAAACGATTTTATAGCCCCGTTTCGGCATATCATTCCAGCTGGAGTTCCCACGTCCCTTGATGCGCATCTTTAACGATTCTCCCTGTGCAGAATCTTCCCCATACACACGCATGCTAGCCCATGTATAAACGCCCTTCTCAATATCACGCTCGCAAGAATCCGTCTCTATGACAATACGCTGAAGCCCAACAAAGGGATACTCAGAATTTTCAAATGGAAATTCATCTTCAAGAGCTATACTTTCTACGCAGGAAGCCAACGAAGATTCCGATGCGCCTTGACCAAAGGAATCATCATCCTGTGACGTTTCCGTACAGGACAATAGCATAAACGCTAGAAAAAAAAGGCAGACCGTTCTTAAAAGCAAACAATACCTCAAATAGATTTATGTTTCTACCCCGAACAAGCCAAAACAATAAAACTTATAATTATCTATATTAGTAATAAATACAAAAAAAAATTATGACTTTCAAACAAAAATACCAGCTATTCAAGACAGAAGTCATCCGACCGTGGATACTTTCATTTCCGAGCCGCAGAATTCGTACACGCTACCTAAAAAAGATTCTGGGAAAGATGGGCGAAGGAGTCTCCTTTCTGCGCCATGTCAAGCTGTTATACCCTAAGGGCATTTCCGTCGGGGATCGAGTCATCATCAATCAAGATGTACTTTTGGACGGCCGTGGAACGCTAGAAATTGAAAACGACACAGACATTGCAACAAATGTAATGATCTGGACCATGGACCACGACCCCAATAGTGAAACTCACGAATCCAGGGCAGGCAAGGTTCATATCGGTCACCATGTATGGATCGCTTCAAGGGCAACCATACTTCCCGGAGTAACAATCGGGAACGGAGCAGTCGTTGCATCAAATGCCGTCGTCACCAAAGATGTTCCCGCCAATGCAATCGTCGCAGGCGTACCCGCCAAAGTAATCGGCGAACGAAAGAATTCGCTCCAGTACAAGCACGACTTCCACCCCCTTTTCCGCTAGCCCATGAAGATTTATTTTGGCATTGACGAAAACGATTGTTTCAATCCGTATGTCTCGATTCTTATAAAGCGTCTAAAAGAAATAGACGACACCCTGGAAGTTGTTTCGGGAATTCAAACCTTCTGGAATGAAGAAATATTATCCTGCAACATCATACACATCCACTGGCCAGATATTCTTCTAAAGAACACAAATAGGACCCCAGAGGATCTGAAGTTACGTCTGCAAGCTATCAAGGAAAAGGGCGGCAAGATTGTAGCAACATGTCACAACATCAAGCCACACTTTGCAAAGTTTCCCTGGCAAACAGAAGCCTACACAGTGGTCTACGAATTATGCGACATGATCTTGCACATGGGGAACTACAGTCAAAACCTGTTCAAGGAATTGTATCCTCGCAGCAGACACGAAATTCTCCCCCATCATATCTATGATGACAGATACAAGGATCCCGTCACAAAAGAAGAGGCCGCAAAAAAACTTGGACTAAGCACCAAGTACACTTACATTCTATGCCTTGGAGCCTTTAGAGACCAGCAGGAACGAGATTTACTACTCGGGCTAACCGACTTCCTAAAGAAGAATTCCATCAAGATTCTTGCCCCATCATTCTTCATCGAGCGAAAGACAAAGGGCATCCGAATTTACCTGCGCCACGCAAAGACAAAGCTAAAATGTCTATTGCTGAATTTACTGCACAACATCAAGACAAGTGCAAAAATCATTCCCGAAGAGGAGATTCCCTTATTCGGAGCGATGGCAGACCTGATGCTATTGCAGCGCGTTGTCATTCTAAATTCAGGGAACGCCTCTATGGGATTCTATCTCGGCAAAGTTGTCGTAGGCCCCGATACAGGAAATGTAGGTCCGTTCCTGAAGGAATCCGGGAACCCCGTATTTGAAGTAGGCAGCAAGGAATCTCTGATATCCAGCATAAAGGAAGGCTTGGCGCAGGCTGCCGCCGGGTACGGCCAGAAGAACAAGACTTACGCACAACGGCATCTATCCAGCAAGACCATTTCTAGACAGCTTCTTGATTTTTACAAGAGTCTCCTGTAACTAATTCATTTTTCAAAAACAAGGTCTTTCTTCAAGAGGTCTTTTAGAAATCCACCGTCTTCGCGGAAAATAAAGACGCAGGGAACATCAAAGAAGAACGCCTGCTGATTGAACTTGAATGAAGCAGCTCGGAACATTGTTCCACACACAATGTGGTTTGCGGCATCATAAATAATCTGACCCACAGGATCATTTTGAAGAACTAGAATACGTTCTTTATGTCCGGAAGTCAAATGACCTGTTTTTGCCCCAACCTCCATGAGATAGGCATATTTTGCCTTTTGAGGAAGAATTCCATGATCTATCCATAGCGAGAAAATTTTTCCATGTTCAACAAATTTCGTTGTACCGATTTCACTCCAGTTTCCTTCACGATTTTCAACCTTTACCTTGAAGGTCTGACCGTCTAGACTGCGATAACCAATTCCATTATGCAGAACCATTAACGATTCAAGAGAGTCGCCAACGGCAGGAACAGACTCAAGCGAAAAATCCGTCGACAACAAGCGCTGATCCAGTGTTGTTCGGATCGGAGAATCAATTCTGCTAGAAATATCAGCCCCCAGGGCAACGACAGTGCCATTGATGAACACCCAGGTTTTCTTGGCATAGATTCCCGAACGATCAACAATCATTGTTGCGACGCCAATGTTTCCTTCACTCAAGCCACCAACAAATCGAGACTCATTAGTCACACGTTTTTCCTTCTGTTCGGACTTGTCGTAACAAGTAATCCCAGGAAGCATAGACCAATCCCATAGAGGGTAAATATCCTTAAAATCATCCGGGTGACGGTATACAGACAGGACTCCCGCCCCTAACCAAAACCCCTTCCGATTTTCACGATTGATGCTTTCGCTACCTACCGTTTTCCTTGAAGACATCTTGAGAGAGATGTAATAATCATCGGAACGGCAAACCATCAATTCTCCTCGCTCAAAGTAATGGCAACCCGAAAGAAAATTTTCTCCTTTTATTTCCTTTTTCCACAAGGAATAATCTTCCGCACGGGAGGAATCTACACTTTCCAAATTCCTGATAATATAAACGTATCCCCCTGCATTCTTGTTATCGTCCTTACGAGAAATTTCACGGCCTAGAACCATGGGATCCACCATCCCTTTCCACATCATCCAGCGATTTCCATGCAAGGCAAGAGCGCTCATTGCATCAAGTGTTTCCTGATTAAAGGCATATACCGTCCCACGACAAAAGGACGCCCACTTCGCTCCAATAGACAAAGCCATTTTCCCGTACCCGCCATTATACAACAGATTGCCATGCATAAAAAAGGAATGGTCCTTCTGGTGCCCTTCCCTACTTGTAACAAGCATGGTGGACTCAATATTTTTCAGGCCATCATAAATCAGAGAATCTCTTCGCTCCAGAATTCCACGGATAACGACCAGTTCAGAAATCCATGTTCTGTTAACACCATTCCGACTCGGCAATTCAGGGAAACATCGAATAATTTTGGTCCTCAATGAATCAGGCAATTCATCCCACAGCAACAGTGCAATGGGAGCCAGCTCCCTCGGCACACCGACTTCATTCATCCACCAATTATCGTTTACAAAATCCTCTTCGCGACTAAACCAAAAAAGCAGAGACCTTATTGCGGCCTCCTTTATTTTTAGGCACTCACTATTGGCAGTCGGTCCAGCACAGGCATATGCATAGCTTTCCGCCAACGTTCTCGTCTTTTTCAAATGTTCAATGGGAGTATGCCCCTTCTCATGATATTTGGGGCCAGACCACGTTCCGTCAGAATGTAGGTCCTCAACAATTTTCAGGGATTCTTCCGGAGGAACATTCGAGGAATAGTCCTCTCTCAAACGATCTAAAAGGGAATCCAGGTCACTAGCCATGGCCGTAGATACCGCTAGTAAAATAGCGAAAATCAGTCCACAACCATTCATACGATCCCCTATCGGGAATTTCTAAACTGACGAACTAAACTGGAGAAGCTGTGGGAACGCAACAAGGAAATCAAACCACTGAAAGATTTTTTCCAGTTCGCCTGCTTTTTCTTGGCTCGATATTCCTGCATAAAACTTTCAAAGGCGGTCTTGAAAGATACTTCGTCCCATTCCTTATCCAAATACTTATCGTACATGCAATAAAGGAAACTGTCATATATCTGGCAGCCTTTCATTCCGCTTAAACCGAAATCATTCTGCTTCAGCATGGTGTAATACTTGAAGGCCACATCTACAGAGAACGTGGAAATTTCATTTACCACATTTTTCACCACAAAATTCTTCCAGGATTTTTCAACAGCCTTCAGCTCATCAGCCCTCATGGTCTTCTGTAAAAGACCAAAGGTGTTCAAGGTGCAGGGATAGGCTATATCCGGAGAAATGGACGTAATGGAAGTCCCTGTATTGATGCGATAATGAATAAACATCTTATCGCATACGACCATCCGTTTGGCACGAACATTCGCCATGGTCGAAAAGAAGCAGTCGTTCATGCGAGCCTGTTCCTGAAACCGCAAGCCTTCCGCTTTAATGAAAGAAGCCTTATACAGTTTATCCCAGGCAGCGGTTCTGCAAAACTGGAACAAATCCTCGGCAATATCCTTGCCAGAAAAAACCGTTCCCTTGGGCACAAGACGTTCCTTCAGGGAAAACGACTTTGTGGATTGAACACCTGTTTTCTGGTCAAATGTGGCAGCCTTGCAGAACACAATGTCAGCATCATCTTTTTTTGCCGCAGTCACCATCGTTTCCAGCATATTCAATTCAAACCAGTCATCTGCATCCAAAAATGAAAGGTATTCACCTGTAGTCACCGCAAGTCCTGTGTTACGGGCATGACCTGCATTAGACGCCTCCTGTGAAACAACCTTTATGCGAGAATCGCGGGAAGCGTAATCTTCGAGAATGGCAAGAGATCCATCTGTGCTACCATCATTAACGCAAATTATCTCTAAGTCTTTCAAGGTCTGATTGACAACAGTATCCAAGCACTCCTTTAGATACTTTTCACCATTATGAACAGGGATAACAACGGAAACAATTGCGTTCATATCACACCTTCTTAAAAAGGCTCTTTATCTTTTTGCAGATTTTCTTTCTAAAGATGTAGGACTTCAAAATCATACGTACAACAAAAATTTGAACGGAACTCACACCAGCATAATTCTTATAATAATAAGATTCCGATTCAAATCGGAGCATCAGCCTCTTAGAAAAATCATAATTTTTATTTATGATTTCAGAGTGATTATGAAGAAGGTGTACCGCCGGCACATAGTGGGTTACATACCCCCTGTCATGAAGTTTCCTTGAAAGAATTAATTCCTCGGCAAATAGAAATGTATTGGGATCAAAACAGCCAACTTCTTCAAAGATTCTACGGGGAATCAGGAAAAAAGCGCCCATGACTCGGAAAACCGGATTTTGAACAAAATTTTCTTGCAAGTCACCCGAAGTCAACTTTTTAGGCAAAAAGCGAGCCAAGGGATAGCAAAGATTGTCCAACCCCCAACGTAAAAAGAAATTCTTTTCAAAATAAGGATTCTGCGGACGTCCATCCTTACCGACAATGGACGGGCCGACGATAGCCACATTCGGCTTTTCGGTCTCGGTAATCAGGGTGTCAACCGAAAGAGTATCATCAAGGACAAGCAAGTCATTATTTGTAAAAATCAGATAATCGCTTCCCAGGAACTCGCCTGCAATTTTCGCGCCGGCATTATTTCCCTTTCCATATCCCGCATTGCTAGTATTCTTCCACAAAAGCAGACGGTAGCCATCCACATTCTTTTCTTCCAGAACAGATCCATCATATTCTGTTATCGAAATAGTGGAATAGGCGCTAGACAGTTTCACGAAATTGCCATCGTCAACGCTATTATCAACGACAACAAAAGAAATTTCCGCAGGAGACTTCTTACACTTTTTTATATAGTGAGCAATGCAATTGAGCGTCGCCTCACCAGACTTGTAATCTACAAAGATAAAAGTCAGCATGAAGTTTCTCCGTAAAGTTCAAGCCATTCCTTCTTATGGGATTCCCAGGAATTTCTGGCCATGTACTGCACAGCAAGCGATTCCTTTTCGCCAATCTTACCGCTAACAAAATCAGAATACGCCTCGGCCATCTTTTCAGCAAGAATTTCCACATGTTCGCTTTCGGATTCGTAGTGATAGCCATACAGACAATCAGACTGTTTCAAAATATCCTTGACACATGCAATATCAGGGCAGATCAAAGTTTTCCCAAGAGAGAACGCCAGCGGAATCGTTCCTGAATTCAGAGAAGAACGATAGCTGTAGGGCACAGTCATAACGCACGCCGACTTTACATAGGCAGACAATTCATCATCCGGAATAAAACCAGGATTAAAGACAATGCGTTTACAGTTTCCAATCAAATTACGTATATCGGCTTCATAGGAAGCAGGTTCCACCTTTCCGCAAATCAAAAGAACAGGCAATTCCACATTCTCGTTTTCACCGAATGCTTTCATAAAAGCCTTCACCAGCACCTCTATATTCTTGTAAGGCTGGATAGCCCCCGAGAACAGCATAATCGGAGAACGTTCATCAATCCCAAACTTCTTGCGAACATCAAGATCGCTTTCAGGGTAAGACCCGTAATAATCTCCATGAGGAACAAGCTTAACCTTCCCTGCATATTTTTCAAGATGGGCAATAGTCAGAGTGTCTTCGCACATCACATGAATAACACTTGAAAAACGGGCCAGCAGCTTAAAGAGAATCTTGTTGTAAAAAGGAGTCTTTACATGAGAAACGATATTGTGAATCGTCCAGACAATACGTTTATTCTTCTGTTTCAGAGCAAGTAAAAAATAGAGTCTCTTTAAAAAGGAGAAAAAAGTCTTACTCTGATCAAACCAGTTGATGTGATAAACATCCGATTCAAACAAATTCCCAGAGCCTTCTTTCTTCATTTCTTTGTAGCTCACACATTGAAAATTGCCCGAAGACTCCAGCAACTTCGCCAGATTAAACAGGAAATGATTTGTTCTTTTTTGACATGACGGATAGAAACAAACTTTTTTCATATCGTACCTCAAAAAAGATGAAGAACTTTCGTGGGAATATATTCAACAAAGAAACGGATAACACCGTAATAGAAAGCCTTAGCCTTCATTCCTGCACGCTGGTGACGTCGGAATGCGTCTTTTACCAAAGTTGCATGATAGGCCCAATTTTCCTTGAAGCTCAGTTCATCGTAGAGGGACTGATGCTTATTCCGGATGTATGAAGTATTTTCTGACCAGTTCAGCACGTTATTAGAAACGCGAGCCTTGACATTCACCTCATCTAGACAAACCACAAGGGCTTCCGGCACAAAATGAAATTCAGCCACCTGTGCCAAACGGATGCACAGTTCATACTCCTGCCAAAAAGTCAAACGTTCATCAAAATTTCCAACTTTTTCAAGCAAATTTCTAGGGAAGAAAAGGCATGAAGTGGAAGTCACGTAAGTGGTACGGATTAGGCGAGACAAGTTCCCAGAAAATTTCTGTGGAGGAATGACGGTATGAAGAGTTTCACCTTCACTTGAAACTTTTTTGAAAGTTCTTCCACAAAAAATGACGGAGCCCGGATGTTGATCGTGGAGAGCTAACTGTTTTTCAAGCTTATTAGGAAGCCACTCATCATCATCATCAAGAAATGCAATAAACTTGCCTGTGGCCCGAGCAATACCCTGATTACGGGCATAATTTCCACCTCGTGAATCCTTGGCATCAATGCGAACGTAAACGATGCGAGGATCTACGGCATAAATTTTCTGGGTATCATCAGTAGAGGCGTCATCCACAACGATACATTCCAAATCCCCCGTGGTCTGCGACAGGGCGCTCTGAATTGCCTTTTCTAAAAGTTGACAACGATTTTTTGTCGTAATGACAACAGAAAACTTATTCACTTACAGCCTCCTCTTCAGTAATCTTCTGAGATTCACCGCTTAAACTTTCTTCCCGCATTTCGTCATCTTCTTCAACACGGCATGCGCCCATACAATACCCCATCAGCATGTAGGCAAATACGTTATTGCCGCCAATCTCACCAGACATACAGGCAGACACAAAAAAGACTACCGTAACCAGCATACCTCCCTGTCCATAGTCAAAACGTCGTCGTCTAAAGAAATAGAAGAACGCGAACAGGAACAGCAGAAAATAGGATGAGATTCCACAAAGGCCGTAGTCAATGAGTTGGAAGAAAATCACCGATTCCAGGCCACCAATTTCCTTATCGGTAACGCGGTCATTATAGGCGTCGCGCTCCATCACCGTCTTACTTGTATAACGAACCCCATTTCCATAAATGGGACTGTTCATGAAATGAACATAAGAAAACAGAAGTTGTTCCTGTCTCATCGATATGGAACTACCTTGTCCCTCGACAGAAAATTCTTCAACAAATTTATGTGCAAAATTTGCCACTGCAAACGCAAGCACAACAACGGCAAGGAACTTAATCTTAACATTGACCTTACCTAAGAAGAACAGCAGCAAACCAAGTAAAGAACAAGCAAGAGCCGTTCTTGATCCGGAAAGGCACACTAACAGGAACAGGGCACCCCATACAAACCACACCTTGTTGCGAGGCCACGGAATTCTTTTCATGCAACAGGTAAACATCATCAAGGCACAGCTCATCATACAGCCAAACGCAGAGGGATGAATCGTCGTCACGAATATTCTGTTTCGATAGCTTCTTGAAGCAGAAACGGCACTGTTCAAATCATAAAAGCCATCATAATTCGGGAACGCCTTACAAATCAGGGGGAAGATATAATTCGTACGCAGCACAAACTCGATTACACCCAGCACACATATGACAGCTACAGGATAGAACCACTTTTCCTCAATCTTTATTTCCTTAAAATACAAGCCACCCATATAGGCAACAATAAGGTAGGCATAGCTCTCCATGAAATAGCGGAATGCATTATAAAGGCCCTTCGAACCGTCCCCATTCAATACAGCAGTTCCTGCGAGAGACATCATCAACAAAAACAGAGGGATACGCAAGGGATGTTTGATGACACCATCAACCAGAGCAGAGCTATTCCTTAAAACAGCCAAGCCAAAGAAACCGTAGAGGAAAGCCTGTTGGGGAGAAATCTGAGGGCTTTGGGTAAAGCTGACGCATTGCGGAAAAAGGATAACGCTTGCAAGAATCCAAGGATAACTCTGATTCTTATTCCCAAGAATCATCATTGCAAACAAAGCAAAGAACGCCAGCAGAACCGCAACACTAATCATATTTTAACTCAACAAATCCTGGTAGCCTCTTTCCAAGCAGCCCTTCACAACATCACCTGTAAAATGAGTGCTGGCACGTTCCCAACCCGCCTTTCCCATCTTCAGTCGCAAGGCCTTATCATTAACGATAGTCTCCAAAGCCTTCGTCAGGGCAAGAATGTCTCCGGGTTCACAAAGAATTCCGCAAACTCCATCTTCAACCACTTCTGCAGTTCCACCAACGAAGGTCGAAATCACAGGCAAACCAAAGCCGAGTGCTTCAACCAAACTCATACTAAAGCGTTCTGCATAGGAAGGAAGCACAAGCAAATCATACTTGGGCAACTGTCTGATATAATCCCCATGTTTCATCCAGGGCGACACGCTGATCAGACTTGATTTCGAGGACTTTTCAACACATTCACGAACCTTGTCCACTTCACCATCGCCAAAAAGGAACAACTCCACAGGCACAGAAAAAGAAGACTTATCAAAGGCTTCAATCAAATCATACACGCCCTTACGATTTCCGAATCTTCCTGAAAAAATCACCTTCACAGGATTTTCATGCAAAGAAAGATCCTCCGGAGCACCGGCAATACTTTCGCCAGGATTCGGGATTACCACGAAATTTTCGGAAGAAGGAGACACCGATCTAACAATATCCTTCATTTCCGAAGAGAGAATGAAAATCTTTTCGGAATGAACGAAATAATCCTTCAACATTAGCTTTACAATTGAAGGCGCTCCATTGCAGAATTTATCAAACAGGCTTCCGTGAATGTGACAAACGTACTTTCGACCGCGAAGACGGAGGCAGCGGCTAATCAAATATTTGCGAAAGAAACTTCCATAACTAGAAGTGTGAATCTGAAAGAAATCAAACTGGCTCGGCGGGCAAATAAGAAGACGCAAGCAAAGCAAAAAAAGAACCGGAAGAGACTTCACAAAGGAGCCATTGTAGCTAGCAATAAAATTGCCCTCAGGCAATTTAAAAAGCTTCTTATAACTCACAAGAACAGAACTGATTCCACCCTGAACATAAAGAGCCGGCCCAATATGACAAATTTTTTCAATCATGAAAGCACCTTAATCTTCGTTTCAAAACTTGAATTTCCAGAACACTTCTTTTGTGCGTACAGCACCTTGCAAGGGACCTTTTCCCCAAAGTGTTCAGAATACCACCCCATCACAGGAGATTCTTCGCCAGACACAATACGATATTCCAGCGACGGATCCGTAGTGATTTGCACCTGACGAGCCCCGGCAACAGAGATTACAAAGACACCCTTGGAAGTTTCAACCACCTGCGCACAAGGACTTAAATGGAAGGGTATTTCCGCATCATGAGATCCGTCAGACTTTAAAGAGTCCGTGATTATAAATTCTTCCTGGTCCCGCAAGAATTCGACCTTTCGAGAATGACAGACGCCAAGCTTATCATAACCACTGTGGGTTGCAACAACAGAATCATTTTCAACCTGCAAGGCTCTGCACTTAAAATGATTCAACCACATGGTAGGTCCGGCCTGAGTGGCCTGATCCATAAAATCAACGCGGACTGTATTATGGGCAACAGTTCCCATAAAGTATTTACGCCAAACCTTGTGAGTATGATAAGTAAACGTACCCGAATCCACAACAACAGGGAAACCGTCCACATGCAAGATAATGCTCAATGCATCGGCATGACCATGTGCAGCGATACTCAAGAAGCCCAAAGGAGCCGCATCAAAATGGAGAAATGTTTCCCTTCCTCCAGCCATCTTTCTAAAAATGTAATGACCGCTTTCTGTCAGGAACACATTCTTGTCAGGATTATCGCCGTCGGCGTTCAAAGCGTCAAAAGCAGCCTTTCCCTGATTGTCAAAAATCAATTGGTTCTTATCATCCCAGCTCAAGTCGGAACGTTTTAGGGAAGCATCAGCAAAATAGGTTGCAAAAGATGTCAGCAGCGATCTAAAGTTATTGAAATGACCACCAGCATCAGGACGCAACAGGAATCCATCATCCCCATCTCCATACATGGGATAATTGTAGTTCACATCCAGCATGGCATTCAAGTAACGAGCCATCTGATGAAGGCGGTCCTTATACGACGACGACAACGGACACCCCGCCTCATCTCCCATCACGGAGGCAAGCAAAAAGAAGTCATCAATAAATTGGATGTACTCGGCAGCCTCTTCTCGATTTACGCCATCGGACACATTCTGCAAGAGAATTTCTCTTTCAAGTCCTGCCTTGGCATAAGCACGATATTTTTCACGTTTTGGAAAATCCCAGCAACATGACGCAATAAAGAGGCCAGCATATTCTGCAACAAGGTGATTATTCGCAGACGAATACAGCGACGGATGCTTCCTTGAAAATTCAATATGCTGGTTCACGAGGGGAAGCCATACTTCACGGACAAATCGTCCGAAGTTTTCGTCAGACTTACAAAGATTTTCAGCATCCAACAACTTCCAGCAATACGCCCAGTTAATTAGACGGATGTTTACCTCGATATTGCTGTACCAGTTTACCCCCCGCAAATAGGGATTCGAATCCATCCACGATGAAACATGATAGACAAATAGATCTAGTAAATCACGATTTCCCGATTCCTTAAAAAGTTTTGCAATACACGTCAGGAACAGCATGCGGTTAACTTCCCACACATGCTTGGCGCTGCCAAATTCATCGGAACGAATATTAATCTTATGGGCAAACGTTTCAGGGAACGATCTTCCCGACGAAAGATCACGATGCCAGTCTATCGGCTTATAAATATCAACAGCCGATTCAAAGATAGGATACATCAAGTGAGCATTTTCATCAGCAACCAAACGGGGCGGAACTTTCCCCTCTAAATTGCATTTTGCAACGTTTCGTTTAAACAGACGTTTATCAAGAACATGCGTGCGGAATCGCTGACCTACACGATAAAAAACCTCTTCGGGAGAAAAGGTCTTAATGCGTTGAATATACCATACTAATGACATTCTCTTTCAAAGATAGAAAAATAGAACAAGTCAACTAAAAATGGAATAAACAAAAAAACTTGAAAAAGCCCAATTTCCTTATTACATTATACAGATGATGATTGAATTAAAAAACACACTTTCCACAATATCGACAATGCTATTGACGGCATTTATTCTTTCATCGATATCCAACTGTGCAACATTTGCCTCAGACGAGGAAGACTCCTCCGAGGAACAGCGTTTACAGGATCGGGCTCACATTTCCATATCAGAAATTCAAATTCAAAATTTAGATTTTAAAGACGATGCAGGTCAATTACCTAGTTGGATCGAACTATACAACTCAAAAGATTCAACCGTCAGCCTCAAAAACGTCTACTTGACAGATAACATAGCGGAACCCGACAAATGGAAATTTTCCAGCGAGGAAATTCCAGCCAAATCATACAAAATCGTCTTCTGCGATCAAAAAGATTCAAATTTTCATACAAACTGGAATCTAGGCAAAAAGGGCGGCAGTATATATCTGCTAAATTCCAAATTTGACGTATTGGATTCAGTCACCTACCCTCAGTTGACAAACGGAATCAGTTACGGGAAAAACAATGACGGGATCTGGGGATACTTCTCAAAAGCCACCCCAGAAAACGCAAACGTAGATTCAAACTGGTATTCGGAAATAGCCAAAACCATAAATCTAAATACAAAATCCGGATTCTACAAAGATCCTTTTATCCTGCAGGCACCGACGCCATCCGACAAGGAAACCATCCGCTGCACACAGGACGGATCTGTACCCAGCAAAAATTCCCCCATTTTCAGTAAGAGTCTCCTCATCGAAAAAAACACCATCTTGCGTTGCGCCGGTTTTAAAAACGGAGCACTTACCATAAACACGACAACCAGATCCTACTTTGTCGGCGAAAAAATAAAGATGCCTGTAATCTCCGTTAGCGTAGACCCCATCTTTTTCAAGGAATCCTACTATTACGACAATCACTCATGTTCTGACCCCAACGCGGATGCCGGATATCTCAATGAAACGGAATACCCCGTCCACGTCGAATATTTCGCAAAAGGAAGTTCATCCAAGAAAGTCAGTTTTGAAATTGATGCAGGAATTTCCATTGCAGGAGGCTGCACCCGATACTACCCAAAGAAATCCGTCAACATCAAAATGAGAAAAGTCTATCAAGACGGCAAACTCACCTACACGCTTTTCGACACTCGCCCCAACAACAATAAATTCAAATCTTTCCGTCTTAGAAATCTCGGCAATCGATTCTACAAGGATTATGTAGGAGACGCCGCATTCACAAGCCTTCTGGAAGGGACAACCATAGATTACCAGCGTTCACACCCCGTAGTAGTTTTCTATAACGGCGAATACTACGGAATCCACAACATACGCGAAATATTAAACGCTGATTATATAGAGACCAACTACGGAATCAACTCAAAAACCGTAACCGTCGTAGAACATCACCGCGAAAATTTCAGCGGAAAATCAATTAAAAAATACGTTGATTTCATCAGGTACATCGCCAATTCCGATTTTTCAAGGCAAGACGAATACGACACCCTGCAAACAAAATTGGACATAATAAACTTTACGAACTACATGGCTTTTGAAATTTACAGCCTCAACGACGATTGGCCAACAAATAACGTTCGTGCCTGGAAATCAGATTCCACACGTTGGAAATACATGGCATTCGACATAGATCATGGTTTTAACCTTGATTCCTATGAATGGCAAAAAAGCAACCAGAACATATTCGACTGGATCCGAGACCGTTCAACCCCATGGTCATTTGCCAAGGTTTACACTCAACTCATTCAAAATGATGACTTCAAGAGAGCCTTCATCAATCATTCCGCCATTCTGTTTAGTCACTATCTAACCGCCGAAAAAGTTTCCAATGCAGTTAAGACGATTCTAGCCCAAATTGACTCCGACGAAATGGACCGTGACATGGAACGATTCCCTCGCTCCGTTTCTAAAGACGGCGAGGACATCATAAAATGGGCCGTAGAACGCGACAAATCCGTCATAGAAGATTACAGAAAAGAATTCAACCTAGGCAAGACCACACCTATTTCTTTCGAAGCCAAGGGAGCTGGCTACATAACCATCGACGGAATGCGGCTTCCAGAAAATCATTCAAAAACATTTAGTGGAACATTCTTTAGAGGAAACAAACTCCTAATAGAGGCCATCCCCGAAAGCGGACACAACTTTACCCAATGGGACGACGGCGTTACAGAAAATCCGCGCCTAGTTTCCCCAGAAAAGAAGTCTTCCTATACAGCAAACTTTAAATAAAAAAAGCCCTCAAAGTGAGGGCTAATTTTACTGTTAAACCTTCAGCAGCTTCTTATAGGCCCCGATAAGCTTCGGGCGTTCATATTCCCAGCTTAACTCGCTTTCGACACGCTTGCGGCCAAAGCGGCCCATTTCTGCAGCCTTTTCGGGATTTTCAAGCAACCAGAGAATCTTTTCTGCAAAATCTTCCGTGCTAGTATTCTCTGCATAAAGAGAAGCTTCCTGAGCGCTGAACTTACCTTCCTTCAAGGTGAACTGCACAATCGGCTTTCCAAACGCCATGTACTCCATAATTTTATTCATGGTAGACTTGTCGTTCATTTCAGAGGGCAGGTCCGGATTCACACACACATCCGCAGTATTCAACACATCGGCCAGATACTCGTCCGACACGCGACCCGGGAATTCCACATAATCAGAAAGACCCATGGACTGATTCATCTGACGGAGTTCTTCAAGAGAAGGACCGCCGCCCATAATGCAGAAACGGATATCCTTGCGACCTTTCTTATTTACGATGTAGTCGACAGACTGGAGCAGCAGATCAATACCTTCCTGCTTTCCCATAACGCCAATATAACCAACGAGATGCTTAAAGCCCTGCTTCACTTCAGGCTTGGCCGGGCCCACTTTCAGCTTCTGGATATTGGGACCGCTACGGACAACCGTCACATCTTCTTCCCGCTTTTTACCACGACGGATGGCAATTTCCTTGTAGGATTCATTAGTGACGATAGCGTGTTTAGCAAAATGGTACGTCAAACGTTCTACCAGGAGCATAGCCTGGTAACCCAAGCCCTTCTTACCGAACTTGGCAATCCACAGTTCCGGATTGATGTCATGATGATCAAAGAGGAACTTGCAGCGGGTCAATGCATAAAACGGGAATGCCGCAATGAAAATCAAGTCAGGAGGATTGCAGGCATGGATTACATCCTGCACGCCCTGCTTCCGGAACACCTTCAAGAGCAGTCTAAATTCATGAAAGAGAGCACAGAAATATTCCTTGAAATAATCCAAGGTTCTGTTTGCTTCAGGAAGCGGATGACGATAAATCTTGATACCGTCAAGTTCTTCGTACGCCAAGGGATACTTCTTTGTCTGGGGACAAATCACAGTAACTTCGGCACCAGCATCATGAAGCGACGTTGCTTCCTGCCAGACGCGCCTATCAAAAGGAACCGGCAAGTTTTCAACAACGATACAGACTTTCTTTCCGCACAACTCAGACATAAAATACTACCAGCAGAAGCCCTCATAATTGGGCAAGCATTCTACAGAAGAATCCTTCACACGGTCCAGATCGAAGAAACGTACGTTCGTGTACTTACGGATCATCGCAGGAATATCGGGATTACGCACGGTCACAATCACCAGGGAACTGCACTTCACCACATCCTCGGTGCAGCCCTTCAAAAGGGGCAGCAAATGAGGAATTCGAGAATTCAAATCCTTAAGGTTCGTTTCTTTTTCCAGAGCCAGGTTCAGGAATCTGTCAAAGATACGGACATTGTAACCGGACTTCATCAGAGCCTCGACCATACGAGTAGAAGCAGAATTTCTCAAATCGTCAGTGCCGGCCTTAAAGGTCAATCCAATAACGCCCACATCCTTGCATCCAGAATTCTTGACCAGTTCAACAACTCTATCGATGTGAGCATCGTTACTCTTTTCAATGGAGTCAAGGACAGGTACACTGACATCATTATTTTCAGCAAGGAACTTCAAACCCTTAAGATCCTTAGGCAAGCAAGAGCCACCATAGGCAAAACCGGGCTTGAAATAGTACGGAGAGATATTCAGCTGAGTATCCTTGCAGAACAAGTTCATCACCTGATGGCTATCGATTCCCAGAGACTTACAAATTGCGCCAACCTCGTTACCGAATGTCACCTTGAGGGCATGGTAAGAGTTATTGACAAACTTGATAATCTCAGCAACCTTTTCGGGAACTTCGGCAATTTCACTGCCAAGAGGTTCATACAAGGTACGCAAGGTCTTAACCGCAATCTCGTTCTGAGATCCAATAACGGTAATGGGAGGATTCAGGAAGTCCTTTACTGCAGTCCCTTCACGCAGAAATTCCGGATTGGAAACAACAGCAAAATCCATATTGACCTGCTTGCCGGAAATTTCAGCGATACGTTCTGAAATCATAGCGTTAGTTCCAGGAGGAACCGTACTACGGATAATGACAATATGGAACGAGTCCTTCTTCTTGAGTGCAGAGCCAATACTTTCTGCAGCGGTTATCAGATAAGAAACATCCAGATGTCCATCAGGTGCATTGGGAGTTCCAACGCACAGGAAAGACAAATCCGTATTCAAGACAGCCTCTTCGACAGACTCGGTTGCAGAAATCAACCCAGCCTTGAAGCCTTCTTCCATCAATTCATCAATGTCTCTTTCGACAATGGTCGGAAGACCCTTGGAAACACGGGAAACCTTGTTTGCATCAACATCGCAGCCCACCATCTTGTTGCCCAGTTTCGCCAAGCATGCAATGCCGACGCAACCCACATACCCAAGCCCAAAGACACTAATTGCTGCCATAAAAAATAATCCTTTTTACTCCGCCTTACCCTTACCGATACTCGTCACTTCGAAACCAATCTTGCGAAGAGCATCTGCATCCAAAATATTACGGCCATCAAACACGAAGGCAGGCTTAGCCATGGAACTGTAAATACGGTTCCAATCCAGTTCAGCAAAGCACTTCCATTCAGTGCAGACCACCACCGCATGTGCGCCCTCGGCGGCCTTATACGGATCTTCGTTAAATTCAACCTGATCCAGTACATCCTTCAGGTCACGCTTTGCATCGGGAATAGCCTTCGGATCAGTTACAACCGGCAGTGCATGTTCAGAAAGGAGGTCGCGAACAACCAGGTTTGCGGGACTTTCACGAGTATCACCCGTATTTGCCTTAAAGGCGAAACCGAAGACGGCAATCTTCTTTCCGGCGATGGTGTTGAACATGGTTTCCAGCATACGGTCCACCACGCGATGGGTCTGCCATTCGTTAATCTTTACCACGCTTTCCCAATAGGCAGCCACTTCAGGCAGTCCATAGTAACCGCAAAGGTAAACCAGGTTCAAGATGTCTTTCTTGAAGCAGGAGCCACCGAAACCGATAGAAGCCTTCAGGAACTTAGGACCGATACGCTTGTCCTTGCCCATGACAAAGGCAACTTCATCCACGTCGGCACCGGTACGTTCGCACAGGGCGCTAATGGAGTTGATGGAGCTAATACGCTGAGCCAGGAAGGCGTTTGCAGTAAGTTTTGTCAGTTCAGAGCTCCACAGGTTCGTGGTCAGGATGCGATCACGGGGAACCCAGTGGGCATAGACATCGACCAGCTTCTGGCAAGCGGCCAAGCCGGATTCAGTCTGGTGACTACCGATAAGAACACGGTCCGGTTCAAACAGATCCTGGATGGCGGTACCTTCAGCCAAGAATTCCGGATTAGACAGAACTTCGAAGTGGAGTCCCTTATCATTGGAATTCAGGATGCGTTCCATTGCGGCGGCAGTACGAACCGGCAAAGTGGACTTTTCCACGATAATTTTGCCTTCATCGGCAATTTCAAGAATATTTCGAGCGGTTTTTTCCCAGTACTGGAGGTCAGAAGCCTTTCCGGCGCCATGACCGAACGTCTTGGTCGGAGTATTCACAGACACAAAGATGATGTCCGCTTCCTTAATTGCAGCCGGAATATCGGTACTAAAGAAAAGATTACGGCCACGGGCACGCTTAACGACGTCATCCAGTCCCGGTTCAAAAATCGGGAGGTTTTCGCTATTCCAGGCATCAATGCGGGCCTGGTTAATATCAACGACAGTAACTTTTACATCAGGACACTTGTCGGCAATAACGGTCATGGTGGGACCACCGACGTAGCCCGCACCAATGCAAAGAATCTTTGTAGTAAAACTCATAATACCCCAAATTTAGAAAAAAAACGTTTTGGACACCCAAAGTGCTACCTAAAAGTGGCTGTTAGGGAGGTTATTTCCTCGGGGAGAATTGTTCGGGTAGCGTCCATGACACCATCAGCCCAGCCAGCCCACACACCACCTGACACCGGAGCAGCGGTAAGAGTCACGGGAGTGCCGGCAAAGAACTTGACAGTCATAGAGTTACGATCCAAGGACAACCCATGGACAAGGATGGTTCCATGCCCCTCCACAGATAGGGAAACCTCCGCCACCTCGCCCAGACCGAAGAATTCCTGCAGTTCCGTCACGATTACGGCCTGACGGGTTTTGGCAAAACTCTTAATCTTATCAAATTGACTACTCATGTAAGAGGATTTATGGTTCCAACGATCCTGATCCCTGGAAATTTCCGACTCAATTTCACCCATCATGGACTCGATTCGAGCAAGAATCCTACTGGACTCAAAATTCATGGAAAGGAGAGTTGTCATACGATTTATGAACGCAATTTTAAACGTCTGATTTTTAAGGAGCGTCCTTAAAAGGAACGTAGATTCCGGTCCGTTGGGCCAAGATTTGCCCTCCTCCGTAGTAGTAAAGTCAAAAATATTGCTTTGATCCGTGGAACTGCCACCAAAACCAAAGTCAGTATCGTAAATGAACCATTTCCATTTTGTTGCGGGATTTTCACAACGCCACTTCTTAAGATTGTTGGCAGGCCAGTCCCTATTATTTGCAAAAATTTCCGTCTGCATGTAATTCATCAAGTTGTCTACATCAATCTGTTCCGAAACATAGGCATAATTTTCATCCAAAGACAAATCATGATCTTCCATCCAGGACATCAAATCGGTGTAGCCAATAGCGGACCCAGCCGATGCGGCATTATCCGCCTTCAGCAAGTCAATTTCATCGGGGTCGTATCCATAATGGGTTTCGAAATAATATTCCGTAGAGCGTTCACGGATGTTGTGAATACCGTAGTACTCGCCATTGTAATAGACGATTGCGCCACGCCCTCTCTGATAGTCAACGCCAAGCCCTTCTGAAATAGAACTGGCCAAACGATCTCGAATATAGTCGTTGTTAAAATTGCTACCATTATTCCTTAACAGGAAAACTTTAAACTTAGTTAAATCCGGGAAATCAGGGAACAAGGGATAGTTCAATCTTTTGTCGCCATACTTTTCTCGGAATGTAATTGCCACGGATTTTTTTTCATTCTGACGACTGTAGTTTCCGAAAATTTTCAGTCCGGCGTTCTTGGCAAAAGCAGGAGCGCCCTGCCCCACTTCAAGTAGTTCAACAAAAACAGGAACTTCCTTGTCTTCCCAATAGTTGGCACCGTAGTGAGGTTCCGCATGTTCGGCATTGGGACCTTCCATGTAGATTCCCGTATCAGGGTCAAACAGGGAATCGGGATCGCTAGTTATAAAGACCGTCGGAACACTGGGCGTCGTTTCAAAAAGGTAAGTTCGGTTCAAGACTTCTCCAGGGAGGGCGCCCGGAATAAAGCTGGCGCAGCGAACTACAGCGGAGTTGTCCACCTTCAACGCCAAAACCAGTTGGCTATTCTCCGTAGGAACGGCTCCACCAAATTCACAGCGCACCATACTTTCCTTCGGGAACGACACTACAAACTCATCCTGGTAAAAACCTGACGGAGGCAAATCAGTCAAAGTATCCAAAGCAGGCGACCTTTCCGAAACCACATCGGAAACTGTCACACCATAAGGCGTCGCATCGGCAAAGCCCCAGCGGCCATCACCCAAAGACCAGGTCTTTTCAACAGGCAGTTTGGGGTACGCCACAGAGTCCATAATTTCCAACGCATTTTTCATCAAGTATAGCGAACCACCTTCGTTCTTGATTTTGAAGGACGTATGAGGTTCATGCCCTCTGTTTCGCGCGATGTAAGAGAAGGCCTTCACGGTCACTTCCTGCTTTTCCTGACTTTCCGGGCTCATCCTAGTTCCATAAATGATGGACAAGTCAGGGAACGTCTTCCCCGTAGGAAGCAAGGCGCGATACACCGTAGAAGAATCCCCCGTTCCCGTAAAGACCAATTCGTAACCTTTCCAGTCATCAAGTCCCGTTTGACCCAAACGGAAGGACACCTTTCGATCCCTGGTGATAAAGGCATGAAGCAAAATCTCATTGGTAGCCGAAATGTCCAGCACATCATTTTCGCCGCTACTCCTCGTCCCCACAAAGGACGAAATGGAAGACCAGCCCAGTTTCTCATTTTCGCCTAGACGCATCCGGGCGCCAAACATCCGTCCATTATTTTCCGTAAAGCACAATTTTTTCTGTCCGTCTAACGGTTCAGAATAGCTTTCTCCCGGGGGATCATTCTGGGCATCTGTCCAACTCCAGCAACCCGTTCCAATCAAGCTGATTGAATCATGAGGAGCAACAAAATCAGGCAAATTTTTCCCGGATAGATAAACCAGCATGAAGGAATCTGGCTGTAGAACCACATCTCCAAAAATCCATTTTTCAGGCTTGTCCAGTGAATTGGTCAAAGCCATTCCCTTTAGATTCACCGGTTCGCTGGAAGAATTATACAGTTCAACCCAACCGGCATCACCACCCTCATGATCATCATAGACCGTATTGATGGGATCCACTTCTGTAAAAATAATCGGGCCGCCCACATAGGAAAACTTCGGGGGTTCCGTAACCGTAGAATCTTCCGATGACGAGCTCATTTCAGATTCAACAACCTGAACACTTTTGGTTTCACCACTCTCGCTGGAACACGCTACAAACACCAAGGTCAGCATTAACACCCAGAATTCAATTACCAAAGAATTTAGGCAAATTTTTTTATAGTCTAACATAAGCATACCCGATTCAAATATATACAGAAATGCCCGCCTAAGGGCGGGACTTGCAATCTATATCACACAAGGGCAAACAGATCTTTCACGAATCATTAGGCCTTTTCGCCTTTCTTTAAACGAGGGCGACGAACCACGAACAGGGCCGCTCCCGTAAGAACAAGCGCAACAGAAATCATCTTTCCAAGAGGGAATGCCTCGCTAAAGACCAAGGCTCCCGCAATCGTAGGAACAGCAGCACCGACAGCAGCGCTGAACGGGATAATAAACAGGGCTCTACCCCGAGAAAAAGAAACTTGGGAATACAAGAAGGCAATGCCGTAAGTGACAATATAACCCAAAGTTCTAAAGTCTAGAAGAAGGACTCCCACGGAAGAAAGAGTCACATTGTCAAGGTCAAAATCCATGGCGAGGCTCTTATAGAATGCAGCCGAAATTCCAAAACCCACACCCATAATCAGGGAGTCCACCATTTCGCGATCCTTAACCCAAAGGTGAGCAACAAGGGTAGCACCGCAAACGACCCCGGCATAAGCCCACAACATAGAAACATCCTGTACGCTGGTCGCTTCGCCAAGGGATTCTACAGAATAAAGAAGGCCTACCACCACAAAGCAGATCGCTACAACAATACGGCGAGTCAAAACTTCTTTCAGAATAACAAAACCCATCAATGCCGTCAAAACCGGATTCAGCACCATCATAGGCTGCACCTGACTCAAGTCATAGCGTGCCATGGCTATGTAATAACCAATAGTCGCAAGGCCGGAACAGCTGATGCCCAACCACCAAAAGCCATTACTCAGGACGCCTTTCAGAAACTGCCAAGGATTAGACACACCACCAGTACGTTTGCCCACGGTGGAAACACCCGATTTTTCAAGGATATTTCCGCAGGCAAAAAGAAACGCGGGGCCAATGGTCAAAAGAAGAAAAAGCATGGGGAGTTAATAGTGAAGAGTGATGAGTGATGAGATTCCTTGAGTGTCATTCCGAGCGAAACGAAGTGGAGTCGAGGAATCTAGCGGTTTAGATATCAATTACGAATTATGAGTTAATAAGCTAGGAGCCTTCGGCGCGATTATTTACCTCAAAGGAGCCCCAGGCTCCGCCCTCATACCTCGTACCTGTCGCCTCGCGTCTTACAGTTCGTCGTAAATTTCCTGATAGATCCAGTAATTGCCCATGACGCGCTTTACGTAGTCGCGGGTTTCCCAATAGCTCACATCTTCAGCACGGACATCCCAAGGGAGGCCCTGGCCTGCAGCCTGCCAACGTTTGGTGGGCTTGGGACCTGCATTGTAATTGCCCAGGACATACATATAGTCATCGTTATACTCAGCCTTCAGATCCACAAGGTAACGGATGCCCAGACGGATGTTCATATAGGCATTGTACAACTGCTTCGGATCGAAGTTCTCGATATTTTCCAACTTTGCCAGGGTCTTTCCTGTAGCGGGCATAATCTGCAGCAAGCCGCAGGCGCCAACAGGAGAAGCAATTTCAAAGTTGAAAATGGATTCCTGACGCATAACGCTATACACGAAGAAGGGGTCGATGCGATCACCGGAATGGAACTTCACCTGATCGCGATAAGGAATGGGGAACAGGTAATGCAGGACGGCAATGGGCGGAGCCATAAGACGGCGACGGTCCATATTGTTCTGGAACTGACGAGCCAGACGGTAACCGGCAGCAGTTTCGCCCACTTCATAGAACAGCTGACCATATTCATAAAGGAAGTCCAGACGCTTAGCATTCTTCTTGCGAGCTTCATCGTAAAGAGCGAATGCCTGATCCGTAAAGCCATAATGGAACAAGGTCTTTATGCGGTTATAACGTTCCGGGCTATAAGTAGCGTCAGGCTTGCCCAGCTTTTGAGAGTCACGAATCCAGGCCAAAGTCTGTTCGGGCGACATGGGAATACCATGGGCATAGGGAACGTCCTTCGCATCCATCAGCTTGTATTCCACCAGCTTCATGCGACTACGATGAGCGTAGTAGGCCAGCGGGAAATCGCGGATACAATCTAGGTAGGCTTCGCGGGCCAGGGAATCCTTGCCCAATTTCATGTAGGCATCCCCCAGGAACATACGGGCGCCACTTCCACTCCAGAGGAACTGATCCTTGGTCGCATCGGTGAAAGCATCGATAGCTTCCTGCCACTTTTCCTGCTTGAAGTAGACAAAGCCAATGCGGAACTTGGCCCACTGACGCTTAACATTATTTTTGAAACGCTTGTGAGAAAGTTCGCGGTAGCAAACTACGGCGCTATCATACTTCTGATTCTGCTCGTATTCAAAGCCACGAACCCACAAATTGTTGGCGTTTTCCTTGCTGTACTTGCTTACGTCGGCCAGCAGGGAATCGAACATCTTAATTTCGCGGGCATACTTGCTAGAGTTGTTGCGAAGCAGACGCAGGGTAGACTGAATCCACAGAGGACGCATTTCCACAGAATCCAGCAAGAATCGGAACTGCTTAATGGACTCATCTTCCCGCTTCAAGCCGCGAAGAGCGACAGCGCGTTTTTCCCAAAGGTTAATTCGAGTATCCATGTCCAGGCTGCTCACAGGCAACTTGCTCTGGATAGAATCTTCAGGAAGAGCCACCGCAGATTCCGGAGACTTGGCAAGCAAGGCCGCATCAAGAATCTGAATGGAATCCAGCAAGGTCAGGCAGCTAGCAGCCTCATCCTTGGCGCAGGCCATCTTGGCGTAAGCAACCTTTTCGGGCAAAGACTCCGGAGCGCCCTGCACTTTACGCAGGCGACGAATGGCCGAGAAAGCAGAATCCTTATAAGAAGTAGAACTTGTCAACAACTGCATGTAGACGCGTTTCGCATTCTTCAGCTGCTTGAACTGTTCCAGATACTTGGCATAACGATACTTAAGGGCAGAAGCATCGTCAGACTTAGGATACTTATCAATAAAGGCCTTGATGGAATCTGCATGGGCACGATCACTCAAAGTAGAATCGGCCATGGCGGCCTCGATACGGAGGCGGCTTGCCTGACGGTCCCAGGAGGCATCCTTTTCCATGGCCTTGTTCTTCTGGAGGGTTTCGCGCATCTGCTTGAAGTCACCCTGCTGGAACTTAGCCTTGGCCATACGGAGAACGACGGCACCATCCAAGGCCGTATCACGGCCCATCAATTTGCTGTAAGCGTCAAAAGCACTATCCCACTGTTCCTTATAGAAGAACTGGGCCGCATTGGCAAAGTCACGAACATCCCTAGGCTGGGATTCGTCCAGGCTCAAGGCGCGGGCACGATCATATCGAACCACCATGTCCTGGAATCGATTTGGGGGAATCTGTTCAAGTTCTGCATACGGATTTACAGGTTCCACAGGCATAGAAGCCACAAGGCTGTCAGTTGCCTGAAAGGGCTGCGGAACGGCATTATCTATAATAGGTTTATTCTGAACAGAATCCGTCTGGACGGAGTCAACCTGAGCATATGCGCCCACTGCACACATGCTTATTATTGCAACAAAAACACCAAATTTCACTTTTCTCTTACTTCTTGCTGTTATCGGCCTGGCCCACCACACTAAGCACGCCCAGGTCTCTAATAGCCTGCGCATACTTCTTGTGAAGATAGGCGTTTACGCTTTCGGCATCGTCCATCTGAAGCACGGTCAGAGCCGTTTCCCTGACATCTTCAAAGTTGATGGATCGAATAATCTTCTTCGTAGACATGACGTTCCATGGAGTCATGGAAAGTTCATCAATTCCAAGGCCAACCAGCAGCAAGACGCTCATGGGGTCAGCACTCATTTCACCGCAAACCGCCACAGGAATACCTTCACGATGGGCGGCCTTGACAGTTTCATAAATCATGCTAAGCACCGCCGGATGGTGCGGCTGGAACATGTCTGTAATAAGTTCGTTGGTACGGTCCACAGCGAGGGTGAACTGAATCAAGTCGTTTGTACCAATGCTGAAGAAATCCACTTCCTTGGCAAGCTTGTCAACAATCATGACAGCGGCAGGCACTTCAATCATCACGCCCACCTTCACCTTGGCACACTTCTTACCTTCGGCTTCAAGTTCATCACGGCAGCGTTTGATGCATGCCTTTGCACGGCGAAGTTCCGTCATGCCAGAAATCATGGGCAGTAAAAGTCTCAGGTTGCCCTTGGTATTTGCCAGGAGCAAGGCCTTCAGCTGGGTACAGAAAATATCTTCGCGATCGAGGCACACACGAATGGAGCGCCAGCCCATAAAGGGGTTAGACTCACTCACTGCATTAATGCCACTAACCAGTTTATCACCACCAGCATCCAGAGTACGGATCGTCACTGGGCACGGAGACATTGTCTCGAGAATATAGCGATAGGCATCGCGTTGTTCATCCTGCGTGGGAGCATCCTTGCGCAGGAACAAAAATTCAGAACGATAAAGGCCAATACCCGTTGCACCGAAATCCGTTACTTTATCTGCTTCACCCGGAATTTCGATATTGGCGTGGAGGGTAATATACTTACCATCACGGGTCATAGGTTCCAGCTGTCGCATGGTAAACAGTTCGCGACGCTGGCGTTCAAAGACTTCCTGCCTTTCGCGGAAATCCTTAATGTCTTCTTCGTTGGGGTTTACGACAACCTTGCCGCTAGAGCCATCAACAATGACGACGTCCCCAGCCTTGATAATGGCGGCTGCGTTACGCAAACCAGAGACTAGGGGAATCTGGAGAGAGCGTGCAAGAATGGCCACATGGCTAGTACGGCCACCGGTATCCATGGCGAGACCGCTCACCTGCCCCGGCTTAATGGACATCAACAGGCTAGGCAGAAGTTCATGGCCAACCAGGACAACGCCTTCTTCATGAGCCACATCCTCCAGCACAGGTCCGGAGTCTTCCATGGCGGCCATCAGACGATTGTACAAATCCCTAAGGTCAGCCGCCTTGTCTCTCATGGCCGCAGAATCAATAGATTCAAAGCGGTCAATGTAAGCCCCAAGAACCACATGCACAGCCCAGCGTGCATTCTTACGGTCCTTGCGAATCTTATCGATAATACCATTTACCAACCCGGGGTCCTGAAGAATCATCAGGTGGGTTGCAAAAATCAGGCTATCCTTCATGCCTGCGCGGCTTTCGGATATTTCCTTGATCTGGGCGATTTCCTTGGCCGTCTTGCTAACAGCCTTCAAGAAAAGCTGTTCTTCGTCTGCCAGTCGACTTTCAGGAAGAGTTTCCTCTACTACAGAAATTTCTCGGTTCGAAACCGGGAAAACCCGGCCCATAGCGAAGCCGGGAGAAGCGGGAACGCCGGTCAGTACAGTGCGTCGCAACGAACCGTGAACCGGATTCAAGCCATCATTCTTAGCAGGGTTCTTCGTTGAAGTGGTCATTGAACAAACCTTCCAGCAAGGAAGCTACATTCTCTTCATCTTCACCATCGATTTCGAACTTTACTTCGGAACCAGCGGGAATAGCAAGCATCATCACGTTCAGGATGCTCTTGGCGTTTGCCTTGGCCCCTTCAAAAACGATGGAGATGTCGCTCTTAGCCTGGCCGGTAATATCAACAATCATACCGGCGGGACGCGCGTGAATACCCAACTTGTTTGTGACCACTAATGTCTTAACTATCATTTTTTCCTCAGAAAATATCCACGTTGACGTCCAGACCGTCCTGCAGAATAATACGGAACAGGCTATCAGCCGAATGAACCGTCTTCACGATGTCGTCATGCAGGGCTCTGTCGTTCAACAAAATACCGGCGGTGTTGTCCTTGGATTCCAATTTAGTCTGGACTCTTCCAACCAAATCATCTAGGTGCTTGGTCACACCTTCCAGTTCGCCAATCAAATTATTTGCGTTACCCATCACCTTATCGGTACTTGCAAACATATTGTCAATGGGAGACTTTACACCATCAATAAGGCCATTCACCTTTTCCGTCACCTGGTTCAAGCCTTCCAGACTCTTCTTCAGCTGGGGATCGGTGGTATTCAGCATAAGCATCAGACGGTCTTCCAGCTTTTCAGCCTTAACAAGCAGGGTCTTGAAACGATCCTGGAATTCCGGATTGACGATAGTCTGGTTCAGAGCCTTCTTTACAGATTCCAGAAGGACCTTGGTACTATCGCAAACTTCACCGGCAAGGCCGATGGCTTCTGCAATACCGGCGTCGAACTGGCCCGAAATGGTATCACCCGGGACGAAGTAGCTTGTGGAATCGCCGAGAATCATACCGATCTGACGTTCACCCATGATACCGATATTCTGCACTCTGATTTCGGAATCCTTGGGAATCTTCACGTCGGTACGAAGTCGGATCGTCACCACCACGCGGTGTCCAGAAAGTTCGATATTCTCGACCTTACCTAGACGAACACCGTTCACCTTCACAGGGTCATCCAGCACAAGGGTACTGACCTGGGTAAAACGCAGGTAGTAAGTGTTGAATGTTTCGCGAGGATCCTTTTCGTTCAGGAAAAATACGCCAAATACAAGAATAATGAGCGCCAGTATTACAACCAGGCCCACAGAAAAATACAGTGCAGAATACTTTTTCATTTGGCTTTTAATCTAGTTATTATTCTTCGATACGTTTGATAGGACTATTATTTTCAATGCCATTTACATGGCGATCCAGCCAATCATACAGCAAAGCGTCGCGTTCTGCCTTGGGGAGCAGGAACTTTTCGCGGCCTTCCTTCTGCATGTATACATCCAGATAGGTCATCAGCACGCCACCAGCCACAGAAACATTCATGGATTCGGTAATGCCATACTGAGGCAGCTTGAATTCATAGTCGGCATGGGCCAGGGTGTCCGGGTGGTTACCATGGAACTCGCTGCCCAGGTAAAAAGCGGTAGGCTGGCTCAAGTCCAGATCCAGAACGGAGTTGGTAGTATTGGTGCTGGCCACGGCAATCTTATAGCCCTTGGCACGAAGCTTTTCCATGCAGAGCATGCGCTTCTTGTAAAGGTAAAGGCTCATCCACTTGTAGGAACCCTTCAAGATGGACTTGTTCACGCTATAGGCGTTATCTTCTTCGATCACGTGCACATCCTGCAGGCCAAAGACTTCAGCCGTACGGATCACTGCAGAAATGTTATGGGGATCGAACAGATCTTCCAGCACCATGCAGAAATGCCTTGTACGACGGTCAACGACAGAAGTCAACAGTTCCTTTCGACGGTCCGTCACACGGGCCAGCAGGGATTCCAAGCTTTCCTTTTCGATCAAATCACTCATTTTTTTCCTCTAAAACTTGATTGTCCTTCACTATAATTGGAACTGCGTCCAAATCCTGTTTACGCTGCGCGACGCGTTCCTTCTGAACCTTTTCGAAGTCGCCTAGTTTCCAGGGCGCCCCATTCACCACGCTTTCAAAATCCAGAACATACTGAATATTATCCACTGACTTCAGGGATGCATTTTTCAGCATGGGCTCCTTGTCCCCAGAGAAATACTTGCCGGCAGCCTTCTTCACATCTCCCACAATATGGTCGATCTTTTCATTTACCACTTTCTTGAACACACCCATCTGCATAATGGAATTCAAGACGGAGTTGGCCGGGAACACAATAGCCGTTAATTTGTACTTAAGTTTCATCCTCGAAACGGGATCCATGTCCAAATAGGCAATTGCAGTACCATGCAGGGACCATTTCAAGACCTTGGCATGTCCGTATCCGAAGAACAAGTTGCGCAAGCCCAGCTTAGTACCGGCACTATCCTGCAAGGCCCAGTAGAATTCTCCAGAAAGGCTGCGGCCATTGCTGCCATTAAAGAACCGACGATTCCGATGAGTATACTCGAGGGTGTAGTTTTCATCCAGGTAAGCGTTAATCAGCTGTGCTGTAAAAGGCATATTGTCAAAGAGGTAGCTGATCACATCTTCATTTAGCGGAAGGGTCCCCTCGTTCACGTAAATCGCACGATACTTGCGTCCTAGGCGAGCGAAAACCTCATGCACCATAGGCTGCTTGGGATCAGGGTTGAAACCACGACTTACAATTTCCTTGTAGGGAGCGCAGAATTCATCGTTGTACTTCACCTTAGGCCATGGTTTCAAGTCTTCTTCGAAACAACCTTCAAAATCCACATTCAGGCAGGCCTTGAGCCCCGAGCAAAGAGAACGAACGTCATCTTCATTCCCGAGTTTTTTCTTCAGGAATTCATGTTTACCGATTTTCTTCAAGGAATCTGCCGAGATCGCGGTAACAAAAGAAGCCGCAGAATTCGTCGTTCCAGAATCCTGGGCAAACGCCGGCAACGCAAGTCCAAGGACAAGCAGTACAAAACCAGCAATTTTAAAGAAACCGGCTATCACTAGTTACGAAATTCCAGGCTATCCAGGGGGACAACGGTAAAAGGTTTAATCGATTCAAGTTTTGCCACAGGAGCCACAATGGAAACGGTCATCTTGGACCTGTCAAAGTACTTTGCCACCATGGCCTTTACCTGTTCCGGAGTCACAGCGTTGATTTCCTTGACATAATCCAGATAATGGTCAAAGGACTTTCCAAGCAGTTCGCCCTTGGCAAAAATGATTGCCGTAGAAGAAGGGCTGTCAAACAGGCTGGGCAGGCTTTCGATCAGGGATTTCTTGGCCTGGGCTAATTCTTCTTCGGTAGGACCTTCCTTGGCCAGCTTTTCCACTTCTTCAAAAATCAATTTCATGGCAAAGTCCACCGATTCCACCTTGGTCTGCAAGGCGATGGTGGTCATGGCCGTATCGCGATAATCATTACCGACGGAACTATAGACACTGTAGGCAAGACCTTCATCACTGCGGACTCGATTCATAAGACGGCTAGTAAAGCTTCCGCCGCCCAAGATGAAACTGGCCACTGCAGCCGGATAGTAATCCGCATGGGGACGCTTTACAAAAGGCTGGTTCATGGAAATGTTGGCCTGGGTAATATCCTTGTCCACCACGTAAATTCCAGGCTTGTTCAGGAAGGTCAGCGGTTCAGGCTTCGGGCGAGCTACCTTGGCAGAATCCACCTTCCAGTTCGCAAAGAATTCCTTTAGGGCAACAATTGCAGAATCCTTATCCACATCGCCAGACAAGGCGAAAATGATTTTCTTCGAAGAGTAGACACCTTCTGCCAGACGCTTCACATCGGCAGGAGTGACAGCCTTGTATTCCTCGGCGTTGGCATCCCAAAGTCTTGCGTTGGGGGCATAATTAACCTTGCTCTTCAAGGCAGACAGAACCTTAGCCGGGGTATCGTATCGACGGTCGTAGGCCGTCACATAGTTAGCCTTTATAATTTCAAGCTGTTCCCCATCAAAGGCGGGAGCCGTAAGAACCTGACGGGCCATATTCATCATGCCCGGAAAATCCTTGGACAGGCAGTTGATATCGAACATGGAGCTGAAAGTTCCAACAGAGGAACTGAGACCAGCACTAATGAATTCCAGGGAATCATCCAGGGCATGGGGAGTTATTCCACCACCGCCACCACGGCGAAGCATGGAACCCACCACGGAACTGGCCGCCTCATCCTTCAAGGAGCTAGGCACATCCGATTCATCAAAGTAGACCGTAAAGTCAACCAAAGGCAGACTTCTATCGCTAACGATATAGCCCACGATTCCCGAGGCGATTTCTACGCGGTAATCCTTGGGATGGGGAGCCACATACTGGAACTCGGGGAACTGAACATCCTTATAGCTCCCGGGAAGTTTTTCTTTTGCAGAAACTTCAACCGTTTCTACCGTTTCAGCCTTTGCAACGTCGGTCGCAACAGCGGATTCCACAGGAACCGTTTCGTCAGCCTTTTGAGTTGCCGGAGCAGAAGCGCAGGCACCAAGGGCAATCGCCAGGGAAGACACGCAAACACCGGCGGCACCATAAAAAAATCTGGAATGTCTATTAGCCATTTGCCCCTCAAGATAGCAAAAGAAACGACCGCCCATTTTTCAGGATTCAGTATTTTATAACTTTGGGCCATGTCAGGAAAAATCCGTTTCGCACCAAGCCCCACCGGCTACCTCCACGAAGGCCATCTGCTTTCGGCACTTTACGTCTGGGCCGCCGCCAAGAAATGGGACCTGCACATCCACCTGCGAATTGAAGATCACGACCAGGGAAGAGCCCGCCAAGCCTACATCGACGGCATCCGCGAAGACCTGGAATGGCTCGGTTTTGAGCACCACAGCGAAAGCATCCAGAGCGAACGTCATCACATCTACCAGGCTGTCCTGGAAGAACTTTCCCAGAAGGACCTAGTGTACCCCTGCACCTGCAGCCGTAAGCAGCTGGAGGCCGAAAATCCCAGAAGCGAAACTGGAGAAATTATCTACCAGGGGAAATGCCGAATTTTAGATGAGAGACGAGAGGCGTTTGGCCACCTTCAGGTGGGAGACAAGGAACCGGAAAATAATGGGATGGGGCTTGCGCCCCATAGCCTCAGGGTTAGAATTTCTAACAAAATAATAAACTGGAAAGACTATCGTCTCGGAGACTTCAGCGAGAATCCGTCAGAACAATGCGGAGACTTTCCCATCCGGGATCGCGACGGTTTCTGGACTTACCAATTCGCCGTCTGCGTCGATGATTTGCATCAAGGAATAACCCATATCGTTCGAGGCGAAGACATCCGCAATTCCACGGCACGTCAGATTTACCTCTCAGAATTAATCGCCAACGTCTGTGCCGATTCCACCCGCATACAGATGCCCGCCTACAAGCGCCCCTTCTACCTGCACCATGCCCTAATCGTGGATCCCAACGGCAAGAAGCTTTCCAAACGTGAGCTAGCTCACAGTATTCGGCAAGATAAGGAAGATGGCATAACCCCCGAAGCCCTCATTGGCCGAGTACTTTACAAGGCAGGCTTCCAAAATACCCCCACCCCACAGCCCCTAAATGCGGCAGTTGAACAAATAATCCATACTTTATAAAGTTTACGTAATTTTTACGCGGGGGAAAAAATTTATATTCATAGTATGGCTCAAGTGTCTCCTTCTGCAATCATATCGAAAATTCGTCAAGAAGCAGCTCTTTTTGATTCAAAAGATCGTTTACTGAACTTTTCTACCAAGGGTGACTTCCAATCTCCTCTTATTATGGAGGCTGGCGACCTTTTCTTCGAAAAGTGGAAAAATTCCAATGGCCCGCTGCCGCTGGATTCCTTCTTCCCTGTGAGCGACAAATTTAGCGCACAGCAGAAAGCTGAAACCATTGAATCCGTCTGCACCGTCCTTAAAGAAAAAGACGAAGATTTCGGCAGATCGGACCTGTACCTTCTTCTGGGCTTCCTGAAGTGGGACGGAAACGCACTTGCACCAAGCCTTTTAATCCCCCTCGATGTCGACACGACAAAGAAGACTCTCTACATTTCCAACAGGACTCCTATTGAGAACGTAGTCCTTAGGGAACGCCTCAAGGATTCCGTCCCCCTGCCCAAGGCAGGCGATGCAATCATCAATGGGCAGTTCAGCCTCTTGCTGTACTTCTCCATGTTCGAAAAGTCCATCGCATCCATGAAGAGCTGGAAGTTCACTCGTCATGGTCTTTGCCTGGGATTTTTCAACACCGGTCGACTCCTCCTGAAAAACCGTTTTGAACAGGGATGGAACGACAAGAAAATTGACACAGCCCCGGTACTTTCATCCCTTCTTCGAGAAGACGGCTTTAAGGTAAAGGAATCCATCTTCGAGGAAAAAGATTTCAATCAGGTATTCAATCCCTGTGAACATCACTTCCTCTATACCATCGATTCCCATACTAGCAAGGCAGCCATAGACGCCCTGGATCCAGAAGTAGAAGCCTACGCAATCCAGGCGCTGCCGGGCACCGCAAAGATGAAGGTTGCCGCCAACATCGTAGCCGATTCTGTCGCCCAGGGGAAGAACGTCCTTGTGGTCAGCCGCAGAGCAACCACAGCCAGGGAATTTCTGAACACATGGAAACCGCCTTTCCGCACGTTCGCCAACGTTGACCGCAATGCTGTCGCCCAGGAACTCCATAAGGCCCGCAAGGATTTTTCAGACTACTATGACGCAGTCAACAAGCCCCTGCAGCCATCCGGCATCATGCTTTCGGGCCTTCTCAAGGAATTCATCAAGGCCAGAGCCCCCAAGCAGAAATTCCCGGAGACCATTTTCCAGGGAGTGCCCGAACTTAGCTTCGAAAGGTACGAAGCCCTTAAAAAAGATCTTGCAGAGCTGACTGAGCTATACTTCGAGAAAAACGGCATCGAAGCCCGTACAGCCTTCCAAGGCGTCAAGGTTCCTAGCCTCACACCAGAGCAGAAAAACTCTCTGGCCGATGAACTGAACCGCGCCGCCGAACGGGCCAGTGAACTGGATACCATCCTCAAACGACTTCAGGAAGCAGGCCTGTTCCCCACAGGAATCTTCCTGGCCGGTCTCTCCGATATCCTTGAACTATTCAAAGACAACTTTAGCGAAAGCACACCCACCTACGACCAATGGCAGCTCCGTTCCAGCAACTGGGACGCCTACAGAGAAACATTGTCCATGCTGCCCGAAGCGGGCGACAAGTGGGTCCGCTACCGCCGTCAGACGTCCGACATTTACACCGACAATGCCGTAGACGAAAACATCCTTACCGCACGCGAAGACTTCGTTGAAAGTCAGAAGGCCACCCTAAAGGGTCTGTCAGACCGTTACCGTTCTTCTAGGCGCCAGCTCCTCCAGGTTCTCCGCAACCCCAAGGAAGTCCAGTCCGACGCCCAGCTTATCGACCTGATAGACACCCTTCTGGAACTGCAGGACAACAAGAAGGCATACAAGGAATCAGCCGTTCTGGGCAATCACCTCCTCGGAAAAGATTGGCTCTACGAACGTTCCAACTGGATTGAACTGAATACCAAGATTCAGTACTTGTACGACTTCCGCGACAAGCACAAGGACAATCCTCGTTTTGAACTGCTCCTGCAAATTCTTGAACAGTGGAGTCTCTTCAAAGACCTACAGCCCAAGTTGGGCGATCTTTGCGAAGCCGTACGCAGTCTCCAGCAAGCCATCCGCAAGATTACCAAGGAAATGAACCTAGAGGAACCTCTAGAAAGCCAAAGCATTGAAAAGTGGTTGGGCACAATCAAATCCTGGAACAAGAACTGGGATAGCTTGGACACCCATCTACAACTGTCTGCCCTTACAAAGAAAATCGCAGACTACAACTGCCCCAACCTTTCAGCATTCCTAAAGGATCCCAGCAAGGCCAATCGGGAAATCCCGCAGGCCGTAGCTCATCATTGGGCAGGCTCCCAGGTGCAGACAGCAACCAAGGTTTTCCCGGAACTGTTCTCCTTGAATCCCAAGGCACACGCCCAGAAAGGCAAGGAATACAGAGACATCCAGGACCGTTTCTGCAACGCGAACTTCAGGGAATTACACGACACTCTTCAAGCCTCGCCCGAAAGGTTGACATCCATCAGTCTCAGCGATTCTTTCTGCCTGCCTGAAGACAGACACTTTGACATCGCCATCATTCTTGATGCAGAATGCGTCTCTGTCGTAGAATCCATTCCTACCCTGCTCAGCGCAAACAAGATTATTCTTGTGGGTGACCCCCACTATCCCGCTCTGGAACCGCTCACTTACGACGCCTTCCAGGAACCGCCGATTTCTCATACGACACTGTTCCACGATAGCATTCTGTCAGCCTCTCTTCGCCAGGGCATTTCTACTCGCGAACTGTGGTTCTCGACCCAGTATTCCGACGCGACCCTGGTAAGTTTCGCTAACCAGAAAATCTATAGCCGCGGCATCAGACAATTGCCTGTTCCCAGTCGCGAAAAATTCACCGGTATCAAGCTCAAGGTCGTCCAGAACAAGGTGAATGCAATCGCACAGGCAGCCATCCGCCATGCAGAAAAGAACCCCAGCAAGACCCTAGGTATCGTGGCATTCCATCAGACGACCTGCCACGAAATCGAGGAATGCATCAAGAATATGGTGGCGGCAGGTTCCGCAACGGCACGATTCTTCACACAGCAGAATCCGGATATCCGCTATTACGTCAAGACCCCGGAACGAGCCGCGGGACGTTTCCGCGACGTGATCCTTGTTTGCGCCGAATCCGAAGGCGTTACTGGAGTCAACGGCGACAACAAGATAGCCGTCTGTTCCACTCTGGCAAAGCACGAAACCCACGTCTACATTTCCGAAACGGATCTCGCCAAGCAGGGCAATGCCAAGCACAATCTCTTCTGGGACTGGATCACCTACCTGCAGGCCAAGGACTTCACCGAAAAGAACGACCTTCATACAGCAGGGTCCGACATTCACGATTCCATCGTCGACGCCCTTAAGAAAGAAAACTTCCAGGTCGAAGACTCCTTTACCAAGGGAGGCATTCCTGTGGGACCGGTCGTGGCAGACGCCAATAATCCTAGCCGCTTCCTAGCACTCATCGAAGACGACTGCACTACGGAACGTTTCCGTGAATCCGTGGAAGACCGCGACTATATCCGTCCTACCATCCTGAAACAGACTGGCTGGAAGGTCCTGGCGCTCTGGCTCCCCTTCTGGTACATGGCAAATCAGGATGAAGTCAGCCACCTGGTAACAACGCTCGCCATCGAACAAAGTATCGCTCCGCCTCCCGCCAGCGACGAAGAACCGGAAGATGAAGACGAACTGGAAATGCCCGTCAGCGAAGGACCGCAGGTGGTGGCCTACCAGGTGCAACACCCTAAGATCGAGGGCACGCCCCACGACAAGCCTATTGCTGAACTGCCGGCTGCAGCCATTATCACCCAGCTGAAATTCTACGTAGATCACGAGGCACCGATTCACGAAGAGATCCTGATCCAGCGAATTCTGGAGCTGCATCACGTGGATCGCGCAGGTCCTGTACTCCAAAAGGCACTGACCGAAGCCCTGAACCAAGGTCTTCAGAAAAAGCGCTTCGTCAAGACCGGCCCCTTCTACTATTCCCTCAAGCCCCAGGAATTGGTTCCCCGCAACAGGAGCGGCCGCCCGGACTTCGAGAGGAACCTGGTTTTTGTTGGTCCTGAAGAACGAGCCCTGCTCCCCTCCAGCATGGACGAACACGCTATCAAACAGGCACTCGGCCTGCTAGTGTAAAAAGTCTAACGGTTATACAAGAAAAAGGTACTGCGGACAACCGCAGTACCTTTTTTAATCTTTGCAGCAAGGAATCTCACAGCCCCAAAGGTCCGACAATTCCCTTCTACTTAACCTTTACTACAAACGCATTGATATTATAGGCAGAAAGTTCGCGAGCCTTATCTTCAGCGGCTTTCTTAGTAGTCCATCCACCGCCACGAAGCTTGTAGAACGGAGTATCGAATACAACCTGGATTGCATAACCCGTGCTAGCGGAAAGCTGGGCACGACGACGCTGAGCCGCATCAAAGTCAGCAACAGCTTCGAACTGCAGCATATAGTAACCGTCAGACTTGCCGGACTTGGTATTTGCCTTAACCACGGCGGCATTCTGCTGGGAATCAGCAGAATCTCTGAGGGACGCATTCAATACAGGCTTATATTCATGGCCCCTGAAAAGGGAATCCAGATCTGTGGGTTCGGCAGCAAACGCAGCAGAAACACCCAGAGCAAAAAGCGATACAACAGCTAAAATTTTTCGCATGGAGAAAATATAATAAAAAAGGAGCGGATAAATCCGCCCCTTTTTAAAGCACTTGTTATCAAGACTTAGTTGTTCTTCTTGAAGTCTTCCCATGTGCGATCAATGGGATATGCATTCTTAGACTTCTTGATACCGAACATGGAAGTCTTGTCCTTGCGGTTTTCCTTAGAACCGTTGATTCTGACGTAGGTATCGATCTTGGTGATGTATGCACCAGTACCAACCAAGCGGCCATTATCAGAAGTCATGTTCCAACCGATGTAGTAGTTGGTGCCATGAGTAGTACAGTTCTTGCCAGCACCACCGAAGAAGTACTTCTTGTTGTGCTGGAAGTTCAGATCGTCATCGCAGTAGATCTTTGCAGAGGAACTTGCCACATAAGCACCCAGGTTGGTGAAGTATTCAACCTTGTAGTAGAAGTAGAAGTCACTCATATCAACGTCTTCGTTAGCAACCTTCTTCTTGTCGTACAGAGCCTTCATATCAGACTTGACCAAGTGACCCGGGATACCCCACTTGCTCTTGATGACCTGTTCGTTTCCGTCCAGAGAAGAGACAGGGATCGCGGTAATCGGGCTTGCGCAAGAATCAAGGAGACATTCAGCAGCATTGCCAGTGTAGGCGAAGTTCACATCGTAAACACCCACTTCGGCGTCACCGGTAACCAGCACCCAACGAGAGGGCAGACGCTTGGTTTCGTTGTAACCAGTGGGAGAGTTCCAGTGGTAATCTACGTCAAAGGAAGTACGCATTTCATTTGCACCGTAAGCGGTGGAATCCATGTTATCGCGCCAGATAAGCTTAGTCAGGTCGCCGCCCAGACGCAGGTAGTCACCAGCATGGGGAGACAGAGCGTTACTAGACGTCTTGTAAATCACGTCAATCTTGCCGTAGCCATCTTCACGAGAACTAGGAACAGGAACGATAGAAGAGGTCACCACAGTACCAGTCGGACCAGTTGCAGAAGCGAACTTGGCAACAGAGTCAAGGCTAGTTGCAGAATTCAGGTAGAAGTCGAAGGAAGTAGTGTTGGTCGGATCCAGCAAGGTCACCGGTTCAGAGAGAATCACGGTCAAGTTGTCGTAACCACTCAGTTCACCATCCTTATTCTTCTGGGAAATCACGATTGCTTCGATAGGTACAGGAGCGATACGATCCACGATGTTGCCTTCAAAGCCCTGCTTGATGTGCTTACCATTATCATCGAAGGATGCATAAGAGTAAACCTTACCGGTACCAGCAGTCTTAATGCGGCTAGAAAGGGTCAGGCCGCCAACTTCGAGGCGATTGTCGCAATAGCCAGTAGCAGCATCGAGATTCAAGCAGGAATACTGAGTCTTATTGACGATAACATTGCAGTACTTAACGGAGTCAGCCTTAAGGGTAGACATACCGTCCTTGAAGGGATAAATCGTATCCGCAGCAACAGAATCCCACAAGATGCAGATCTGTTCCGGCAGAGAGTCCTTATGAATATTGCGGTTGAAGTAGATGGCGATAGAGTCACCCACACCGTCCAGATATTCGCTAGCAACATAGTCGCTATAAATCTTCATAGCTTCAACAGGAGCACCCTTTACGTCGAAGATATCAGCAAACTGCGGCACAGGTACCGGCGGTTCACGGAAGTAAATCGGGTGGTAGTGAGCCATGATAGCATCGCTACCGTTACCAGAAATGGAGATTCTGGCCGGGTTGCTGTTAGCAGGATTTTCAGCATCATAACGATAGGTCTTACATTCATTACCGCTGCAACGGATCTGCACTCTTGCAAAGCCATTTTCGAAGGGTTCAGATGCAGAAAGTACAAGACCTTCAGATGCCACGCCGGCAGCCATAGTCAAGCCAACGTTACAATCGTCGCACTTGTAGTAGGCAAAGGAACCATCGGCCTGCTTGGAGGGCTTCAGAATAACCATGTTGAAGTCCTGATCGGTATCAGTCCAACGTTCTTCGAAACCAGGAGCGGCGGGATCATCACCAGTAATTTCCTTCCAGTTGGAATCCCTGGAATCTACGAAGGCAAGCTGCGGCAGGTAGAAGGTCAGAGACAGAGCCTGCTTACCAGATGCGGTAGAAATCTTGTAGGTTTCCATGGAGTAATTCATATCACCAAGGTCAACAGTGACATAGACGGTATCAATACCACCATCGGGGCCAAAGCTGCGAGCAGCACCCGGATCAATGGGGGTAAAGGAGCCATCTGCTTCCTTAACGAAGTACTGCAGGTAGTTCTTTCCATCAGCGCGATCAGTAGTAGACTTCAAGGTGTAGCTAACGCTTCTTGCGTCATTGGGCTTGATCAGCACGGAATCAGAGGATACCTGGATTGCAGAAATATAAACCGGGACCAAATCGCTACCCATAGCGAAGTCAACCACTTCGTACTTGGACTTTTCAACACCCATGAAGCCACAGGTTGCCTTTGTACAGGGGTTTTCTGCTTCGGTAGTATCCAGGGCGGTAGCGTTATTGAAGACAACTTCCACTTCACCCTGAGACTTGTAAGTATAAACCTTGTTCTTGTCGCCATCGATATAGGCCCAGACAGTCCAGGTTCCCGGCGGCAGAGCAATCTGTTCGTAGGTGAACTTGGGCACAGCCGGGTTAGACAGGTCAATACCCGGAATAGAAGCGTCATTGGCCAGAAGCTGTGCAGAAGAGAGATCGGCAGGGAACTTGGTACCAGCGACCAGATAGTACTGGAACTTGAAGCTCGTACATTCAGACTTATTAACGAAGTCAGCACCGCAGCATTCGATGGCCTTATCGTCACCAGAAACTGCAGCAGCACAAGAACCTTCACCAGTCTGAGTATAGCACATCTGGTATTCAGGATTCTTGGGAGTGTAGTTTTCAGTCTTTTCCTTGGTAAGGGCAGTCTTCTGCTGGATGTACATATTGGTCTTGATACGAACGTTACTCATATCAGTACGACGGTCGCAGAAGAAGATGTCAATGTCATAGGTCTTGTTAGCAACGAGAGCACCCTGAGCACCAGTAAATTCATCCAGGTTCACGTAACCAGGAGCGGCAAGGTGGGTACCACCCAGGTCCACTGCCAACTTGTTATCGATATAGACCCAAATGTCATCGTCACCGCGGAAGGAGAACTGCATACCCGGACGGTAAACGAAGTGTGCGTGAGACTCGAAGCAGAACATCTGGTTGTTCATGCCAGAAATACGGGCATCCCAGGAAGTGTTGTCATAAACGTCGGGATTGGTACCGGAGTCGAATTCGCCGGCAGCCACAGGATAAAGGTCGATATAGGGGAGACCGCTCTTGGGTTCCAGGTCAGACCAGTCGGCCACGACACCCAGCTGAGCCTTAGCTGCAGCAGAAACCTTAGCCGGAGTACCGACACCGTATCTGACGTTGCCCAAACCCTTACGAGTAGCAGCAGCAGTAGCGCAAGTACCAACACAAGTACCGAGAGTAACGGAGTCCTTAAGGTCATTCAAAATGGTAAATGCACCGGTGGGTTCGTTATAGCTATCGTATTCCCACATACCGTCAGAAGACTGGGTAAAGAGCACGTCGCGGCAATGCATAGCATTGACATTGGGAGTTTCGCGGAACATCACGTCAAAAGCTTCCTGACTTACAAAGCAGCCAGAAGCAGCATTGTAAGTCGGCTTCTTGGTCAGAGGATCCAGGAAGTCACCAACGATACCCTTGGTCACACCGATACAGGGAACAGTATTTGCAGCACCGCCACCCGGGAAACCATAGGGAGCAGAAGCCACATAGCAACCGTTAGAAGCCACAGCAGGATAAGCATCGCAAGTGAATGCGCCATGGAGGGCGGCATCGGTATCATAAAGGATTGCAGCCAAAGTATAGGAGCAGTTACCTTCGATTTCAGGGTCAACTACAGAGAAGAGCTTGCCATCCGGAGCTTCATCCGGGTCAGCAATAAAGTAAAGTCTATCTACACCGTATGCATCGAAGAATGCTTCAACGTCAATGGCTTCAAGAGTGTTGTTCCAACCGTTGACACCGATTGCGTCGGCCAACATTTCGTCGGAATCCTTAAAGAGAACAAAAGAAGTGGGAAGATCTTCGTCCATCCACACAGCGTAGTACCATCCGCACATGGTGGGGTCAACCTTGAAGGGCTTACCACCAGCGTAGGTTCCATTGTCAGAATACATGGGAACGGAGGCCTTCCATTCTTCATCGTCCGGAACCAAGATGTAGAAGTACTTGATGTTGGGCTTTTTACCGTAAGAGATAAGAGTCTTGCCGGCCTGCTTGGGGTTTTCAAGAATGTAGACATCACCCTTGCTGTTGGGGCAGGCGAAGTCACGGTTGTTCATGGGATAGTTGGGATCCTTGGCATTATCCTTCGGGATACCATTCCACTTGGCCGTCGTAATATAGCGGATCGTAGAATCCGACATCATCGTATACACGGTGAACGTGGAGTCGTAGGCTTCACCACCGATCTTGGAAAGGTCATATTCGTAATAACCAGTCGTTGCATTGTAGGTCATTACAGACGTAACCTTCTGCTTGTTATTCATAGCAGTGTAGAAAGTCACTGTCGGGGCATTATTAGCGCCCCATTCCAGAGGCGGCTGAAAATGCAGCGTACCGGAACAGCTAGACCAGGCGCTCTGCACTCCCATGAGCACCATACATGTACCCAGAATCCACTTAAAGGCTCCCGCGAGGAGAGTATTCTTCTTGTTCTTCATAGTATTATTATCCATCAATGGTTTTCCTTCCAACATTCTTTGGCATAACGGAAAGACCGGCCATTCCGAAATGCCACACCGGCTTGAAATTTATCCTTTTCTAGCGCAGAATGCCACTCATTTTTTGAAATTTAAGTAAAAAAAGCGGTACGTTCTGTATACAAATGGTGGATATGTCGCATATTCGTGCATACATCACGCAAAATCGCGATAACAAAATTTTACATTTCATTTTTAGTTGCTTTTTTGAGCAAACCCTCTCATAAATTGTTAGATTTTCATACGGAATTCCAGGAGAGATTTATGCAGGATATGGACCAGACAATCGCCACCGCTGGCAACACGATCAAGTTTCCCACAGCGGAAATGCGCCCCCACCTGATAGTCCTGTACCCGCCCACTCACTTTAAGCAGATCCCCCTGTCCAAGGGAATAACAGTCCTTGGCCGCGGAACCGACGCAAACGTTCGACTGGACGATGAACTGGTCAGCCGTAAGCACTGTCAACTTTACTTTGACGGCCGTTTCGTTACTGTTTCCGACATGGGCAGCACCAACGGAACCTATGTAGACGGCAATCCGGTCACCACCTGCAAGCTGGAATCCGACAATAGACTGCAAATCGGAAAAATGGTGCTGAAGGTCGATTATAAGGACCCCACCGAAGAAGCTTTTGACCAAAAACTGTATGAAGCCGCCACGAAGGACCCCCTGACACAGATCAACAACCGCAGAACCTTCATGGACCGCAGCCTGGGAGAACTGGCCCTGGCCCGCCGCAATAACTATTACGTCCACTGCATCATGCTGGACATCGACCACTTCAAGAAGGTCAACGACACCTGGGGACACCAGTGCGGAGACGCCATTCTCAAGGAAGTGGCCACCATCATCAAGGATGAAAAGCGAGAATCCGACCTTCTTGCCCGCTACGGCGGTGAAGAATTCGTGCTGTTACTCTCTGGCGTAGGTGTCGAAGACGCAAAGAAAAGTGCCGAACGTTTCCGTTCTGCCATCGAGCGTCACCATTTTTCCTGGAAAGACACGATTGTTCCCGTGACAATCTCCCTAGGTTTGTCAAGCAGACAGGGAGAGCAAATCGGTAAAATGGAAGATCTGATAGCCTCAAGCGATAAACTTCTCTATATCGCCAAGGAAAACGGCAGAAATCAGGTGGTTTCCGAGTAAAGCCCTCCAAATCTTGCCTTACAGGGAGCCTTTTTCTAAATTGCGCTCCCGAAATGACAAAAATACACTCAGAAAGACTGAATTCCTTCGGAACAGCCAGCATCCCCAAGCTGGTTTTGCAGTTTTCCGTTCCCGCCATCATCAGTATGGTGGTCAATGCACTATATAATATAGTGGACCGTTTTTTCGTAGGTCAGGGCGTGGGCAGCCTGGGCATCGCAGGCATCACCCTCTGCTTCCCCATCGCCCTATTCATTATGGCCATGTCCATGATCGTGGGCGTAGGCGGCAACACCCTTTTCTCGATCCGTCTGGGCGAAAAGAAGTACCAGCAGGCAGCCATCATCCTGAACAACTCCTTTGTGCTGCTTATTATAATGGCAGTGGGAGCCTTCGCCTTTGGCGAAATCTTCATGGAACCCCTCCTCAGGCTGTTCGGCGCCAGCGACCAGACCCTCCCCGTAGCCAGCAGCTACATGCGCATCATCTTGCTGGGTGCAGTTTTCCAGACCGTGGCCCCGGGCATGAACCACTTCATCCGTTCTATGGGTCACCCCAAGACAGCCATGTTCCGCGAAATTATCGGCGCCGTCACTAATGTGGCACTGGACTACATCTTTATCATGCGCCTCCACTGGGGAATCGAGGGCGCCGCCTGGGCAACCATCTGCTCCCAGCTGGTCAGCAGCATTCTCATCACCCAGTTCTTCCTGAAAAAGAGTACGCCGGTGAAGATCAATCGACGCTACATGAAGTTGCGCGCCCCCTTTGTGCGCAAGATCTACATTCTGGGCCAGCCTCCTTCTGTAATGCAGATTTGCAACAGCCTCATGAACGCAATTCTCGCCTGGAGCCTGACTACCTACGGAAACAAGAGCATTGAAGCCACCTCCACCATGTCCGGCGGCGACATGGCCATTTCCGCTTTCGGCATCCTGAACAGCATCGTCTCTATTATCGTGCTGCCCCTGCTTGGTTTTGTAAACGGAACCCAGCCCATCGTGGGGTACAATTACGGAGCCAAGCTCTACACCCGAGTCAAGAGCGTGGTCAAGTTTGCCTACCTTTACGCCATGATTTTCATGGTTCTGGCATGGGCTTTGGTCCAGTGGCAGGCCCCCGCCTTTGTAGCCCCCTTCGCCCCAGGCGACCTGAGAATGCAGGAAGTGGCTGCCAAGGCATTGCGCCTGTTCACCTGCACAATTTTCATGGTCCCGTGCGGTATGATTGCAGGTAGCTTTTTCCAGGGAACCGGAAAGGCAGGCAAGTCTATGTTCCTAAACGCTTGCCGTCAGCTGATCCTGTTCATCCCCTTCTTGATGATCCTCCCGCTGTTCTTCGGCCTAACCGGAGTTTTCTGCGCCCAGCCCGTAGCCGACGTGGGAACCGCATTTATCGGTTTGTATATGCTCCGTAAGGAATGGAAGCGAATGGTTTAACCAGCAATCCGTTGAACTAATTAAACGTTTATCAATAGACATGCAAAAAGCCAGCGCCTTTGCGCTGGCTTAATGTTTATCTAAACCGTTAGATTGTCTTTACTTGAACTTCACAATTTCATGGTGACGGCCGGAACGGACAACGAAGGTACCCTTGCTAGGAGCGACCACCTTAGTCTCGCTCGTTGAAACGGTCCCAGAAGCTACAACAGATCCAAGCATATCCATCACCTCGTAGGATTTGGGCTGAGATGCGATCTCTTCGTTAAAGACAATCACGAAAGTAAAGGGAGCAACCATCTTTACGCGGAATGTAGGTTCAGCATAATTGCGGTCTTCATCATCCTTTTCATCACTGCTGTCATTCTTTCCATTTTCCTTAGAACTGGAGCTGGAAGGATCGACATTGCCGTTACCGTTTTCTGCTCCTTCAGGATTCTTACCATCTTCGGTAGCAGAAGCAGATGAACCGGCAACAGGATTTTCTTCGGAACCGCCATTGCTGTTAGAAGAGCCGTCCAATTCGCCTCCGTTGGAACCACTATCGGAGCTGCTGATTTCTTCTTCGAAGGTTCCATTTTCATCAATGGTAAAGGTCATGATCTTCTTTGTAGATTTATTGATTTCAATAAAGATGCTCCAACGGCCGGGAGCCAGCTTCATCTTGTCATAATAGATCATAGGTACCGAGGGATCAGTCAGATCAATGCCACCCACGTTCACTTCACCGGCAGTCAACATCTTTGCGGTAGACTTATCCAGGGTTCCTCCGCTTACTAGATAATAAGACGGAGTCAATCCCAGGGAAGCAAGTTCATTACCGCAAGTTTCTACGTTCTCACCACCATTCAGGGCAGCAGCGCAGGATCCGCCATTGCTTACGCTATAGCATACACCATAAGTGTAAGTTCCGCTGGCAGTTTTTTTCTTGCTCACCGTTAGACTCTTCTTCTGCTGAAGATACATATTGGTACTGATACGGATGTTACTCATATCGGTTCGACGGTCACAGAAGAAGATGTCGATATCGTAAGTTTTTCCAGCAACGAGATTACCCTGAGCCCCCTTAAATTCATCCAGGTTTACATAACCAGGAGCAGCCATATGGGTTCCGCCCAAGTCAACAGCGAGTCGGTTGTCGATGAACACCCAGATATCATCATCGCCGCGGAAGGAGAACTGCATACCGGGGCGATAAACGAAGTGGGCATGAGACTCAAAGCAGAAGTGCTGATTTCCCTTGCTCTTTATGCGCAAATCCCAAGACAGATTGTCGTACACGTCAGGATTCGTTCCCGAATCAAACTCACCAGAAGCCGTGGGGTACAGGTCAATATACGGAAGCCCCGTCGTAGGTTCGATGTCGGCCCAGTTTTCCACTTTACCCAACAACGAAATTGCAGCGCTAGAAACATAGCTCAGTGAACCAGCACCATATCTCACATTTCCGAGTACGTTACGGAGTGTAGCGGCAGTGGCGCAGGTACCAGTACATACCCCGGCAGCAACAGAATCCTGAAGGTCATTCAAAATGGTAAATGCGCCAGTAGGTTCATTCTGACTGTCATATTCCCACTTGCCGTCTGCTGTCTGAGAAAAGGGCACATCGCGACAATGCACGGAATTAACGCCCGGAGTTTCGCGGAACATCACGTCAAAGGCTTCCTTACTGGGGAAACAGCCACTGGCAGGATTATAAGTCGGCTTCTTGGTAACAGGATCCAGATTTTCATTGACGATACCCTTGGTCACACCGATACAGGGAACAGTATTTGCAGCACCGCCACCCGGGAAACCATAGGGAGCAGAAGCCACATAGCAACCGTTAGAAGCCACAGCAGGATAGGCATCACAGGTAAAGGAACCATGGAGAGATGCATCGGTATCATAGAGAACAGCCGCCATGGAATAGGTACAGTTACCCTCAATTTCAGGATCATTCAAGGAAATCACCTTGCCATCGGGGGATTCGCCCGGATCAGCAATAAAGAACAGTTCGTCAACGCCATAGCCTTCATACAATGCGGCAGAAGCGATAGGAGTCAACTTAGAAGCGCCCCATCCATCAATACCAATTGCATCATCAAGAGATTCATCTTCAGCCTTGAAGAAAATCAGATTTTCAGGCAGTTCTTCATCCATCCACACTGCGTAATACCAGCCGCACATATCGGGAGCGACCTTCAGATACTGGCGGTTTTTATAGGTACCATCACCGGAATACATGGGAACGGAAGCCTTCCACTCTTCATCGTCGGGTACAAGGACATAGAAGTACTTGATATCAGGCTTTTGGGAAGAAATCAAAGTAGATCCAGGCTTCTTGGGATTTTCCATCACATAGACATCGCCGTCATCTGTCGGACAGGGAATATCAAGATGGCTAGGAATAAGCATAGAATACATAGATTCGTAGCCGTTCCATTTAGACGCAAGAACATAATACAGTTCAGTACGGCCATAAGCAGAAGATCCCGAATTGACCTTAACCATATGCTGGATACCAAACTTTTCCTCAGGGCTCGAATACACGCTTTGATTTACCTTAATATCATAAAAACCGGTAGCCGAATTGAACATGTCTTCTGTAATGGCAAAAGTCTTGTTCAAAATGACGACATCCATTGCGCCAGACCATTCAGCCGGTTTCTGAAAATGAATTGTTCCAGAACATGTGGCGAAAGCACTTTCGGAGCAAGCAAAAATCGCAGCGACACTCAGCAAACTTTTAATAAACTTCTTCATGTCACCCTCCTATTACAAGAACCAGAAGGTTAAATTAAACTGTCCCTGCCAAGTCTTGGGCGCATCATCAGCATCGTTTAAGGCAGTGATACCCATAACAAAACGCAAGCTCATGTCAAGGGCCTTTGTACCGATGTACTTCGTGGAACCGACACCAATGACTGCATCCATTTCAAACACATCGCTCACGTCATGTTCGCGGAAAGTCTGCTTTCCGAAATCATCTTCGATAACAGTCTTACTCTTGGAATAAAGGGCGAAAGACGCCTGGGGGCCCACTTCCAGGAAAGCCACATTCGGCAAGGCGAAACGAGCCAATACCGGCACATCGATACGAAGCTGCTTGACGTAATATTCAATGGTCATGTCTGACTTTTCGGGAAGTCGATCAGAATCATCCCAAGTAAGAATCACAGATATGTCCGCTTCGCTGCTTGCATAACGATAAGCCCCGCCCACTTCCACATGGACACCGGCAAATTCACTGGGCATGTACAGCACGCTAAGGCCGGCATTATAACCAAGACCCCAGAAATTGCCCAGAATATCATCGGCCCCGGAAGTCTTGATGGAATAGCCCGAAGCACTCTTACCGAGGGAACCGAATCCAAGCTTTGTGTCGTAGAAATCGTTATAGGTTCCAGCAGCAAATACACCCGCGAAGAATTTCTTGCGGTCATCATTTGCGGGAACAGACGAAGTGGAGTTGACCGCAGGTTGTGAACCAAAAGGAACAAAGCTATCGCCATCCTGTGCAGCAGGAACGGCAGCAGGTGCCGCAGCATTTGCATTCCCAGTAAAAGTCCATTGCAGTCCTTCTTGCTGAGCCGCAGCAGGAGCGGCAGTGGCAGGAGCGGCCGCAGTTTTAGATTCGGCAGAGGGAGCCGGGGCGGGAGCTGCCTGACTAGGAGCAGCCGGTTCCGCAATTTCTACAAAACCGTGATCCTGAGGTGAGGGAGGCACAGGCGGAATTTCATCCTCCTGAACCGCCACAGGCGCAGGCAACGCTTCAGCGGGAGCAGCATTCCCATCGGCAACGGCACCCGTTGCAGGAGCGGCGGGCTCATCATCCCATCCAACATCAGCAGAATCCCAGTTTCCCTGGGCAAAGGCGGAAGCAAAGCAAATTCCCAGCAGGGCCATCAGTCGCTTCATATCTTCTCCTTAAAGTTAAAAGTCAACTGTACCCAGTTGACTCCCATCATTATTAAAAAATTTTCTTGGCGTCGGTCAGTTCGCCACCCTTTTCGTGGAACAGAACCAAAGTACCGCCACCCATCTTCCGGAATACGGCAGTCAATCGGGTCACCACATCGGATTCCTCGAAGCCGATCTCATTGGCAGCGGTTTCGCCAATGACCAAACCCACAGCTACCATCTGAGGAGAAACCCTACGCAGGTAGTTCAGCAAGTCTTCGTCGCTATTCAGGATATCTGTTGCGGTAGGCTTTTCCAGTTCAGCGGGATCACGCATGCTCACCAGCAGCGGATACATTTCGTCAGAAACCATCTGCTTGGCGTTCAAGTACAGCGTATTGCCAACAAAAAGGCTAATGGAATCGTTCAGGACCTGACGGACTTCGACAACCACGTCACTCTGGACAGCCATTTCCTGAATTTCCAACTTAGAAGGTCCGCAAGCCACAAGGGCCATAGACAGGGCGGACAGCAAAACAATCGCAAACTTCTTCATGATTCCTCCTATAGAGTTTGCGAGAATATAAGAAAATTATAATAAGCCTCAAAGACCTATTCAAAAAACATCCCCCTCACATCCTTTTATTTTTCGAGGATATGCAAAGCCCTTTCAATCAATTCCGGCTTAAGATCGAACACCCGGCTCAAAGTTTCCACGCGATCGGGCACCTCAATCCGTTCCATACGGGAGCCATTGGCATCTCGGGTTACCAGATTTCCCTTCTGGTAATAGTACTGCACGCCCCGTTCGCGGTCTAGGCGGTTCAGCACCGGATAAGTCATCATTTCCCTATAAAAACTTTCGTTCCAGTGCTGCTTAAATTCCTCTACAGAAACGCCCTCCACCGGATAGTCAAAACGCAATTTCATGGGAGCGCCCGCACCCCCAGTCCAAAGGGACATGGCGTCGGCAGAAGGACGGTCCAGACGGACGCAGTTAGGAACCAGCGGAAAGAACGCAGTTCCCGTTCCAAAGGGAGGCGGCTGGGGAATCGGCAGCGGATCAAAAATCAAGTACCCCGGATCAAAAAGATATTCCGTTGCAGGAGCCAATGGAGACGACGTATTGTCGGGCAGAATCAACGCGCAATGGATATTCCGTTCCTTACGTTTATGGCCCATGACCAGGCGAGGCTTAAAACCCATATCCACAAAAACCTGATACAGGTGCCAAGTCATGCTAAAGCAGGTGCCGCCACCCATCCAGGCGTCCACATCGTTCTGAAAACTATCGTCCAGCTTCTGGGCGGCAGACGAACTTCCCGTCTGTTCAAGACGGATAATCTTCGTCAGGTTCTCGTAAGTCACCTTTGATAGTTTATCGCAAATTTCGCGAATCTTTTTCCACTGTTCAGAAGTCATTTTTTACGGACAGTTAATTTTCGATTTATGGGGTAAAGTTAGAAGTGTACCGCAAACTTTATAAAAACAATAAAAGGCCGTCTACACCAAGAACCGTAACACAAGCCACCACGGCAACGCCAACAAGACCCGCGCCAAACAAGGAAGCCACCACGGCAGCCACAAGAGCGCAGGCGCCAGAAAGTTTGCTATCGGTTGAATAGAATATGGCAGGGACAGTCATGGCCGCAAGAACCGTGTAAGGCACATAAGCCAAAAAGGAACGCCAGAACGGGCTCTTCAATTTTGACTTCAGCAGCACAAAGGGAACGGCGCGCAAAAGGTACGTCACCACAGCCATCACCGCCAGATACATAAAGTATAGCTTCAAGTTCATGTTTCAGCCTCCTCATCCTTGACAGGAAAAAGAGCCGCGCAAATCAGGGAAGCGATCAAGGCGCAGATGATAATGGCAAAGCCCACGGTAACACCGCTTAGGGCCGGCACAAACTTAAAGGCGAGACTACAGCCTATCGCGATAGCCACAGCAAGCATCGTCGGCTTATGTGCCTTCATCTGGGGAACCACGATGGCAATGAACATACCATACAGTGCAACCCCCAGGGCATTAGTCACAATAGCCGGTAAAATTTCGCCACATATGGCACCAGACAAAGTTCCCAGGGACCAACCTATATAAGGCAAGGTGGCCAGGCCCAAAAAGTAAATCGGGGTGACCGGTTCCTTCTGTACCATGGAAACGGCATAAATTTCGTCGGTAATACCCATGGCCAGGAACAATCGCTTTCCAGTACCGAAACTAGGCGCCACCTTCTGGGAAAGGGAAATGGCCATCAGGCTGTAACGCAGATTGATAAAGAAAGTCGCAATAGCCATTTCGATGAATGTGCCTGCCGCATCAGCCATAATCTGCAAACCGGCAAACTGCCCTGCAGAAGTCAAGTTAGTCATGGAGATCAAGGTGACCAGAGGCCAAGTCAATAATTTGGACCCGGCAATGCCAAAAGAAAAGGATACGGCAAAATATCCAATTCCAATGGGAAGTCCGTCTTTTACACCTTTCGTAAATTTCATGAGGCCAAATATACAAAAATGCCCGCTATTTCTAGCGGACACTTCGTCTAACAAATTTAGGGAATGAAGATTACTTCAGCATGATGCGCTTGGTCATGTTGGCAGAGCCAGCACGGACGCGTACGATGTAGCTACCGCCAGCCAGAGTTTCCAGGGCAACATCGCAATTGACGTTGCGGAGACTCATCATGGGGCGACCCTGCATATCGAACACATCAACATTCACAAGGTCAGCACCACCAATCTGGAGGGTACGGCCATGGAGAGCCACAGACAGCGGATTAGCAACAACGGTATTCAGAGCGACGGTAGAAGCAGAAGAGCTGGGATCCTTGCTATCGCTGCTTGCCGGCGGAACAATCTTGAGACCATCGCACTTGAAGTTATCCACATAGAGGTAGTTGGGTTCAACTTCAGCCTTGATTTCCCAGTGGAAAGCAGAAACCAGAGACTTATCCAGAACCACTTCAGCACCCCAGCCATCCTGTTCCAGGTCAGACCAGGCGATCTTGGCAGTAGTCCAGGAGGTAGAAGCCTTCATAGCAACCATATGGCGGTCATAATCAGTCAGAGCGCCCGTGCCATCACCCTTGAGGACAGCCTTGAAGTTATGAGCGGAACCGATGTAGTCGTAAGAAATTTCGGTGCAGCTGGAAAGATCGTAGGCTTCATCTTCTTCGCCCAGGTTCAAACCGAGAGCCACATAAGGATCATACTTGTTATCACCCTGATCCAGAACGACATCCTTAAGGCCAGCCATAGTGGTGGAACCGTTGGTTGCCGGGAAAATTACCACATAGCCACCATTTTCAGCGTCTTCTTCGTTAGCGAAGGTAGATGCGCCCTTGTCGCCCTTATCGTTGTAAGCGAACCAGTAGCCACCAGTGTAAGCCTGGTTGTCGCCATCTTCGAAGTCATCCACTACGCCTGCGGGGGTAGCAACAGTTGCGCTGCTTCCTGCTGTTGCAGAGCTGGAGGAACCGTTCTGGACAGCAGAGCTAGAAGAGGCACCCGCAGCAGCAACGGTCAACTTGACAACGACCTTTTCACCATTGATGGTCAGAGTTTCAGACTTGGAAGATGCCCATTCGGGAACAGTTCCAGAAATGGTTACGGTACCGTTCTTTTCTTCAATTGTCAGGAAGGACAGGGCCCAGTCGCGACTGAAGGAAGTTACGCCGGTAATAGTAACAGTAGCGAAGGTACCGTTCGGAGCAACAGTCTGTTCCAGGTTACCGGAAACCTTGTAGCCGGCAGCGGTAGCACTGGAGCTATTAGCCACAACGGTGCTAGAGGAGGAGTTGGTAACGACGGTACTGGAGGAGGAATTGCCAACGACAATGCTAGAGGAGGAGTTGGTAACGACGGTAGAGCTAGAGCTATTGTTCAAAACAGTAGAGCTGGAGGAATTACCGGTGGTAGAGCCGGAACCAGCAACAGGCTTGATGGCCAGACCGTCGCAACGGACGTCGTCAATGTAGAGATAGTTGTAGGTGGGAGCGTCATAGGTCTTGTTAGCGTTTTCAATACCCTTCACTTCCCAGGTCAGCTTGTTAATGGTGTTCAATGCGGTAGAAATGCTGAAGTGAGTTTCCATTTCTGCCTTGCCCCAGTTTTCCTGGTCCAGATCTTCCCATGAAATTTCGGCCTTTGTCCAAGAACTCTGGGCCTTGAAGGCAATCTTATGGTAGTTGAAGTTTTCAACCTTGGAGGACTGAGCCTTGAAATTGTGTTCGGCACCCTTGTATCGGTAGCTGATAGACTTGCAGGAGGACAAGTCATAATCGGATTCGTCCTTGTTCAGCTTCACGCCGAGAGCTACATAAGGAGCATACAGATTCTTACCCTGAACCAGCTTAATGCCCTTGAGAGCCAGCATGCCCTTAGTGTCATCACCCTTCACCACAACCTTGAAACCGTCAACACCATCTTCATCCTTTTCAGGATCGTTGGTGATGGTAGATTCGCCGGCACCGTTATCGTCCTTGGAGTCATCGTAGGCATACCAGACGCCACCGGTAAAGGCATACTTGTCGCCATCTTCAAAGTCATCGATGTAGTCGGTATAGCCTGCGGCCATAGCGCTGCTGGAAGCAGTAGAAGAAGAGGTATTCGGAGTAGAACCATTTACCCACGGGGCAGTCTTGTAGTTGTTCTGCAGCTGATTGTAGACATACTTACCAGAAGCAGAATAACCGTCTACGCTCCAGTTGGAAGGATTGGTGTAGTTACCCTGATTCATGAATGCGGAAGAGGTTTCGCCCTTGTTACTTACAGACCAGTTGCACCAGGAAATCTTCTTGCTATCCAGGTAGGTCATCCATTCATTGGACTTGGATTCGCTGACGGTACCGTCGCCGCTAGCTTCGGTAGTTCCCCATTCAGTAACAAAAACAGTCATACCATTCTGGAGAGCGGTATTGACACGACTCTTGAAGTTAGAGTAGCCGCTGTATGCACCATCGGAAACACCATGTTCCGTAGCGTAGAAATGGAACGTTACGGCATAGTTGTTGTCGTTAATGTCACCTGCGCTAACCTCTTCGGGATGAGCGGAGTACTGGCTGTTACCCACAATGACCAGATTGTCAGCTCCACCATTTTTACGGATCACCGGAATGATTTCATTGGCGTAATTCTTGATAGTGTTCCACATCTTTTCGCCGGTGGGTTCGTTGAACACTTCGAAAATGACGTTAGGATACTTACCATATTTGGAGGCCATATGGGTGAAGAATTCCTTGGCCTCTGCAACTTCATTCTGAGCGTTGTGAGAATGGTAGTCGATAATGACGTAGATATCGTTACTGATGGCAGCGTCAATGACGGTTTCGTCCAGAGACTTCCAATTGCTATTCAAATTAGTGCCGGTACCATGGGCGACACGGATAATTTCAATTTTCCAGTCGCGAACCAGGGCGTCAATAACGTTCTTCTTATAGAAGTTGTAGCCCACATCCCAGGTATCCCAGAACATGCTCATACCCTTCAACTGAACCTTATCTCCGGTATTAGCAGAATACAGGGCGGCATTTTTTGCCTGAAGTTTTCCGTAGTAGCTTACGGGTCCGGCAAAGGCTGCAGCTGCCATTACCAAGAGAGACACTAATAATTTTTTCATTTGAACATCCTTTGTTAATACACCAATCCCAAGGATCCGGCTCATTATAGATTTACAAAGGACAAAACTCAATACATATTTTGTTTACGTAATAAAAAAAACGTATACGGAGGAATACACCCCCGCCTCCAGAATGAAAAAAGCCCCGCTTTTTACAGCAGGGCGTTTTTAAGGGCTTTTGGAATTCCCCTTTTCAAGACTACATCATTTGACGGCTGGGTGGGAGTCTGGGGGCGGGTCTGCGCCCCGCCTCCAGAATGAAAAAAGCCCCGCTTTTTACAGCAGGGCGTTTTTAAGGGCTTTTGGAATTCCCCTTTTCAAGACTACATCATCTGACGGCTGGGTGGGAGTCTGGGGGCGGGTCTGCGCCCCGCCTCCAGAATGAAAAAAGCCCCGCTTTTTACAGCAAGGCGTTTTTAAGGGCTTTTGGAATTCCCTTAATTAGTTTTCGTTGTTGCGCATTTCGGTCTGTTCGCGGTCCATAGTGTGCTGGAGGTATTCCTTGAAGTCACGGTCGATGTTCACGCCGTCGAAGTCAAGGTCATCGTTTTCCAACACGAACACTGCAGACGGGTTATCGAGCCAGCCGACCACGTCCACGCCTTCGAGCTTCATGGACTTATCGCCAGCAGCCTGAGCGACGTATTCGATCTTGGACTTAGCGACCCAACCCTGACCGCAAGAACCCTTAACGAGCACTTCGGTATCACCATCCTTAACGATGGTCAGTTCTTCGTTGAAGCCAGCGGTACAAACAACAGCGCCGCCATCCTTTTCCTTGGTCAGATCAACGTCGCCAAGCTTGGACTTCACCTTCTTACCTGCGGCGAAAGACATTCCGACCATCAGGGCAAGAGCAATCAACAATACCTTCTTCATATTCTTCCTCAGAAACAGGGTAAAATTCAATTATGCGATAGGAATATACCTTTTATTTTTCCCTTTTGTCATAATTTCTTTTAAATTTTTGCCGTATGAAGAAGATTTTACTTTGTTTTACCCTAATTTTGGCCCTCGCAGCCGGTTTTGGAGCCTATTCCATCAACTCTAGACTCCAGGAAACGGCCCAAAACAAGACTTTAACCCTTATCGAAGTGCCCAAGGGCAGTTCCCCCACCAAGATTTTCCAAATTCTGCAGAAGAACGGAATCTGGTCTGATGAACTGGCATTCAAGATCATCTGCCACAAGCAGAAGCCCAATCTCAAGGCCGGTTGGTTCGAAATTCCCGCAGGTCTTACCCTTCCCCAGGTCCTGGCCATTATCGAAAGCGGCAAGAACGCCGTAAAAAAAGTGACCATTCCCGAAGGCCGAGCCAGCTGGGAGATTCCCGCATACCTGAAAAAGGCATTCCCCAACCTGGACGAGGACCGCTGGAACAAGTTGGTCCAGGACCCGAAGTTCGCCCAAAGCCTGGGCCTCGAAGCCAAGACTCTTGAAGGCTACCTGCTCCCCGACACCTATCCCTTCGCCATGGACGCCAACGAAGAGACAATTTTGAAGCAGATGGTTGCCGCAAACCTGAAACTCCGCGACGAAATGCTCAGCAAGCCGCAGGCCATGTGGAAAACCCTGGGAACCTGGCACCGTGTTCTTACCCTGGCCAGCGTCGTAGAAGAAGAAACCGGCATTCCCGAAGAACGCCCCCTTATTGCAGGAGTCTTCCACAACCGCCTCCGCATCGGCATGCCCCTGGGCGCCGACCCCACCGTGAGGTTCATCTTCAAGAATCTGACCGGTCCCATCTATAAGAGCCAGTTGAACAGCGACAGCCCCTACAACACCCGCAAGTTCAAGGGACTGATGCCCGGCCCCATCTCCAACCCCGGACGCAAGGCCATCTACGCCGCCCTGAACCCGGCAAAGACCGAAGCCCTCTACTTCGTGGCCAAGGACGACGGCTCCATGACACACTTCTTCAGCAGCACCCTGGCAGACCACAACAAGTACAAGGACGTCGCCGCAAGAAACAGAGGCGAATAAGTCCCTACACAATTGTAAACACAATTCCCTTTTCACCCGCTAGCAATGGCCTCACGCCATTGCTACGTTTGTTATATGCAAGTCAAAGACCGCTCCCTGCTCAGCCTATCATGGCCCCTGTTCCTCACATTTGGAATCGCCACATTCCAGCCCATGATGGACAGTTGGTTTCTCTCTAGAACTTCTGAAACCGCGGCGGCAGGCGTAGGAGCCCTCGGTCCCCTGCTAGGAGCGTTATTCATGGCCATTACCGCGTTCTCCCAGGCGGGCGCAAGTATCGCTTCCCAGTTCCTCGGGGCAGAGCGCCCCCGTCAGGCTGGCACCACCCAGACCATGGTCCTCATAGGGAGCATCCTGCTGGGCATCGCCTTCATGCTCATCATCATCCCCCTAGAAGGAAACATCGTCCGATGGATGGGACTCTCCGGAGAGGCTGCCGGATACGCCCAGGAATTCCTTCACGTAGTCGCCTTCGGTTTCGCCTTCAGGTCCCTGCAGACTACACTGACCGCCCTCATAGCTACCAATGGTCTAACCACCTGGAACTTGCTTGGAAACATTATCACCATCATTTCCAATGCGGCCATGAACGTCGTATTCCTGAACGGTTACTTCGGACTTCCCTGCATGGGCGTAAAGGGCGTGGCACTAGCCACCATGCTTTCCTGGGCGATTTCCTCTGGCATCCTGTTCTGCATCTTGCGCTATAAGGTTCACCATAAAATTAGACGTACCGATTTTAAGCGTTCCCGTATTATCCTTCCTGATTGGATCCGTATCGGTTTCCCCGCAGCCGTGGAGCCGGTCAGTTTCCAGATGTTCCAGGTAGTCCTTACAGCCATTATCGTTCACCTGGGAATCGTGTCCATGACCGCACGAATTTTCAGTGCCAACTTCGCCATGTTGGCGGTAATCCTTAGCGTGGGTCTCAGCAGCGGCAACCAGATTCTGGTGGCCCATCTGGTAGGAGCCCACGATTACCAGATGGCCAACCGTCGACTGCACCAGAGCCTTATTGCAGGTTGTTCCAGCGGGCTCATCGTCGCTATCATCGTCGCCCTCTTCGGAACAGAGTTGCTATCCCTCTACACCAACGACCCCGAGGTTCAGAGACTGGGCAAAATCTGCCTGTGGTGCGACGTTCTGCTGCAGCCGTTCAAGGCAGCCAACATGACCATAACCTCAGCGCTCCGTGCTTCAGGAGACTCCAAGTTCCCCGCCATCGTAGGCACCGCCATGATGTGGACTTGCGGCCTGGGAACCGCACTATTCCTCGGATTCACTTTAGAACTGGGCCTTGCAGGAATTTGGTTAGGCATGGCCGCCGACGAATGCTACCGCTCCATTGTCAACTATATCCGCTGGCGCGGCGGAAAGTGGAAAAACTTCGGCGTTGTATAAAGCAAAAGGGTCTCTCGCGAGACCCCTTTTTTACGTCATACATTTAGAAAGAATAATTGCCGACACGGATAAAGTAACTGTAATCCGACAGATTCCTCAACTCTTTAAACGAATCCTTGTCAACAATTCTATTCAATCCCATATACAGGACCATTGACTTGTAGACGAACCTTACCGCAGGTTCAACCACAAACTTATCTACATCAAGTTCTGCCAAGGGGCTGTCTTCAAAGTCATGGTAATAAGCAGCAAAAATCCAGGCACCTAGATGTTTTCCATGGACTCCACCATTAGCTCGCAACATACCATATTCGTGGGAAGACAACTCACGGTTATACCATTCCGTCGACCAAGGGGTTGCCTGAGCATGCAGACGGTAAGCCAAATCCAGCGGGCCGCATTCGAACGACTTGGGGGAAACATAGCCGAAACCATCTTCGTGATAGCGTTCAATTCCACCGGCAACACCAATACCCAGCGATACGTTGGGGTGAGGCGAATAGACCAGGCGACCATCAACAAGAATCTTCCAATAGATCGGCACAAGGTCCATGATGTCAAATCGATAACCGATAGATTCCATACCAGCCATCACATCAACACCGGCACCATCTTCAGCAAACCACCCAGATTCACCAGACGATTCATAAGAGTAATGAAGCATGGGAGAAACCGGGTATGTTACGACTTCACCATTTCTATAATGCAAGGTGTCCAGCTCATAGGTCCTGCTTCCAAAAAGAAATTCTGCAGCAATCTTCTGGCGAGAATCTATTTCGTAATACATGGACAAGTTCAGATCCATACGTTCTTCATGGCCGACTTTTAAATTCCAGGGAAGACTGTTGTAATATGACCGCAGCGGTTGCAATCTAAGGAAAGCGAAATCCAGAGAAACGCCCCAACCGAGTCCCAACAATTTGGAAATATCAAGACGAGGCATCACACCATAGGAATTTCCACCCCAGAATCCAGCCAGAGTCAATTGCAGTTCCACATGATCAACATAGCGAACAGAGCCTTCGGCATAGGCTTGGGGGCCAACTACGTTCGAGCCAAAACCGCCCACAGCAAGATCAAAAGTCGGATGCGATACCGTCTCTACAAACAGATCCCCCGTTGCACCCATAAAGAAATCCAACGAGTCATAAGCCGGATTTTTCAGAATAGCTCCGGCAAAATCACGAGGGCCAGCCAAACCCGTATCCGCCTCGTTCCAGTAAGACCGCACAGCTGCATGAATAGACGAACGTAAACTGTCTAGCGACGGAGAAAAACGGAACCAGGATTTTGCAGCCGGTCTACGTCCATTCCCATAATCCACCTTGCGGGAGGACAACGCCGGGTGAGAAGTACGTCGCTGTTCTACGGCAGAAAAACCCGCCTGAATCCAGGCATTACGAGAAGTGTCAGAAATGGCATGGGAGCGAATTATCACCCCCGGCTGATTGGACAGCTGCGCAGATTCCATCTTACGAAGCAACCGATTCCGCACATCTCCGACAGGGGGATTTCTAAGAGGATCCGCAACAACGATAATAGACAATTCATCTAACCGATCTTCTGCAGGCAAGGCGTAAAACGGACAAAGTTCACCGGAAGCCCGCTTAACAGAAACATCACCATCGTTCCACCACAACGGCAGGGACTTTATGATTTCATCAACAGAACCCGAACGAAATTCCGCCGTGGCGTTCTCATCGCAACCCACCAGCGAAAACGGGCGTGCATATTGAATCGGCTGTCGATACAGACTTTCCTGAAACCTCAACTTGGCCAAAGCTCGTCCAGAAGGAACGGAGTCTCTCACAAGGGGCTTTCTATTTTGAACAAGGTGACCGTCATCAGTCCTTGAAACAGAAAATCTTTTTCTCAACGAAGGAATTCCATCTTCCGACAAGGCCCATTCAAAAGCGTCACCACCTTCCTGCGAAAGGCCGGCGGTTTCCGCAGTCAAATTACGTCCCACATAAGGAGCGATGGTAGAGTCCAGCATGATTCTCTGGATTTCATCTGGAGACACCCCCTTCGCCCACAGGGCACCAACCCAGGCGCCCCATGACGTAGCCACGACAGAATCCACAGGAATTCCAAATTCTTCTATAGCATACAGAACACCTAGATGATACCAGGGAGAATGATCTCCACCTCCTAAATACAATACATTCTTGACCGTTTTAGGCAACGCCGGAGTCACCACTGCAGAAGAATCATTCACAATGGAGGCAGACGAAACAGAATCAGACGAAACCGGGCCCGCCAAAGCCGAATCCGTCGCAACGGAATCCATGACCGCGGAACCACGGGAAACAGAATCTACGGAAGAGGAATCCGTAAGAGCCATTTCCTGTGTTTCATCAAAAGGTAGCACGCCTTCCTGAGCGAAAGCTTCCGCTCCACCCCAAAAGGACAACGACAAAAAGGCGGCAATAAATGCCGCCCCGTTTAAAGAGCAGAATGCGTTAAGCCATGCGCGCAGGGTTAGCCGCATACTTAGCAGCCTCCTCTTGCGTTACATAACCGGCTTTTACTAATTCCACAAGGCAGTCATCCATCAACAACATGCCGTCGGCGGCAGAGGCCGCAATAATCGAGGGCAGGGTATAATGTTCGCCATTACGGATTCTTGATGCCACGTTCTGAGTACCGTAAAGAATTTCCCATGCAGGAACAGCACCATTACCTTCTGCGGCAGGAACAAGACGTTGCACGACAACGGCCTTGAGAACCGAAGCCAACATGTTACGAGCCAACCCGCGATTTTCCGGAGTTTCCGAAGAAAGCAGAGCCTCCAGCACGCCAACCGTATTGCCCGCAGAAACATTAAGGACAACCAGGGCGCCGGCTTCCGCAGCTTTCAGAATAGGAATCAAGGACATGCCTTCAAAATCCCCAAGCCAAATCAAATCAGTGCCGCTACGAAGTGCCTGGGCAATCTTGCTCTGGACATCACCTCGGGAGTCTTCAAGCACAAGGCTGTCGCCTCTTTTTACCTTCAGCTCTTCCTTGGGATTCAAAAGGCTAACACGCAAAATTTTGGATTGGCACAAGGCAGACACATAAGCGGTAGCTGTAGTTGTCTTGCCGCTACAGGCGGGACCGCCAAACACAACAAGACCGCCACTCAAGCTGAGAAGGCTAGACAGCATTTCAGGAACGCCAAGGGCAGAAAAATCCGGGCAATCCTCAAGAACGGGGCGGAACACCGCCGTATTCCCGAGAGCGGCACGGCAGTAGCGAACTCTCCAGCGGGAATTGCACCAGGGGCCACCAAGAATCATTCCGGACTCTCCGTCCATAGATCCCAAAAATTTTCTAAGCGTTCCAAATTCCGTTGCCGGAGCATCGGGAATGGCACAAACCTTGCCAGCCAGGCGAACCGCAGCAGGAGCACCTTCGGTAACAATCACTTCACTAGCTCCGACCTGCAGAGCGTAATCCAACAGAGAATCAATTTCTGTAGCCATCACAAACCTCCATTAATTTGTCGGACGATAAGAAGCGAAACGACGACTATCGCAAGCACGTTTCCAAGCTTCTGCACCTTCAATGTAACCAGATTCAACGCACTTCTGCAAGGAATCATCCAAGGTAATACCCTGATCCTTCTGGCTCGAGATTGCCGCAGCCACCTGAGACACATCACCACGGCGTAACAAGTTGGCCATGGGAGAAGTCATCTTCATCGCTTCTGCAGCCAGGATCAAGCCCTGATTCTGGACGATGGGAATCAAGTGCTGAACGATAACACCCTTAAGCTGGTCAGCCAGAGTATTGGCAAAAGCAGTACGGTTGCTTTCGGGAACAGAAGACAGTAATCGAGAAAGCAGGGCGTGTACATTATTGCCATCCGTTACGGCAAACACCAGAGCGCCAGAATTAGAGGCACGCAACAGCAAGTCCAGTTCCTCGGCTGTTTCCAGGTGATCAAATAAAATTACATCGGCACCGCTGGCCATGGCGAGTTCAACGCCTTCAATACCAGAACGCACATGGAGTCCCACTTCACGTTGAGCGATGGCACCACGAGGATTCTCCAGGAGACGTTCAATGGGCTTTTCAATCGTCTGGATGTATACATCACGGTTTGCGGCAATAGTCGACGCAAAAGTCGTCATGGTCGTGGAACGACCACTTGCTGCAGGGCCCGCAATCAAGACAAGACCGCTTGTCAAATCCGCAAACTGGTTACAGAATGCCGGCAGATACAAATTCTCAAGGCTTGCAACTTCCGAGGGAATCACGCGAATGGAAATGCTAGGCGTGGTTCCGTTCCAGGTAACCGTAATGCGGGCTCGACCAGCACCCGCAAGACCAATAGTCTTGCTGAAGTTCTTGCCGACAATAATCTTGTAACCGTCAGAGAAACCCACAACAGCTTCATTCAGGCGGTCGTTGATGCGATCCAGATCCAGAACAGCTTCCGACGCAACGAACAGCCCACCGGATTGACGCATCACAACGGGACGGTTTGCAAACAGGTAAATATCCGTCGCATTAAACTTTCGGGCGAACGCAATCAGCTGAGACAAATTCGTCATTGGACGGATGGTCTCGGGAGCTTCAACTGCCTTACCCTCTCCAGTAGCCACGGCAAAACGAGCCGGCAACTTGCCATCATCCTCATCTTCGGCATTTTCATCATATTCTGTCTGAACCTGCACCGTGCTGATACTAGTAGCCTCAAGCCCCGTCACAGTCTCCACTTCCATATTGGTCGTAGAAGTCGTTTCTCCGTAAGGATTATTGCCTTCAATCTGAAGACCACCGGCATCATCCGAGGCAGAAGCTGAAGATTCACCAGGCTTCGAAGCCATAGTCCGCATAGACGGTGCGGAAACCTTCGCCGAGGTTGAAGATGCGGGAGCTTCCGCAGCAGGCGCAGCAGCATTTTCGGCAGCAGCCTTGGCTTCCAAATTCTTGACGAAGGCCAAAAGTTTGATGTACACAGGAGGCTGTAATACCCCGGCATCAACCAATACCTGGCCAATATCCTTCTTGTCTGTAATTTCGCCCCAATGGGCCTGAATCTGAGCCTCGGACACCACCTTATTGTGAACGAGGACCTTTGCCATATACTGATTTCTCATAGGAAATCCCTCCGGCTAAACCACCAGCTAGCGATGGCCAAGAAAACACCCACATAGCCAACGGCGTACACAGAATTCCAGAATACATACATATCCGGAAGAGCCACGCCATGAACCACGTAACTTGTAACATTATAACGATAAAGGCCCGGGAAAACCGCGTGAATGACAACGGCAGCCTTTTCGAAAACTGCAGTAGAAGCCCCACTCATCTCGCCCATACGGCTAGCAAAGCGGACCTGTTCCAAAAGCTGATTGCTCAAGTGTCCCGCAAAATAGACACCCAGGGTAAACAGGGCGCTAAGCACAGTGCTGCTAAAGCTGCTGAACAACAAGGCCACCGCAATGACCACAGCCATCTCGCAGAAAATCAGGTAGATCGCAGTAAGCAGACTCAAAGTCGGCTCAGACCCGGTAGCCAGAAGCATCAGATAATAAATGCAAGTCAGGAGAGCCAGATGCACAGCCACCACAGCCAGCAGCCCAAAGTACTTGCCAACAATAAAGGAAGCTCGACTAATGGGCTTAGACAACAAGGTCAACACCGTACGTCCCTTGATTTCCTTCTGCACCAGGCTGATACCCACAAAAATGGAAATCAGGAGACCAGAAAGGCTCATAACAGAAAGGGTTGTAGACTTGATCACGTAAGAGCGGTCAAAAACAGACCATTCACCAAGCACAATGCTGAACAAAGTGAGCGCGATAGCCAAGAAACCGATATTATAAAGAATCTTGTCGCGAATGGATTCGCGGAAGGTATTGAGGGCAATAACGCCAATATGCTTAAACGTCTGCACGGGCAATCTCCTCTGTCAAAATATCTTCAAGACTGGGGCGCTTGTGTTCCATGCGTTCCACAGCGATTCCCTTTTCTAGGCAGTAGCGCAAGAGGCGATCACGAGCGGCCTCATCAGCACAAATGCATTCCTGAGGATGACCTGCAGGGGTTACGCCCTCGGGCAACTCCGACTGGAGGATACCCTGACGGGTACGAACGTGGTATTCAACGCCGCAAGATTCCGTAATCTCGTCTACGGTACCTTCACGAACAATCTTACCATCTACAATCATGGCCACACGATGGCTGATACTTTCCACATCGCTGAGCAAGTGGCTGGAGTAGAAAATCGTTACCCCATCCTGGTTCAGCTGCTGGATTGCACCACGAACGTCACGACGGCCCATAGGATCGAGGCCGCTCATAGGTTCGTCCAGAATCAAAAGTTTGGGCTTACCGAGAATAGCCTGGGCAATTCCTACGCGCTGCATCATACCCTTTGAATATGAACGGAGGCGGCGGTCAATCCAGTCCTTGTCGGCATGCAAAAGTTCCAAGGCCCACTGAATACGCTTATCCAGTTCAACCCCATCCAGACCAACAAGCTTGCCATAGAACTTCAGAAGTTCTCGTCCAGTCAAGTAATCATAAAAATACGGCTGTTCAGGAGAATAGCCCAAAAAGGTACGACTCTTTACATCGCGGGGGCTAATACCGTTCACCAGCACCGTTCCGGAATCAAAATTCAAAAGACCGGTCAGCACCTTGATGGTGGTAGACTTTCCGGCACCGTTAGGGCCAATAAAACCATAAATTTGACCCGGTTCCACAGAAAAGCTCACGTCCTTAAGGGCGAGCTTCGGTTTCATCAAGAAACCACTGCGGTAGGTCTTGTGCAAATTCTCAATTTTTATCATAAAAATCTCAATCTAGTCTCGGGGACCAAAAGCCTTTTCTTCGGCCTCTTCAATCATGCGGCGACGTCGCTCCGCCTTTTCCTTCTTATTGATGACGAAATAAATGGCAGCACCAACAAGATATACCACAACGCCAGAATAGAAAATAGGATTGATCGACTGACCTTCAAGGCCAGGAAACAAATTCAAAATTACACTATGCCCAAACAGGCTTAGCAGTACAAACACGATGCCAAGTCCACGAAGTACATAGGTCGCAATCACAATTTTTCGCATTTTAACCTCAATAACACCGCAATTTGCTTGCGGCTCTTTTCTTCCTTGAAAAATACACTTTTAAAAAAAGGATTGCAAACGAGAACATCCCTGAAATATGGGGAAATCGGGCAAAAAACTGCAAACTGGATAAAAATCCCCGGTCTGCCGCGAGACCGGGGATTAAGGGTTTCGATTGGAGGAGAACAAAGAACCTGTTTTCTAGATCCGTCACACGACGCTATAGAGAATAATGGCAAGTACCTGGCCACTCAAAATACGGAGCAGCATTGTTAACGGATACACAGAAGCATAGCCCACATTTACAGCTTCACTTCCAGAAAGGCCATTGGCAAAGGCAAGTGCCGGAGGATCGGTCATGGAACCAGCGATGGCACCGCACAGGCTCAGGTAATTTACCTTGAAAACCAGCTTGCCCACAATACCCGCAACCATCAAGGGGATAAAGGTTATAAGTGCGGCAAGTCCCATGTAGTAAAAACCATCTCCCTTCAGTAACACGTCAAAGAACTTGATACCGGCATTGAGACCGACGCAAGTCAAGAACAAAGTAATACCAAGTTCTCGAAGCATCAAGTTTGCGCTTGCCGCCATAAAGAAATTCAGAGGGCCAATCTTACGAACTCGGGAAAGGATGATGGCAATAACCAGCGGGCCACCAGCAAGACCAAGTTTCAGCGGGGTCGGCATTCCAGGAATGGTCAGGGGAATAGATCCAACGATAATTCCCAGGAAAATTCCAACGAAGGCGGGAATAATTTCGGGATGTTCAAGAGCCTTCAGGGAATCACCCAGGAGCTTTGCTGCAGCATCTATACTTTCGCGAGGACCGACAACAAGAATCTTATCGGCAAATTTCAGACGGAGATCCAGACGACCCGTAAACTTGAATTCACCACGCACGACACGGCTTGCAGTCACACCGAAACGTTCAAGAGCCAGTTCGCCCAAAGATTTGCCCAGGACTTTCTTATTGGTCACAAGGATGCTTCGAGTTTCAAACTTGGAATCGTTTTCGGTAATCGGCTTCGACAGGCGGGTACCGATAATCTTTTCCATTTCGGCAACTGCTTCAGGGAAGCCCACAATGTGGAGGCAGTCGCCCTGCTGCAATTCCACCTTACCGTCGGGCATAGAAACATTGCCGTCGCGAAGGAGACGGGTAATAACAACGCCACTGGAGCGGATTCCCGGAATTTCCTTAATCTTGGAACCCAACAGATTCTTGTTATCCAGAGAAAGGCTGCAAGAAACGATATCCTTGCGGGTCGCTGCGATTTCAGAAGCATAATCATCTGCAGACTTTTGCGGATCCTGTCTGAAGAAGATTCGAATAAGAATCATGACCAGAATGATTCCGAGAACGCCAAACGGATATGCAACAGCGTACCCAATGCCCGTCAGGGATGTGTCTGCCCCGGCCGCGACAAAGGCTGAATTTGCGGCTCCTAGGGAAGGCGTATTTGTGACTGCGCCACAAAGCATTCCAATGAGCACGGGTACGTTGTTATGCATATCCGTAAAGAAGTAAAGGCAGAGGGTGACAATCACACCCATAAGCACAACGCTTACCGCCAAAATGTTAAGTACAAGGCCGTGGCGGCGGATGGAGTCAATAAAACCAGGCCCCACCTGCATACCAATGGTGTAGACAAAAAGAATCAAGCCAAATTCCTGCATGAAGTGCAGAACATTCGGTTCAATGCGCAAGCCCACATGGCCCATCAAGATACCGACAAACAGGGCTCCCGCGCCGCCCAGGCTAACACCCTTGACCTTGATCTTTCCGATCATAAGGCCCACGGCAGCGGTGAAAGAGAGCACAACAACCTGCTGCGCTACAGAAGTACCGATAAAGAGATTAATTAGCCATTCCATATGTTTGATTGTATATTGATAAATGTTTAAGTGCTACTTCTTGATGCAACGAACAGAGTAGGCGATACTCTTGCTGAAATGTTCGTAGGAGATAGAATCATCCTTGATTCGAACCATAGTTCCGCGGGCATCGTCATAAGAATCTGCAGTCCAGAAGCTGGCGCTGACACCTTCATCGGCAAACTTACCGTTACTAGCATAGCGATAACCGGCATTCAAGACATTAAGAACCTTAAGATCAACACCTTCAAAATCTGCCTGAGACGGCAAAGCCCAACCATCGGGACAAATTGTATTGGCGGACTCATAAGGATAGAGACGTCCATACTTTTCGCAGTTTTCATGATTGCTTCCATAGCAGAAGCTAGAATCAGAATCAAAGCGAGCCAGGTTTTCTGCCATCCAGACCTTATTACCAGTCTTTACGGTCTTGTAAGTTTTTTCCTGGCAAGTAAGAGTATTTGCAGACTCATTATAGTTGCAGGCATTGGCCTTGTCACAGGCGGTGAAGGTAAAGGCGGCAAAGGCTACAACGGCCATGGCAGCAACAAACCTGAGCTTCATAAATCAATCTCCTTAAGAGTTTTTTGACGATTAGAATTTTAAGAGCTCTTTTTACGGCGCCAAATCTAGAATCAACATTCCAGTTTGACTAATAATTTCTTCATATCACATTGATAACTTTTTTTGATGATTACATAAAACTTTCATCAAATTTTATGATATTTCAATAATTAAATATTATCAATTAAAAACCTAGGAAATAGAAGACATAAGTTTTATATTTATTATTGATGGAACTGACTCAGCTTAAATACTTTCTAGAAGTGGCACGCACTGAGCACGTCACTCAAAGCGCAAAAAACCTTTGCATCGTCCAGCCAGCTCTCACCCAAGCCATACACAAATTGGAAGATGAGCTCGGTGTAGCGCTCTTCAAGACATCCGGCAGAAACATCAAACTTACAGAAAGCGGAAAATTCTTTTACGAAAAGATGCTCCCCCTTTACGCCAACATGATGGAGCTGCCCGAACAACTGCGAGCCACAGCCAACAAGCAGAACAACAATGTCAAGCTGAACGTTCTTGCGGCATCAACATTAATTACAAATGCCGTCATTGAATACAAGCAGAACAATTCCGACATAAACGTAGACCTTATCCAAAATGAAGAAACAAACATTTTCGACATTTGCGTAAGGACATACGCCACCTACAAACCGGAACTGGATAATACAAATAGCGACAAGACTTTCGTCCATTCCGAAAAAATTTTCTTGGCCGTTCCCAATACAGCCCAATACAAAAAGCTTAGTTCCATTTCCCTTCTCGATCTAAAAGATGAAAAATTCATCAGACTCTACGGATCCAAGCAATACCGCAAAATCTGCAACGAACTTTGCGACAGAATCGGCTTCCACGCCAATGTCACTTTTGAAAGCGACAACGCAACCGCAATCAAGGAAGCGGTCGCCGCAGGTATCGGAGTGGGATTCTGGCCAGAACTTTCCTGGGGAAAGATGGATCACAAAAAGATTAAGCTCCTTGAAATTACGGACACCGAATTCAAGCGAGATATCGTGGTTTCCTTGCGACGCAACAAACAGGACAATTCCAAGACGGAACAATTCTACAACTTCTTGACGAAATACATTCAGCAGAAGCAGACCCGCAAACGGAAATAGCAAATCGTTCAAACAATCTCATCCAAAAAAAGTGCTCCACCTTGGTGGAGCCTTTTTGATTTTATACAACGTTTTGCAACGTTAGGTATGTTAACCCTTAGTATGAATCGCAGCAGAGAATTCAGCAAGGAGTTTCGGGTCCTGGACCTTTTCCCACAGGGTGCCCGTCACGATGATATTTGCACCGGCAGCAACACGGACAGCAGCCGTTTGCGGATCCTTAATACCGCCACCAGTAATGATGGTCATTTCGGTTGCCTTGCGGGTGTAGGCAATATGTTCTACAGGAACGGGCTCTTCGGCGCCACTACCTGCTTCCAGATAGACATAGCGCATGCCCATGAGTTCTGCGGCAATGGAATTCACCATACTGAGCTTAGGCTTGTTAGCAGGTACCGGCATGGTATTGCTGATATATTCAACTGTAGTACGCTTGCCACTATTGATCAACTGATAAGCCGTAGGAATGGCTTCCATGTTCAGGGCACGAACCAAGGCACCACCACGAACCTGTTCATCGATCAGGTAGTTGGGATTGCGGCCACTAACCAAGGTCATGAACAGCATGGCATCAAAACCAGGAACAACTTGAGAAGCGCCACCCGGGAACAGGACAACGGGAAGATCCACATTAGCCTTAAGAGCAGCCACCTGTTTCGGCAAGGTGAAATTACCCAAATAGGAGCCGCCTACCAGCAGCAGGTCTGCGCCATTTTCAGCAGCCATGGCACCAGCCTTCACAAAGGCAGTCTCGTCTGATGTATCAGGATCCAGCAGCACAGCAAACAACGCACCGCGCTTTTCGATTTCTGCATTCAAACGAGCTTCAGTCTTACCGATTTTCATAACACGCCTTAAAAGTAAAAGTACAGGTTCAATATAGAACTTTTTACCTTTCTAGCATACTCCTTTCGCGTGCAACACGCCATTTAGAGAGTTTTAATGGACTCTCACAGAAGAACCGCCAGCACGAACCAGATAGCTTCCCTGACCAAGGTTTTTCAGACCAACCTTGCGACTAAAGCCTCGACGGACCTCGACCCCATTCAAATCAAAAACAGTCCAACGCATATCTCTTGAAAGTTCTACGGTTCGTGTAGTTCCATCATAGTGCATACCAGCAACGGATTTCACAGCAGAAATTCTTTCTAGAGAATCGCCCTCGGCTTCAGCCGCCTTAGAAAATTTGATGTTCCCGACCAGCAATTCCCCAGATAATCCAGAAGCAGTTACATAGAAATCCTGCACGCCTTTCAGCTCAGGCAAATCGGAGCACTTTACGCTAACCCACTTGGAATCCCCACAAGACGTGGGAAGATCGCACTTGGAAATTTCATCGCCCTTTTTGCTTTCAGTTCTAATGGAAAGTGATCCTCCAGCACAATTCTTCACTTCTACATGAACAGCAGGACCTGTAATAGAATCCGTAATGACATTCTCATAAATGGCGTAACCGCCATCCTTGATTGCCATCTGGTCATTTTCATCTAGGCGAAGGCGAATACCATTATCAAATCCATTTGCAGGAATGGTATCGCGAATAATGCGGAGGAAGTCCAGTCGATCCAGTTCCCCATAGCTTTTACCCTTGGTAATTTCAACAAAGTTACTGCCACGTTTCAATTTGGCGGGAATATAGACCACAGACTTTTCTGGGAATTCACCCCAGGCTCCAGTAATGGGCAGCTTCACTTCGCGGGTCACGCCGTTAACATCCACAAAGTGGGAGCCTTCATCGGTCCAGTCATTGGCGTAACGATAGCGGATCAAGTAATCGCCAGCCTGAGGTATAATCATCGGCAGACGAATACGGCTGTCAGGTTCATTGATGTAGCCAACATACTCGCCGTTGGAAGCCTTGGAACTGCTTGAGATTTCCACGTTGCTGAGAATTCCATGTTCCGCTTCGGCACTCAAATAACGTCCCAGAAACGGCTGACCGAGTTCAGGCCAGTTGTCTTCCGTATAGACAATGTCGCGAACCTGGATCTTAGCTCGACCAGTATCGTTCTTATCGTAGTAATGATTCACAAAGCGCTGACGATTAATATCTTCAAAAGCTTCGCCACCGGCAGGTCCATAATAGCGTCCGTAGCGTTGCAGCAAAATGGTGCCACCACCTTTCAGGGCCTGATTTCCGGAACGGTCCAAGTAAGGTCCCGTAATGGAATTAGCGCGGTTCACAACAGTCTTGTAGGAATTTCCATCAAGGTTAGCACCTGTCTTGCAGCAGTTATCCCAAGCCGTAAACAAGAAGTACTTGCCATTATGTTCAATGAGGCTAGCCCCTTCTACACCGGCACCACCACGGTTGGCGATATTAATTTGTTCCGCCCCCTTGGCCACCTTGCCTGTTTTCTCGTCAAGTTCAATGATGTGGATTCCCGTACCCCAGGAGCCAAAGGCCATCCAGACCTTGCCTTGAAGGTCCTTTAGCACCGCCGCGTCAATGGCATTATAAGCGTCGTTCTTTACGGTATGAATCACCTCGCCCTGGTCCGTCCAACCATAACCAGGTTTCGTGGGATCGATTTCCTTGCTGGACATAAAGCCCATACCGGAAGAACGGATCCCCATTTCGGAACCGCAATAGTACACGCGGTATTCGCCACCAATGAAATGTATATCCGGCGCCCAGATATCGATCATGTTTGGCGCATAGGTATAAAGCCATTTCTCGAACTGGGGCATGGCAGGTTCGCCTTTTTTCCAGTTCAAGGCATCTTCGGAAGTCTGCATCAGCAGATGGTTGTCCGTAGTCATCAAGGCGTACCCGTCTTCATAACGGATAATGTCCGGATCATGGCCGGCCCACTGAGTTTCCTTGGCATACCAGTCAGCAGCCACGGCAGAAGAAACTGTAGATAAAAATGCCAACGCAAAAGCAGGTGCGTTCTTGGTGTACCCAAATCTCATATAGTCCATCCTTTCCCTAATCCACAAATAAATATAAACAAAAAAGAATCGCTAACCTGTAAATCCATGCAAAAAAAACAGACCCCCGCATTTCTGCAGAGGTCTTGTTTAGTAGGAAGTAAAGAGTGAACAGTTATGAGCGTTGAGCTAGAGTTAGGCGCCTTCGGCGCGATTATTTACCTCAAAGGAGTCCCTCATACCTCGTACCTCATACCTGCTCTCTCGTCTAATTAGCCCAGCTTTGCACGGATCCAGTTGTTGGCGTCCTTGATAGCTGCGGAAATCTTTTCAGGTTCACGGGTACCGGCCTGAGCACGGTCCGGACGGCCACCGCCCTTACCGTTACATGCTGCGGCAAGATCACGGACCATGTCGCCAGCCTTGATGCCCTTAGCCTGAACATCCTTGCCCACGATAACGGCGATGGAACCAGCACCGTTTACCTTGTTAGCAATGACAGCCACGGCACCCTTGTCCAGCTTGTTCTGGATACCGTCCAGGAGTTCCTTGTACTTATCTTCCGGCATATCGAATTCGCGAACGTAGAGCATGACACCCATGACGTCGAGGCCGCCATTCAGAACGTCGCCAGCGATCATTGTTGCCAGTTCCAGCTTCACGGACTGGAGAGCCTTTTCAAGGGACTGTGTCTTTTCGAAGGACTGCTGGATACGATCCAGAACTTCGGCATCCTTACAACGGAGACGATCGCGGAGAGCATTTACAATCTGAGCACCAGCGCGAAGCATAGTCATAGCACCGCGGCCAGTAACAGCTTCGATACGGCGGACACCAGCAGAAACGCTGGATTCAGAAATGATCTTTACCATGCCGATGTTACCGGAATTGGAAACATGCAAGCCACCGCAAAGTTCCTTGGAGAATTCTTCACCGCTTACGCCCATCTTCACAACGCGTACGGTATCGCCGTACTTTTCGCCGAAGAGAGCCATAGCGCCAGAAGCCTTAGCTTCGTCCACGCCCATGACGTCGGTGTGAACCGGCAGGCATTCCATGATCTTTGCGTTCACGATGTCTTCGACCTTCTGAATTTCTTCAGCGGTCATGCCATTGAAATGAGTAAAGTCAAAGCGGAGGGAATCCGGAGTTACCAAGCTACCCTGCTGCTGTACGTGAGTGCCCAGCACTTCGCGGAGAGCGGCCTGAACCAAGTGAGTAGCGGAGTGGTTGCGACGGATGTCCATGCGACGTTCGTTGTCGACGGTAGCCATGAACACACCACCCATGGTCTGTTCGTTAGCTTCACCCTTCACCACCTTGGCGCGGCAGAGAGCGGTGTCGTTCACCTTGACAGTATCAAATACGCTCAGTTCCAGGTCGGCAGAAACCAGCATACCCTTGTCGCCAACCTGGCCACCCATTTCGGCGTAGAACGGGGAAGTTTCAAGAACGATGGAAAGAACGCCCTTGTCTTCGCGGTAGCGGACAACCTTGGTTTCGCAGGCGGACAGTTCGTAGCCTACGAAGTTGGTAGAAGCTTCGGAATACTGAGTCCAGCCTTCGGTACCCATGGTGTTGATGCCCTGCTTCATGTTGGCGCGGGCACGTTCCTTCTGTTCTTCCATGCACTTTTCAAAACCGGCTTCATCAATGGTGAGGCCCTTTTCTTCGGCGAGGATGCCAGTGAGGTCCGGCGGGAAGCCGTAGGTATCGTAAAGCACGAAGACCTTGTCACCCGGCACAACCTTGGCAGAACCCATTTCGGTAACGATGGCTTCGAAACGTTCGAGACCTGCATCCAGAGTCTTGATGAAGCGGTCTTCTTCGCTCTTGATCACTTCGGTCACGAAAGCCTGACGCTGACGGATTTCGGGGAAGGCTTCGCCCATGGTATCAGCAAGAACCTGGACCAGCTTGTAAATGAAAGCTTCCTTCTGGCCGAGCAGGCGAGCAAAACGGCTTGCACGGCGGAGGATACGACGGAGCACATAGCCACGACCTTCGTTAGAGGGCAGAGCGCCATCAGCAATAGCGAAGGAGACTGCGCGGATGTGGTCGGCAATCACGCGGTGGGGGGTGCCGTTTTCGTCGTCAGTGTAAGGTACGCCGGAAAGTTCGGCAACCTTGGAAATAATCGGGGTGAACACGTCGGTGTCGTAGTTGCTGCGCTTGCCCTGGAGGATAGCGCAGATACGTTCGAAGCCCATACCGGTATCAACGTTCTTGGCCTTCAGCGGAATGAGGGAGCCGTCGCTGATACGTTCATACTGCATGAACACATTGTTCCAGATTTCGATGTAGCGGTCGTTTTCGCCGTTCACGCCCAGGATAGGATCCTTGAAGGTTTCCATCTGGGTAGCAAGGTCGCCGCGGTCGTAATGAATTTCGGAGCAGGGGCCACAAGGACCGGTGTCGCCCATTTCCCAGAAATTGGAGTGAGCGTCGAAGCGCATGATGCGGTCATCGGGAAGACCGGAAACGTCCTTCCAGATCTGCCATGCTTCGTCATCATCCTGATAGACAGTTGCAAAGAGACGTTCCTTGGGAAGCTTCCAGACTTCGGTCAAGAGTTCCCATGCCCAGGCGATAGCTTCCTTCTTGTAGTAGTCGCCGAAGGACCAGTTGCCCAGCATTTCGAAGAAGGTGTGGTGGTAGTTGTCGCGACCCACAACGTCCAGGTCGTTATGCTTACCGGAAACGCGGAGGCACTTCTGGCTGTTGCATGCACGCTTCCAGCCCTTGGGATTGTCACCCAGGAAGATGGCCTTGAACTGGTTCATACCAGCATTGGTGAACATCAAGGTGGGGTCATCGTGAGGAACCACGGGAGAGCTACGGACGAACAGATGATCCTTGCTCTCGAAGAACTTAATAAAAGATTCGCGCACCTGCGCAGAAGTCATAGTAGGCATATTGTGTCCCTTATTGTTTTTTCGGCGGAAAAGATAGAATTTTAGCGCACGATTTCGAGGACTCTTGTTCTAGGGATGCATATAAAAATGCCCCGAGTCTTCTCGACGCAGGGCATTATCTAGAGAGGATTCAACAAGAAGGGCTTTTACTTGGCTTCGCGAGTCATAAGAAGCTTGCAGTATCCATCTTCCACGACCAAGTTTTCCTTTTTCAACATGACGTGTTCCATTTCCCAGTTACCGGCAGACCAGCGAGAGGCATCCAGTTCACCGTCAAAGTTGTCAGTCCAGGATTCAGTGAAGGTCTTTGTTGCAGTGTCGTAAGAATAGACTCGAACATAGTCAATCCACTGAGCGACCGGACCATCAGCCAATTCTGCGCCAGTAAACTTGCCAACCCAGGATGCACTCTTGGAAGCCCACAAGTTGAAGCGCAAGGACTGTTCCTTAGTCATAAATTCGACCTGTCCCTTAGTCATTCCCAGAACATCACGACGGACCTCGACACTATCAATTTCCCAGGAAATATATTCCGGAGTCCAGACCATGGCAAATAGGTGGAAATCTTCAGTAGCGTTGAAACCAAAGCCAGTCTTCGTTTCGGAAGTTTTCTTAGGATTCTTACGGCCACCTTCCACATCCGCTTCACGGGTAATCAAGTTAGCCTGCCACATGCCGGGATTAACACCAAGAACTTCAATATCAATTTCATTCCAGGGTTCATCGCCCAACATATAGGACGGATCATAGTAAAGGAACATGGAACTTACAGAACCAGGAATAGAGACCATCTTCATTCGAGCCTCAAAACGACCATATGTAAACTGATCCTTTCCAGTCAGTTCAGCCCCGTAATAATTATAGCTGTCAAAATCGGCCACTTCGACGGAAGCGTTGTTTGCATAGGTATTTTCAATCGTCAGGCGATAAGGTTCAGAAACCACCGGAGTTTCGCCGGGAGTCACAGGAGTTTCGCCAGGGACCACAGGGGTTTCACCAGGAACCACGGGAGTTTCGCCAGGGACCACAGGGGTTTCACCAGGATCCACGGGAGTTTCGCCAGGATCCACGGGAGTTTCGCCAGGATCCACGGGAGTTTCACCGGGAACTACGGGAGTTTCGCCAGGATTTGCGGGATCGTCCACGTTTCCAGAGGGATTCATAACAGCGCCCGAATCTGTCGGACTAGAGCTATCATCGGAACATGCAGTAAATGCGCAGAACATTACGCCTGCAGTGAGGAAGGGGAGAAGGATTTTGGATTTCATGTTGTACCTCGCTGTTTCTTACATGATTTAATATACCCTTCTGTGCCGCTAATAGCCAATAGACTTGAATATCAATAATAAATTTAGTGTATCAACAGAATCAAAATATCTAACTTTTAAAAACAAAAAAACGCGGAACACGTCCGCGTTTTTTTGCTTTGACAAAACCCGTTTGTCAGCCCTTAACAGAGTCAGACATAGAGAACATGGGCATGTACATTGCAATAAGCAAGCCACCCACGGCACCACCCAGGAACACGATGATCAAGGGTTCCATCATGCCCACCACGCCATCCACTGCGGCATCCACTTCTTCGTCGTAGAAGTCTGCAAGTTTCAGGAGCATGCCGCCAAGGTTACCGGTCTTTTCACCCACGCCCGTCATCTGAATCACCATGGGCGGGAACAGGTTGCATTCGGCCATAGGTTCCGCAATGGATTTACCACCAGCAATACCGATGGAAATTCGACCGATGGCACGTTCCACAACTTTATTCGAAACAGTAGAGGCCACAACCTTCAAAGAATCCATCACAGACACACCAGCATTAAGCAAGGTGCCCAAAGTTCTAGCAAAGCTTGCAGTCGTGGACTTGATCTGAAGGTCTCCTAGCTTAGGAATTTTAAGCATCAGACCATCCCAGGCATACTTCGCCTTAGGAACTTTCATCGCCAACTTATAAGCCACAATGAGAATGACCACAAAAATACCCAGGAGCAAACCATTATCGCGCAAGAAGTCAGAAATGTTCATCACCACCTGAGTCGGAGCAGGAAGTTCAGCATCAAGAGCGGCGAACTGAGCGGCGAAGGTGGGCACCACGAAAGTCATAAGTGCAATCACCACCAAGATACCCACGATGATCAACATGACCGGGTACGTCAAGGCTTTCTTCACCTTACGCTTCAGACGTTCGCCGTTTTCAAGAGTTTCGGCCAAACGGGCAAGAATGCCATCCAGAATACCACCAGCTTCACCTGCGGCCACCATGTTGGTATACAAGGTCGTAAAAACCTTAGGGTGCTGCGTCAGCGCATCAGCCAAGGAAGAACCACCGTTAATCGACTGAGTCACCTTATGGATCACAGTTTTCAATTCAGGATTTTCGCACTGTTCTTCCAAAATGTTCAAGCACTGAAGCATAGGAAGACCGGCAGAACTCATAGACGAGAACATACGGGTAAAACGAGAAATATCGGCGGGCTTAATGCCAGAACCAATATTGATCTTGATTTCCATGGGCTTCTTTTTCAAGCTCTCGATAATCAAGCGGCGACGCATCAAGAGGGCTTCAGCTTCTGCCTTATCCTTCGCCTCAATGGAGCCTTCAAATTTATTACCGGCGCTGTTGGTCGCCTTATACAGGAATTCTGCCATAACTTACTACACTCCTTCCTTCACAAACAGCTGTTCCAGCTGATCCGGGCTGGGGGAACGAGACAAAGCTTCAAAGCGGTCCACCTTACGATTCTTAACCAAGTCGCAAAGACACATGTTCATGGTATTCATACCGAACTTCTGACCAATTTCAATCATGGATTCAATCTGGTGAACCTTGTCGTCACGAATCAGTGAACGGATACCCGGTGTGACGTTCATGATTTCGTATGCCATTACACGGCCACCGCCAATCTTCGGTACCAAGGTCTGACAAACAACGCCCTGAAGCACAAAGGAAAGCTGAGTTCGAACGGTCTGCTGTTCACCCTTGGGGAAAGCATCCACCACACGGTTAATGGTCTGCACACAGGAGTTGGTATGCAGGGTTGCGAAAGCCAAATGGCCCGTTTCAGCAATGGTCAATGCAGCACGAATAGTTTCAAGGTCACGCATTTCGCCGATAAGCACCACGTCAGGGTCCTGACGGAGAGCCATCTTAAGTGCGCTAGCAAAGCTTACGGTATCACTTCCCACTTCGCGCTGGTTAATCATACAGTTCTGATGCTTGTGCAAAAATTCGATAGGATCTTCCACAGTCAAAATGTGATCGTGACGTTCCTTGTTAATCTTATCGATCATTGCAGCCAGGGTAGTAGACTTACCAGAACCCGTAGCACCGGTCACCAGCACAAGGCCAGAGGGACGCGTCGTAAATTCAGCCAGAATTTTCGGAAGGCCAAGATCCTTAAAGGTCTTGATTTCCAGCGGAATAATACGCAAGGCAATCGCCACGCAACCACGCTGCAAATACGCATTGGCACGGAAACGAGCCAAGTTCGCAATACCAAAGGAAAAGTCGCATTCCTTGTTCTGTTCAAAAGACTTCTTCTGACCTTCGTTCATCAAACTATAGGTCATTCGCATAGTTTCATCCGGTTTCAGCTTGGTTTCACCAATAGCCGTAAGATTACCATGCAGACGAATAAGAGGAGGAGCTCCTGCTGTCAAATGCAAGTCAGAGCCACCACGTTTCACCATTTCAGCGAGAAGATCTTGAATATTGTATGCCATATCCAAGAATATAACATTATGTGCAAGTTTTTTTCACCCTATTTTTATCAAAATTCTTCCAAAAAACACTATTTTAAGGATAGTAGAATGAAAAAGTCTGGTTCCATAATAAAAATGATAATGTTTTCGCTGGCCACCTTATTGGTAGCCTGCGGTCATGATTCATTCCAGACCATGCCTTCAAAAATTTCAGACTTCAAGGGGATCCTCATCGGGCAAAAGGACAGCATCACAAGCTATCGGACGCAAAAAGGAGAGGCAACCCTTATAGTCCTTACGGCATCATGGTGCCCCGCCTGCCAGGCAGAAGTTCCCAGCCTCAAGGAAATTTCCCTAGACTACACCAACAGGGGGCTTAAAATTCTGCTTATCAGCGAAGACGACTCCCCCACTATAGCAGCCCGATACAAAAAGAAGGCGGAACTCCCCTGGACAATGATTCACTGGAATTACGACATCATGAACGCCTTGGGAAATCCAGGCGTCCTTCCAGTCAGCTACCTCGTCAACCAACAAGATAGTATCGTCAAAGTGAACGTGGGCATTTTCGACAAAAAAGAAATGCGATATCAACTAGATAAAATTCTGCGCTAGGCAACAGGGCTGGGGAACAAAATCACATCGGCGATTTCTTCCTTACCCATGGCAAGCATAAACAAACGGTCCAAGCCCAACGCGACGCCAGAACAGGCAGGCATGCCTGATTCTAGACCGGCCAAGAAATGTTCGTCGATCGGAGGCAGAGGCTTACCCATGGTCTTGCGGATTTCCAGGTCAGCATCAAATCGTCTGCGTTGCTCCACAGCGTCTGTCAGCTCGGTATATCCATTACAAAGTTCCACCTGATCTACAAACAATTCAAAACGCTTTGCCCAGGTGAGTCCTTCAGAATCCACATAGGTTTGAGCGAGAGCTGCCTGAGAGGGCGGATAATCCAGAATAAATTCAGGTCCGTTACTTGCAAGAGCCGGTTCAATTATAAAGACCATCAGATAATCCCACCAGTCTTCGCGGGACATGGACTGCATTTCGGGAACAGGAATTTCGCGAGTGCGGCAAGCCTCGGCAAAGTCCCCGAGATTTTTGCAGAAAGGGTCAACGCCGGCATAATTTTTAAAGGCATCGATCCAGCGGGTGCGACGAGCGTTTATGGGCTTTCCGAGAATTTCACTTACCAAAGCTTCCACTTCGTCCATCAGTTTTTCTTGAGGCCAGCCAACGCGGTACCATTCCACCATACTGAACTCATTGTTATGATGGCTTCCGAATTCATCTTTACGGAAAGATTTTGCAATCTGGAAAATGTCGCCGAACCCGGCAGCCAGCAATCGCTTCATGTGGAATTCGGGGCTAGTCATCATGAAACGCAAAGGCTCACCAGCGGCACCCACCTGAAAATAATCCAGCTGGGGATCCGTTCCACCAGCGTTAGAAAGAGTGGGCGTTTCTACTTCAAGAGAACCTCGAGCAGTAAAGAATTCGCGGACCTTGTTCATCAGGGATTGACGTTTCAGCCAATTCTCTCGAGAACAGGTGGGAGCAAACGAAACGGGAGCCTTACCATCCATCATATTATTCTTCCGTAGAAGCGGCATCACCGCCGGCAACAGGATTCATGACGCAACGGACAGACATGGAGAAAGCCTTGTCCACTGGCATAGAGGAAACTTCCTTATCGGTGCTGAACATAGATCGAGCCACACCGCGGCCATCACCAACGTCAGCATCAGTCCAGAAGTATGCGCCCTCACCCTGAATGACAGAGATGTTATTCTTGTTGACATAACCGCCAAAGAGAACGGTAAAGGCGTAATCGTCAGAGCCATTGCTACGAAGTTTTTCGGCAGCTACATTGGCACCGCCGGCATAAACTTCCAGCATTTTCCATTCGTCATCAGTAGAAAGGTGAGAACCTTCGGGGCAAGCCGCCTGAGCTCCATCATAGGAATAGAGACGTCCGAAGACCTTGCAGTTCTCTTCTTCTCCGTCATAACATTTAGACTTGTCTTCCATGACGTAAGCCAAGTTCTGTACAAACCACTTGGTACCATTAATGTCCTTCACCTTGTAGCTCTGGTTATCACGCGGATCCACAAATGTTTCAAAAACAGGGCAACGGGCTTCAAGTTCCTTGGAAGCTAGGATGGAATCCACCTGAGGTTGCCACATATAGCAGAAGCGGAAAAGCTCGCCACCGGGAAGAGCGGAACTGTCGGCCTTGTGCCTGTCAGCCCACTGGTTCACGTAGGAAACGCTGATTACAGAAGAATCGGGAATCGAAAGACCCTTGGCATTAGCCTGCATCAATTTTGCAAAAGGTTCCGCAGCGGACATGGGGACTTTCCAGAAGCCATCCACGATTCCATTACGGAGAGCCTCGTAAAGGGGAGACGGTTTAGAAATGGTGATCACCGTATCCACATAATGTTCGGGAACAGCATCGCAAACCGGTTTATGCTCCACGCCACGCAGGGTATCTGCCTGAGCCCAGCATTCCTCGATGCAAGCCTCGCGAGCCTTACCTTTCTTCGCGCAAGGAACCCAGAGGGTCGTGTCCACCTGTTCCTTCACAGGCTTCGCGTAAGCCTTAGTTTTCAAGGCGGACTTTGCCACGGAACCAAGAGTTTCAATGGCATTTGCATTTCCTGCCGTAGCATCGGCAATCAATTTGTTGGTCACCTTGAGACATGTTTCCATGTCCTTGCCATTGGAGCAGGCCTTGACACCATAGCCATACACAAACTGGTTGGGGCAACTTTCAAAAGATTCACCAGGCATGGCCTTAAAAATCTTTTCATAAACTTTTACGGCATCGTTGGGGGAAAGTTCACCGCAGTAAATTTCCTCAACTTGACCTTTTTTCACCATCTTCTGCACAGTAGCCACATCGCCTGCATCCACAGCGTCACGAAGTTCCTGTTGGGCAAAAGCAGTCGCTGCAAAAGACAATGCAAGCCCGGTCATAACAAAAATGTTTTTACGTCTATAAACCATACCAATAACCCTTTAATTTTTTTCAGCCCCAAATATACAAAACACGGCTCTATAAGACATCAAAACAATTCTAAACATTTTTCAATTTCTATTTTTGGACATATGATTGATGTAAAGTTTGATGCAGAAAAAATCCGTAGCGAATTTCCCATGCTCGTGGCAGGTGACAAGGAAGCTAAACCCCTGGCATTCCTGGATAGCACCGCCACCACCCAGAAGCCCGCATGCGTTATCGATGTCATGAACGACTTCTACCGAGAACACTACAGCTCCGTAAAGCGCGGCGTCTACCGTTTGAGCGCACGCACTACCGAGGCCTACGAAGCCACCCGCAAGAACATCGCCAAGTTTATAAACGCCAAGAGCGAAAACGAAATCGTCTTTACCCGCGGCACCACCGAAAGCATCAATCTGGTGGCCTGGAGTTACGGACGCAAGTTCTTTAACGAAAGCGATGAAGTTCTCATTAGCGGATTGGAACATCACGCAAACATCGTCAGCTGGCAAATCGTTGCCGAAATGAAGGGTGCAAAAATCAAGGTCATCCCGGTAAAGGACGATGGAGATTTGGATTTGGGTAAGCTACCGGAACTGCTAACCGAAAAAGTAAAGATGGTGGCCGTAACCCATGTAAGCAATGCCGTGGGCACGGTAAATCCCATCAAGGAAATTATTAAGACCGTCCGCAGCAACGCTCCCCAGGCAAAGATTTTGATTGACTGTGCACAGAGTTCTTCCCACCTAAAGATTGACGTGCAGGAATTGGACTGCGACTTCATCGCTTTTAGCGGACACAAGATGTACGGACCCACAGGAATCGGCGTTCTTTACGGTAAGTACGACGTGTTAGATTCTATGCCACCTTGGCACGGCGGTGGAGAAATGATCAAGAACGTCACCTTCGAAAAGACCACTTACGCAGATGTCCCTGAACGTTTTGAAGCAGGCACTCCCGCCATCGCCGAAGTCCTTGGTTTGGGCAAGGCTGTAGAATGGATTCAGGAAATTGGGCTGGACAATATCCGCGAACATGAAGAAAAGATTGTTGCATACGCTCTTGAGCAATTGGCAACCATCCCGCAGATCAAGGTGCTCGGCAACCCCAAGAATCGCGGAGCTTTAATCAGCGTAACTCTAGACGGAATCGCCGTCAGCGACGCCGCCATGATTCTCGATGAAGAGAACGTCGCTGTGCGCAGCGGCCACCACTGCGCTCAACCGGTCATGGACCGGTTCGGCGTGGATGCCACCCTCCGACTTTCCTTTGGCGTTTACACTCTAGAACGAGACGTAGACAGGTTCATCGCAGGAATTAAACGAGTCATTAGACTGTTCGCTTAATTAAAAAAGATTCCCCGACACCATAGGTGTCGGGGTTTATTTTCACTTCTAGATTATCTAATTCTGTTTTTTCCCTACGCCCGCGGAAGGTCATCTCGGCGCTACAACCCTGTTTGTAAAAAAAAAATACACAAATTATTTTTTTGCAGACGAATCATTTCTTGTTTCTTAAATTCATCCTCAATTTTTTAAGGACAAAGGAATGAGAATGAAGGCGCACTGTATACAGCTTGCATTTGTGGCCATAGTTTGTGCAAAAGCATTTGCAGTCAATTTCCCGTATTCAGAATGGAACTTGGCAAACTATGAAGGTGCGTATGCCACGTTTAGTGACGGACTTGTGTCTGTTGCGGATGGAGGTTCTGACTATTGGAATGTTCAATTGACTCGCAGGAATGTTGAACTTCAGGCAGGAAAAACCTATGAGCTGAAGTTCTTCTTGCAGGGCGTGGGAGCTCGTCGTTATACGGAGATCCGCATTGGCCGAGACGGCTTCCCTTATGATGCATTTGCTGATTTCGGTGAAGTTGTCGCTAGCGTGAATGGTCGTGAAATCACCAAGACCTTCAAAATGAATTCCGGCAATGTCAGCAACGCTCGCCTAGAATTCAATTTTGGCAAGAGTTCCGGGCTGGTTTATTTCTCGAACGTCAGCCTGAATTGCCTTGATTGTGGCGCCGTCCCCGTAGTCTCTGTTGATCCCAGTGGTAAATTTTCCTCTGCGACCGCCTTGAATTACGTTGTCGTTGCTGAAGAGGTTGATCTTCGAGACGCGTCCATGGCCTTGGGCAATATCTTTGGGACTAAACTTGAACTTGGCGTAGAATCGGTTGTTTACGGCGATGTTGATGCATCAAGAGAATGTTTCTTGCGCGACCGTTCCCGGGTTGATGGAAATTTGCGCTATGTGGTTCCGTGTACAGAACAGAAGAATGTCGTTGCAAAGAGCATGAGCTTGGCAAGGGTAGAGAAGCCTATTGTTGGCCTGCCTGAAGTTGGCTATGGTGTGGCTCCGGTATCCGTTGGTCTGGACGAAACAATATCACTCCCTCCAGGTAAATACGGGGTGTTTTACGCCAATGCCCGGGCAAAGGTGCGCCTTTCTTCAGGCGTTTATTCCTTCCAAAAGATTTTTATCGAGCCGGATGTCGAAATGAATTTTGATCTGAGCTCTGGACCGATTTCCATCTCCGTTGCTACGGATGTTCGTTTTGGTGACCGAAACCATCTTGACGTTTCTGGTGGCAATCCGAGCGAAATTTCTTGGAATATTGCTGGATCTACCGTTGATTTTGGTACTGATGGCAAGTATTTCGGAAAATTTATTGCTCCTGCTGCTTATGTGCGTATTCCGTCCAGATCTCACCTTGTTGGCGGCGTTTATGCTGCAAAGTTCCTGATGGAGCCGCAGTCTACGGTTTCTCAGGAACCGCGTGCAAATGAAATTTCCCATAGTGAAGAACACTTTGGTCCTTTCTTCAATCCGGGAATCTTCCGTTACAAATCAGTATTGCCGGTAACAGCATCTTCTGTCGAAATGTTTGTGTATGTTGAAAATGCTTCGTATAAGATTAATGGAGCAAAGAATACAATCGTAGCCCTTCCATCTTCAAACGGGACGGTGAAAATTTCTGTGGCAAGAGATTTGATTTCTGGATTCCCTGCGGAGGCTTTCAGAAGTAGTTACGTTTTTGACTTTTCGAAGAGTGCTAACTATAGGATTTTCTGGAATCCTCAAACTTCGTGTAAGCAAGGCTGCGATGGAGCAAGTCTTGCAACCGCAGTGGATGATTTTGAAAAAGCCGTGGCTATCGCTCAAGCTACCGGTCGAGAAATCAACTTGCCCAAGGGATTATGGGACGTATCCCAAAATTTCAGCGAAGGAGTTGTTCCCTGGAAGGTCGGATTTGAACTTGTAGGATACACCGAAAGTATCTGGAATCTTGGCTCAGCAAATAATTTGCCGATAATTTTCTTGGGAGAAAATACTCATATTCAGATTGAGGGTAAATCCCCGCGATCTTTCACCGGCTTTATGATCGGGAATGGCTCCAACGAAGAAAACGGCGGTGCTATAGCGTCCAATGCTCAAAGTTTGAAACTGAAGAATATTTTGTTCTCGGGCAGCAAATCAAATAAAAATGGAGGTGCAATTTACTCTTCCGGCGACGTCAATATTGAAAACATCCACATTAAGAATAATTATGCAAAGGAAAATGGTGGTGCGATTTATGTTGATGGAACTCTGAATGCAAAAAACGTGGTCATGAATAATAACTTTGTTGGAGGGAATGGAGGTGCAATTTACTCTTCCGGCGAGGCTAAGGCACAGAACGTTATATTGTGCCAGAACTTATCCGATAAGGATGGTGGTGCATGGTACGCTGCCGGAGGCTCCGTAAAAATGAGCAATGGAACTGTATTTGGGAATACAGGAAAACAGGGCCATGCAGCAATAGGCGGCAACGCTACTGGTGAAGTGTACAATTCGATTTTCTGGAAAAATATCGATGCAACTTGTTCCGTCGAAAAGTGCAAGAAGGAACTAAGCTCTTCGATTTCCGTTCATCACTCCATTACGGAGACCGTTTATAACGGCACAGGCAATATTGTAAAGGATCCTCTGTTCTTTAACGAAAGCACCCCTGCAGGGGACAAGGACTTTATGGATATGACTGCAGGATTGACTCTACAGGACGCTTCTCCCGCAATAGGGGCTGGCATCAAGGATGACTTTGTTTTGGATGCGGACATTCTGAATTTTGAAAGAGTAGAAAAAATTGATGTTGGCGCGTATATGTGGTATGATTTGAATTCGGATTATGTTTCGGGGCAATTCATAAGAGGCTATTTCAAACCAGCCTTTAAGCAATATCCGGTTTTTTCAAAATTAGGCGATAAGTACGATATTTTTGAAAAGGGTAACGGAAGATATGCAAGAGTTTTGAGAAAAAAAGTACCTGTTTCTCGAGTCAAGGACATTTCAAAATTGGTTATAGAATTTACGTTGATTGCTGCAGATGGTTCTCCATACAAAATTAATCCAATACGAATCCCTTTTTTCAAAAGCGATGAAAAAGATGGCTTCGCATACTTCCAGACAATCGTAAAAGACCCTGCAAGTCTTGGTTATTCACCAGAGAATCATGGAAGAATGTTGATTTATACGTCTGATTATGGTAAGGTGGGTGAATATGGGGACGTTCAGGTCGTTCCTCTGTTGAATCAAGGCGATATATTGAAAGGAAAGGTTGTAGAATGGTAGGAAAACTATTATTTTATTTTATTTTTGTTATTTTAATTTCTTGTTCTACAGGAACGGATACAGATGCAGGTCATGCTGATGTGGTTGTTCTTGAGATTGTATATGATGATTTGGACAATCCCTCATCATCGTCTGATAATGGCCCCAAAAGAAGACATTCTTATTCCGGATTCTACAAAACGAATAATTTTAAGTGGGGTGTTGAATTAGCGAGTCTGTCCGAAAAAAGAGTACTGACTCACGCGTCCTATACATCTAGTGAAGAAGCTTCAATGGAATGGTATGTCAGATGGAGTGTTCCTAGTATTTTGGAAGAATCAGAAAATTACAATGTTGTTCAAACATCGAATGAATATGAATATTTTCTATGCGATGCGTCTCAGGAAGATATTGATGCTTCAAATTCTAATTTAATTCCAATCACTGGTGATATTTGCCGTATTGAAGAAAATGAAATTGAGAATGGAGAGAAGACATGTGGTATAATTGATTTGCGTGATTTCAGCGCATACAAAAAAATAGGATTGTGCCAATCATATGAAGACGGCCCCACAGTTTTACTGGCTGCAATAGAACCGCACGTATACGAACAAAGAAATATTTCTGTTAAAAATATAAAATTTGGAAAAACATCTACAAGGCCGTCAGATTTTAATGAAAAAGCTGTTGACACGTTTAGGAGTGCTGTCGTGAACATTGAATTTGAAGACGTAGACTACGACATTTCAAAATTGAAAGAAATTGGCTTAGACAACGAAACTTATAGAAACGTAACAAACAGTTCTGGTGGATTTATATTCATTGCAGCCGGCGCGGAGAATAGTAGGTGTTATAAAAACATAAAAGATGATATTGAATATTTGAAAGAGTATACAAATAGGTATTTATTTCGCGACAATTCAATGGGAAATATGGCATCTGCGCTCGTATGGTCTGGAGCCCATCCAGTTCAGTATTGGACTTTTGAAAAAGATGGATCTATTTGTTATGAAGGTTTGTTAGATTATCCAAAAAGAACGGGACAAGAGTATTTCATAGGAACAATAAATTCAAGAAAAGGGCAAGAATGCGGTTTTTTACTAGGGGAAAATAGAAAGATTCGATTTAACACTTCTTCCGGCTCGTGGGAGATTTACGGAGCCTATGGTGAAGATAAATGGTCTGACGACTTTTCCGAGATAGACCACGAGTGTCACATTATGTATGATCCGACTTCTAAAGATTGCGTATTGGATAGACATATTCCTTCAACATCAGTAGCCCTTACAAGTAATTTAGGTAGCGGCTTTATAGCTATTTCGAAAGAAATGAAAAATAGCGTCATGTTGCACGAATTAGGACATACCCTAAAGCTGAGTGATACCGACCAAGACAATAATTTAATGTTCTATAAACAACAATCTACACTTACAGCCAATCTCAGATATACTAAGATTAATGTTCGTGAAAATGATGAATTCGATATTTTTAACATGGAAGAATCTCAATGGAATTGTTTACACAACGATGCCGACTGTGCAGCGCCGTATTAAGGAGCAGATAGAATATGAAATATGTTTTGATTATACTCTTGTCGTTAATTACGTCAAATTTATTTGCAGCCGAAAAATGCATTTTTGATGCATTGGGAAATTGTAAAAAAAATGAGCAACCCAACGAATCAGTAAAAAAAATAGTTCGCGAAAATGGAACAAAGAAGTATTACGTTTCTCCCTATACATATGCAGAAACAAACCAAAAGAAAGAATATCAAAAAATAGCACCTCGTAAGTCTGTAGGAAAAAAAAACTGGTATGAGGTTGACTGGAATCAGGGGGTAAAACTTTGCCCACAGAAAGATCAAAGGGGGCGTGTGAAAGACGGAATATGGAAAGTACGAGGTTCGTTCCATGTAGATTCCATGAATTGCGCTTTCATTGAAGGATCTCCTTACACCCGCAGCATCCTCGCCTTGTTCGCCCAGGACACAAATGACTTGGCCCAGGCTGATTCAAGTTGGATTTTGGTGAATCAAACTATAGTGGAATTGACAGGAAAAAATTACAAAGTTTGGAAAAGTGAAGTTTGGGATAGGCATCGCAGAAGTGCAAGTAAATTCATTGAGGTTTCGTTGAATCAAGATTTGATTGTCGATAAAACTGAACTTCGTGTAAAAGATGTCTTGTGGCTGAAGAATGGCCGATCCAGAATTCGGTTTAAAGCGACCAACATTTACTATCCTGATCAAGACCCACTTAACATACTGGATTATCCGGCTCCGTCTGATATGGATATGTTGGAATATTCCTATTGGCGGTCTCAGGAAGACGGACTGGTCGACGTTTATAATACGGTTCCTGTAGAATCCGTAGACACCTCGAAAATCCTTTACGCAAGGAGCCGTAGCGATTTCTTCGTTAAAGTTTTTGATTCTACTGCCAATGGATATAGACTTCCCTTTGAATACGAATGGAGTGTCTTGCAAAATGGCGGAAAATCTACTGTTTTCTTTTGGGGCGATGATGCTGACGAAAAAGAATTGTCAAAGTATATGGACATAAAGCGAGGCGTTGGTCAAGAATTATGGGGTGTTTATCCTGTAAAACAGTTTAAACCCAACCCCTTCGGCTTGTACGATGTCTACGGGAATGCTGAAGAAGTTTACATGTATGCTGGCTCTCATGGGATTGCGTGGGGATACACTTGCGAAGGCTACGATACCATGAACATGGATATCGGACCATCCTGTGATTTTATAAACAAGTACAGAAGTAGAGTTCGAGGAACCAAGGACACATGGGTGCCTGTCGGTCAAAGCGGCTATCGTCTGGTCCGTAAGCTAGAATAAAGACCTTGTTAAAGAAAATACTTCTCGTAAGTCTATTTTTCCTTGTAACCTTTTCTCATTGTGACGAAAGGTATAAGGACAGGCTTTTTGAGGTAAGCGTAACCAGGGATATCTTTTTTCAAACGATATCCCGTTCCTATGCAAAAGCATATGGTGTCCGCCTTGGAGTCGGGATCAGGTTTGTCAACTAATGTTACTCCAGTCCTGCATTTTTATCAAAACGCCTCCGATCTAAAAAAGCAAAACCTACATTTTTATTTATACAAACCTAAAACGACACGTCGTAGCAAACTGTTCGATATTGCGATTCATTAGCTGCACGAGGATTCTTGGTAGCCAGCATTGAATACCGGCAAGGTATCGTTCTTCAAACAAAAAAAATGTGTTACTTGTTGATAGTTCTAATTTTAAACGAGCTGTCTCATGGGGAGCCGTTCTTGATTTAAATATGGTCAATAGGAAAAAATTACCTATTTTGTTGGTTCATGGTTCAGACGACCCCGTGATTCCTTTTAAGCATGGCGCGACGATGAACATGGACTCGTTAAAAGAAGATGCCGTTTTCCCTGGTTACAGGAATATTCGGTCATTTTTTTCAGTTCGTTTGAAAGTCCTGTTTTTTATAGTGGCAGCAGCCTAGATTCCGTACTTGTGCAAAATAGTATTTCTCATAAAACATTGTTTCTTAAAGGGGGGGGCATGAATTGTATAACGAAAAGATTATCTAATTCTGATTCTTCCCTGGGATTTACGATATAGGTCAGGGATGGAATCCCCAAATTTCTTGACATAATCCGCAAGAACATCTGTATCAGTCGCGACATTGCCTATGAGAATCTTACTGGTCTTGAAGGCAGTAATCTCAGTCCCCTTCTTGGCTACATAAGAAGATGTTCCTACCGTATAGAGGCGTTCTAATTCTATGGGCGCAAAGTTGCCGGATTCATCTTCAATCTGAACATCCCCCACCTTCATTTTAGAAGAAGAATTTATTTCGTAACGAAGGCCTGACACCTGCAAAAATCCACCAAATTCTTCAGGATAATTTTTTGACCCCTGCTCCAGGGCCTCCACAATCTGACGTCCTGTAGCTTCAATCTTACAAATATCATTGAAAAAAGGAGACGCATCAAGAATGCTGTGGTAAGTAACCGCCCCCTGCGCAATCCCCCGGCGGATACCGCCTCCATTAGCAAGGCCAATCTGCGCACCAGTTGCAGTTCGGTAAGCATCGGCAACTAAATCTCCCAAATTGGTTTCGCCTTTCCGAACAAAACGTTCCCCACCCTTGTTGATGGTCAATTCAAATGGAGCCAGAGACAATTTTCTTTCAAATAGGTTTGCTTTCAATTGACTCAAACTATCTACAACAGCCTTCACTTTGCGGTTTTCTAAAACGGAACTATCTACAGAAATCAAGGTTGAATGAAAGCGACCATTACGACCTATGTCCAGTTTACCAATATGCGAAAATTGCGTTCCAGTCTGACTTAGCAATACGGAATCGCCCTTAGCGTTAACCACCCACATTTCTTCAACGACAGAATGCATGTGGCCATCCAACACGGCATCGATTCCGTCCGTATTTTCAATGAGGGATATAGAAGTTACCTTAGAATTTAGAGGGGGCAGCTCTCCTAAGTGAGAAAGAACAACAACATAGTCAGCGCCTTCCTTTCGAGCCTCATTCACAGCATTTTGAACAAGATTGTAGATTTCATTTTCATGAAAATGATAAAGAAGTTTTCCGTCATCATCATAAAACGCGTATGATTCCGAGACCAATGTTTCAGGGGTAAGCACCCCCACGAAAGCTATTTTCCTGGAACCAGCGTTCCTTATTACATAAGGTTTAAAAACAGGCGTAGTGGAACCGACTTTTGAAAAATTCACATTGACAATGTCCGCCTTCACATCTCTACTCAATTTCATCAAACGATCAACAGAAAAATCAAATTCATGATTGCCAAGAGTCACCACATCATAACCCACAGCGTTCATTAAATCTACGGAAAAGGTTCCCTTAGATATGGAACAAAAGGCTCCGCCCTGCAAAAAATCACCCGACGAAACCGTAAACACATAAGCCGTATCAGCAACAGCATCACGAATGCCAGACAATTTCACATAGCCATCTACAGCGCAGTGGACATCGTTATCGTAAATAATGACAATGTTTTTTTCGGGGGGCTGTGAAGTACAACCGAACAGTGCAAAAGAAATCACCCAAACCAGCAGCAACGTCATTTTTGAGATGGCTTTCATTTGCAGAAATATAACTAGATTTCGGGCATACCAGGAGAGCACATGTCAGAACAACAAGAAACTGTTCATATTCACATTAAGTCATTAGGACGAGCCGTGGAATTTCCGGTAAGAAGTTCCGAGACCTGCATGAAATGCAAGGGTACAGGCAAGAAAGACAAAAGGCCCTGCCCCTATTGCTGCGGCTCGGGACAGATCAAGATGCTGGATTGCATTCACTGTAGCGGAACAAAGGTCGCCACCAACGGAACAACCTGCAAGGGCTGCAAGGGAGAAGGCATTCTCTCCGAAGTCAATACTCGAGAATTTTTGGACGCCCGCCAGTTCTGTGAAAACTTCAAGAAAAATCCCGCACGCACCATTTTGATTTGTCTCGCCTGCCTGCTGGTCCTGGGCATCTGCGCGCACATCATTTCTGGCTACGCATTCGTTTACTTCATGTTCCTAAAAACCTGGCCCTGCTACATTTCTCTTTTGGTAGGCCTGGGCGCAGGTTTTTACGTTCTGGTTTGCCTCAATAAGATGAACAAGGGTTCCTATCTGACCGCAACAACAAAAGGCTTAATCAGCGCAGGTGTCATCGCCGTTTGGATTGCCGCCATCGCCATTCCCGGCCCCGTTACAGGGCGCTACTGGTGGATCGAAAAGGAAACCAAGAATACCATGAGCAGGGCACTCGCAGAGCAAGGCCTCGCCTGCCAAAGCGTAAAAGTTGACCACGCCAACGGTGATGATTACCATGCAATAGCAACGCTCTCTAACGGAAACGATATTAAAGTGATTACACATTTCAAGGAAGAACGCGGACACGGCAACAAAATTGCGTACTCAATTTACGTGGAACCTGTAAAGCAATAAGCTTAAAGCATAAAAATACCCCGGCACTTCACAAAAAGTGTCGGGGATTTTTCGTTAGGCGCTTCGGCTCCGCTCAGCGACCTTCATAGCCGATAAAGTTCATCTTAATAGATGAACATCATCTCTCTGTACTTGGGCAGGGGCCACATTTCGTCGGAGACGACCTTTTCGAGAGCATCTACAATCTTGCGGGTTTCTGCCATGGCAGCGAGAATGCCTTCATGTTCACCGGCGAGAGCGATTTCAATCTTGGAGATTGCAGCAGTCAAATCGCGGCAGCCTTCACCCAGAGACTTCACGTAAACATCCACACCAGGGAAGCCCTGATTTAGAGCCATTTCGTTAGTCTTGAGGGCACAGGAGTAAGCCTCCACCACCTTGGGCAAGATAATATTCTTGGCCATGTCGCGGCAGATTTCACCTTCGATGCGAACGCGCTTGTGGTAATCTTCCACGTTCACTTCGTAACGGGATTCCATTTCCACGCGGTTCATGACACCATACTTTTCAAAGAGGGCAATGTTGGCTTCGTTCTTCAGAGCTTTCAACGCTTCCAGAGAAGTGCGGATGTTGGGAAGGCCGCGGCGTTCTGCTTCGGCAATCCATTCGTCGGTATAGCCGTTACCGTTGAAGATGACACGCTTGTGTTCCTTCACGATCTTCTGCAGAATCTTCTGGAGACCGGTGTGGAAATTCTTGTCATCCAACTTTTCCAGCTGTTCGGCAATCATGTCGAAAGCTTCAGCAACAATGGTGTTCAGCACAACGTTAGGTTCGGAGCAGCTCTGGCTAGAACCCGGTGCGCGGAATTCAAACTTGTTGCCGGTGAAGGCGAATGTACTGGTACGGTTACGGTCCGTAGCGTCGCGGGGCAACGGCGGCAAGCTGTCGGAACCAAGTTTCATGGCACCGGCCTGCTTACTGGACTTGGGAGCACCCTGTTCCAACTGTTCAATCACGTCCATGAGCTGATCGCCCAAGTACATGGAGACAATGGCTGGAGGTGCTTCGTTAGCACCGAGGCGGTGATCATTACCAGCGCCTGCAGTAGTCATGCGGAGCAAGTCAGCGTGAGAATCCACAGCGTAGATCACTGCGCAAAGAGTGGTCAGGAACACTGCATTTTCGTGAGGGTTGGTACCCGGATTCAGCAGGTTCGCGTTACCGTATGAAACACTCCAGTTGTTGTGCTTGCCTGAACCGTTCACGCCAGCGAAAGGCTTTTCGTGAAGGAGGCAAACCAAGCCGTTCTTGTCGGCCACATTGCGAAGCACTTCCATCACTTGCATGTTGTGGTCGCAAGCCAGGTTCACTTCTTCGAACATGGGAGCCAATTCAAACTGTGCGGGAGCCACTTCGTTGTGGCGGGTCTTTGCGGGAATGCCTAGCTTCCACAATTCCATTTCAACTTCGTTCATGAAGTTTAGAATGCGGGCGGGAATCGAACCAAAGTAGTGGTCGTCCATCTGCTGATGCTTTGCAGGAACAGCACCGAACAGAGTGCGGCCAGCCTGGTACAGGTCCGGGCGCTGCAGGTAAAAACGCTTGTCGATGAGGAAGTATTCCTGTTCAGCACCGAGAGTAACAGTGGTCTTCTTCTTACCAGCCTTGAAGCAGCTCATGAGGCGTTCGGTAGACTTGGAAAGAGCCTGCAGGGAGCGGAGCAGCGGAGTCTTCTTGTCCAGAGCTTCGCCCGTGTAAGAGCAGAATGCAGTAGGAATGCAGAGGGTGGCTCCGTTACCGTGACGCTTGATGAAAGCGGGGCTAGTGGGATCCCATGCAGTATAGCCACGAGCTTCGAAAGTGGAACGGATACCGCCGCTGGGGAAAGAGGAAGCATCCGGTTCGCCCACGATCAGGTTCTTGCCGCTAAAGACCATGATAGCATCGCAGCCACCGAGGCCATCCGGTTCCAGGAAGGAATCGTGCTTTTCGGCGGTGGAGCCGGTAAGGGGCTGGAACCAGTGAGTAAAATGAGTAGCGCCGCGATCCATGGCCCACTTCTTCATGGCATGGGCAACTTCGCCGGCGATGTTCGGATCAAGGGGAGCACCCTGTTCGATGGTTGCAAGCAACTTCTTGCAGATATCCTTGGGCAGGTAAACCTTCATGGCGTTGGCGTTGAAAACGTCTTCACCGTAGTAATCCACATTGACGGTTTCGGCAGGCTTCACCGGAGCGGTCTTTGCCTTGGCGATTTCGTCGATGGTATTCTTTCTATAGGTGCTCATAATGTTTTTCCTTGTGTTCGGTTCCGCGTTGCGAAAACCGTTGTGAAGGCAAAATTAGGAACATCATAGACGCATTTCATCTGTTTTTTTTATAAAAAAGCCTTCTTTTCATTACATTTTTGTAAAAAAGGTTAGATTTTTTACGTTTTAGTAAAACATCAAACAAAAATTATGTATATTTACGGCGTCATTTGAGATTTTTTCTCTCCTAGAACATGCTGCACCGAGGGCAGAGTACTCCTAAAAAGTCCCTCGGTGCAGCAATTTTCATAACGGGCCACCCCGAACGGGACCGAAAAGCCAAAAGGACAGCGAGTGGATTTTAACGCGCTAAAGACATCAGCTTTTGTCGAAATAGCGGACGTTCTCAAGACCGTCCGTAAGCGCGATTTGCAACTTGCAGAAGTCCAAAACATCCTTCAAAAGAATTTTAGCGTCGCAGAAAACCTCCACAACGAGGAATGCAATAAAATCCGTGACGTCATAGAAGGTAGATCCGGTGAACTCATTGGAAACACCAGCGAAATGCGCGAAGTTTCCAAGCAGGTCAAGCAAATCGCCCCCACCATCGCCGTCGTCCTCATCCGCGGAAACGCGGGCACCGGCAAGGAATACGTGGCGCGCGCCATCCATCAGACCTCCGACCGAAAGGACGGCCCCTTCGTCACCCTGAATTGCGATTCCCTGAACGATTCCATCGCCAACAACTTCGAAACGGAACTTTTCGGCTACGAACGAGGAGCCTTCACAGGCGCCACCAACCGTCATTTGGGAAAGGCAGAACTTGCCGCCCGCGGCACCCTATTCCTGGACGAAGTCGGCAACCTCTCCCCCACCGCCCAAAAGAAATTACTCCAGTTCATCCAAGGGCAAAGCTTCAGCCGCCTCGGCAGCAACATCGTCCAGCACACCGACGTCCGCATCATGGCCAGTACCGGGAAAAATTTGGAAGCCATGATGCAGCAAGGGCTGTTCCGGGAAGACCTCTATTACCGTTTAAACATCTTTCAGATTAACCTGCCCGACTTAACCCAAAGAAAAACGGACATTCTTCTTTTGGCGGACCATTTCATCGCCAAGATGAACTTGAAATACGGTAAGAAAATCCTTCGTCTGAGCTCCCCCGCCATCGACATGCTCCTGAGCTACCACTGGCCGGGCAACGTCCGCGAACTGGAAAACTGCATTGAACACGCCTGCCTCGTCACCACTGACGTGGCAATCAACGCCTACGACTTGCCACCAACACTACAAACAGACGTCACTAGCGGTTCAGCCCTTTTACCCGAAGGAACCGCCTCGCTAGAAACGCTTTTGGATTCCTACGAAAAAGAAATCATAACCGAGGCCCTCCGACGCAACAAGGGCAACATGAGCGCCGCCGGCAGAGATCTAGACATCAGCCCCCGCGTAATGCACTACAAGATAAACCGTCTTGGAATCGAAATAGACAAAGGCTAGACCTAGCGATAGAACGTTTTTATAACTTTACACTATTACATCAATTATCTAAATTAGCGGCGTAAACATAGTTTTTGTGCCCTGAAAAGCCTTAGAGAGAACTCCGGTGAAAATCCGGGACGGTCCCGCCGCTGTATGGGAGTACGAAACCGGCATAATTTCAAAACCAGTGGAAGGTAGCCAATCCCTCTGCGAAGGAGCCGGAAGTAGGACGATCCCCGAGTCAGAAGAACTGCAAAAACGGAAAACTTGTAGAGGATCGATGCGAGAGACATCCAACCCAACAACCGCAATAGATGCGGTTCGTTTTTGCGTTATGCAGAAAACACGCCAAACGCTTTTTGCGTTTACGTTTTTTGCGTTTGCCTTGGGTGTAATCACTAGCATCACAAACGCAGCCGAAATACAGTATTTAGGGGTCTCCGAAATTGTCGAACCTCCCCCAACACCCGCCGATGTAGCCCCCAGTTACGAAGAAATCAAGCCCGACTCCTGGGAAGGCCGCGGACTTTCCGCAGCGGAAGTCCTTTCTGCACTCCCCGGCATTCAAAGTTACAAGCAAGGCGGTATGGGCAGCTTCCAGACCGTAAGTATCCGTGGCGTGGCGGCAAGAAACGTCTTGATTTGCATTGATGGAGTTCCCGTCAACGACGCAGGTGGCGGAGCAGCCGATTTAGGCGTCATCGACTTAAACAACATCGAAAAAATCGAAGTCTACAAGGACCGCGTCCCCGCAAAGTTCGGCGGAGCAGGTCTCGGCGGAGCAATCAATTTCGTTACAAAATCAGCCATCCGCAAAAACGGAAGCAAAGGCACCACAGGGCGCATTCTCGCAACCATCGGTTCCCACAATTCTTTCGAAGGTTCTGCACAAGTTTCCGCAAGTCCCAAGGACAGCATTCAATTTTCCGCGACACTTTCCGCACGGCACAGCGACAACGATTACGAATTCCTGAATCGAAACGGAACCGCCTACAACACGGATGACGATTTTACCGACAAACGGGAGAACGCCGAGTTCACGGAATACTCCGGAAACCTGCAATACCGCATACTTCACAAGGGTGACTTCTTTTCTACGATTTCGGCCAGCGTCACCCATACCGAGTCAGGCAACCCGGGACACGAAAGTTCACAGACCAAGGTGGCCGAGTTCGTAGGCGACAACGCACAGGTTTCCTACCGTTTAGAGGCACCCATTTTGTGGCAGAGTCTCTTGCTAGAAGCTGGCGTTTCTGGGAAATTTGAAAAAAATGTTTCTGCATCCTATTACCCCCTGGATTACATCGGCTACAGTTACCCCGATTTTATCCACTACGGTTTAGCAGGATACCGACTGATTCCTGAACTCACCGGCACGCTGATTCTCGACCGTTTCGAGAGTTCCGTACGGCTCGGCGCTTCCGCTGAAAAATGGGAAGCTCGCGGAACTATCAAGGATTTTGGAATTGCACGTTATACAGGTTCCATCGCCGCCAACGGAGAATTCGCCCTTACGAAATGGCTAAGCCTCTTTGCAGAGGGAAACATTCTCAAGACCAATGACGAAATTGATGGCGGAAAGTTCCTTATGCCTACAGGCACGGCAATTATCAGCGATGCGGAAGATCGAGACCTTTGTTTCGCAGGAATGGTCCAGGCAAAATTCGGCAAGAAGGACGGTTGGTTTGGCGGAAACATCAGCATCGGTCGTTATTATAGACAACCTCAACTGATGGAACTTTACGGTGTGTACCAGGGAGTGCTTTCCAATCCCAAGTTGAAAGACGAAACCGCTGTTCGTTTTGAAGTTGGCGGATTTGTACAAAGTCCTTCCAAAAAAAGCACCCTACGCGCCACTTACTTTGACACTCAATTGGAAAATGGAATTTTCTGGACCGTCAGCACAAACACAATGAAGGCTTTCAATGTAGATGACGCCAGTATTCAAGGCATCGAGCTGGAATTAAACAGCAGGCCCGCCAACTTCTTCGAGACCACAATCCGCGGCACAATCCAGGATCCAAGGGACGAAAGCAAGGTAAGAATGTACAACAGCAAGATTTTGCCAAGCGAACCCGTACACAGCTACTATGTTGAAGGAAAGTTCTATTTGCCGCTGCACTTCGACTTGGCTCTTGACGTAAACTATAGAACTCGGATTTACACAGACAGGTTAAACAAAACAAGGCAGCCCCCTGTCGCCAGGTATAACGCAGCACTGGGCTTCGCCCCCTGGGAAACCACCCGTTTGATTTTAGGCATTACAAATATTTCAGACGAAACCTACACAAACATTTTTGCCCCGAACCCCACTCCGGGTAGGGAATGGCATTTCACTCTTTTACAAAAATTCTAACCTCCAAAACATTTCCCGTTCAAACCGGGAATGTCAACCCCCAAAAAAGGAAACGACATGAATCGCAAGATACTCACCCTCCTTACAGCAGCAAGCTTCGCCCTATTCTTCGGCGCCTGCGGCGACGACAACAGCGCATCCAGCAACGGTCCGGAAATTTCCTGCCTTGACAACGAGGACTGCCTAGACGAAGACCTTTCCAGTGCCGACGACGAGCCCACCTCTTCTAGCAGCAAGAAGGGCGACGCCAAGTCTTCCAGCAGCGTAAAGGATAGCAAGGACGAAAATAAGTCCAGTTCCTCCGTCAAGAAAGATAATGATGAAGGCAAGTCTAGTTCTTCTGAAACAAAGGACGACAAATCTTCCGATAGCAAGAGTGAATCCTCCAACAGCAAGGGCGATTCTTCTTCAAGCGAAACTCAGGAATCCAGTTCTTCCGAAGCTTCCGAATCTTCCTCCAGCGAAGAAGTAAAGCCTGTTGAATACGCAAACACCACCCCGAACCTGGCCGACCTTGAAGTTTCCGGCGACACTCTGTTCGCTGTGTTCCAGCGCCAGAACGCCGACTACAGCATTACTCACAATGGTCTGCTTGCCATGTATAAGTTGAGCGACGGCACCCTTTTGGACACCATCCAGCTTGCCACCAAAAATCCTTCCGCTGTGAAGGTTGCAGGTGGCAATGTCTATGTGGCAACCGCAGGTGCTTATGGTGCAGGCTACAGCCTCCCCGCCGACAACAACCGCGGCATCGAAAAGGTTGACCTTTCCAAGAAGACCTCCAGCCTCTTCATTGCAGGAACAAAGTTGGGCGGTGGCGTCAACGATTTCGTTGTAGATGCCAAGAACAGCAAGGGCTATGCCTTGATTTATAATGCCTACGGAGTCACCCCGAAGATTGTGGAAATCAACCTTTCTGCAGGTTCTGTCATCAAGACCATCGGCGAAAGCGAGCTGAAGGATCCTGAAGGCAGTCTGGAATTTGACGCCACCAAGGGTATCCTCTACATCGGCGAACGTTTCCTGGACTGGGACACCTTCGAAATGCACAACAACGTCTATGTCTACGACGGAACCACTCTGGAATACATTTCCGATCTCGATCCCGAACTTGAAGAATATCGTCAGCCCTACAGCATCAAGGCAATCAACGGCGTTCCCTATGTATTCGTTTCTGACTACAACACCGGTGCACTTTATGTTGATTACGCAGATTCCGAATCCGACGGTACCGACTTCTACCAGGATTCCAGGCTGGCCGCAGTAAACGGCGAGCTCTTCCTGATGGAACGTGGCGATGCAGCTACCATCGCAAAGATCAACACCGCAGACGGTTCCGCTACATGGCAGTCCATCGCCTCCGGCAAGAATCCCTACGACATGGTCGCCGCAAGTGCCTCCACCGCATGGGTCGCCTACTACGGCTCTCCCGTTTTGGAACTGATCAGCACCTCCAACGGTTCTTCCGTGAAGCTGATCGACACCAAGGAATTCTGCGCCGTCAAGGTTGCAGACTAATTGCATAGACCCAGGTAAAACTGGTTAGGAGACAAGGAGGCCCTTCGAAAAAATCGAAGGGTTTCTTTTTATTCAGAACGAACCGCCCTGCATTATTCTCAAAAATACGCTTTGTAAGTTAAACATCATCTTTTTGTAGCAAAAACAATGATGTTTGACCGATTTTTCGAATCCATTTAAGAATTTCGACTTTGACGATTTCCACCAAAAAGGTACATTTGGCCCAAATAACATTAAACTAACCACTTGGCGGTTTGAACCCGCTAAAGAAATATCATTATGAGTCTAAAAATCGTTGTACTTGCTAAGCAAGTTCCTGACACACGAAACGTGGGTCCCGACGCCATGACGGAACAGGGTACCATCAATCGTGCTGCCTTGCCTGCAGTCTTCAATCCTGAAGACCTGAATGCATTGGAACAGGCCCTCCGTCTGAAGGACCAGTTCCCCGGCTCCACCATTTCCGTTGTGACCATGGGTCTTCCCAAGTCTGCAGAAGTCGTTCGCGAATCTCTCTATCGCGGCGCTGACGAAGGCTTCGTCGTTACCGACCGTACCCTCGGCGGTGCAGACACCCTGGCTACCAGCTACACCCTGGCTCAGGCCATCAAGAAGGTTGGCAACTACGACATTATCCTCTGCGGCCGTCAGGCTATCGATGGCGATACCGCACAGGTCGGTCCCCAGATCGCCCAGAAGCTGGGCCTTACCCAGGTGACCTACGCCGAAGAAATTCTTTCTCTCGACGAAAGCGCTCGCAAGGTCGTTATCCGTCGTCTTATCGACGGTGGCGTTGAAACCGTGGAAGCACCGCTCCCGCTGGTCGTGACCGTTAACGGTTCCGCAGCTCCCTGCCGCCCCCGCAACGCAAAGCGCGTCATGAAGTACAAGAACGCAACCGCAGTTGCCGAACGCGCTCCCGAAGCCGCAGAAAAGTATGCAGCCCTTATCGCAGAAAAGCCCTACCTGAACATTGCTCAGTGGGGTGCTGCCGACATCGAAGCAGATCCTGCCCAGATCGGTAAGGCCGGTTCTCCGACCAACGTGAAGGCTGTGAAGAACATCGTGTTCAAGGCCAAGGAAAGCCGCACCCTCACCGCTAGCGATGAAGATGTGGAAGGCCTGATCAAGGAACTCTTAGAAGGAAAGATTATCGGTTAACCTATGAATAACGTATTTGTATATTGCGAAATTGAAGGGACTACCGTTAAGGACGTTTCCCTCGAACTGCTCTCCAAGGGCCGTAAGCTGGCCGACACCCTGGGTGTCCAGTTGGAATGCATTTGTGCCGCCTCCGGTATCGACGGCATCGAAAAGCAGGTTTTCCCCTACGGTGTCGACAAGGTTCATGTGTTCGACGCTGAAGGCCTCTTCCCCTACACCACCAATCCCCATGCTTCCCTGGTGATCAACCTGTTCAAGGAAGAACAGCCCCAGATCTGCCTCATGGGTGCAACCGTGATTGGTCGTGACCTTGGCCCCCGCATTTCTGCCGCCACCCACAGTGGTCTGACTGCAGACTGTACCGAACTCGAAATCGACAGCTTCGAAATGAGCATCGGCGGTGTCAAGAAGTTCTACGAAAATCAGCTTTGCCAGATTCGCCCGGCTTTCGGCGGTAACATCGTTGCTACCATCGTGAACCCGGAACACCGCCCGCAGATGGCTACCGTCCGCGAAGGCGTGATGAAGAAGGAAATCAAGGACCCGAACTACAAGGGCGAAGTCGTAAAGCACGACGTTGCCAAGTACGTTCCCGAAGCTGAATACGTGGTGAAGGTTCTGGAACGCCACGTTGAAGCCGCCAAGAACAACCTGAAGAGCGCACCCATCGTGGTCGCCGGTGGTTACGGCATGGGCTCCAAGGAAAACTTCGACATGCTGTTCGAACTGGCCAAGGAACTCCACGGCGAAGTTGGCGCAAGCCGCGCTGCAATCGACGCAGGCTTCGTTGCCGACCATGACCGTCAGATCGGTCAGACCGGTCTCACCGTTCGCCCCAAGGTTTACATTGCTTGCGGTATTTCCGGCCAGATCCAGCACATCGCTGGTATGCAGGATTCCGGCATTATCATTTCCGTGAACAATGACCCGGACGCTCCGATCAATGCAATTGCTGACTACGTCATCAACGGCAACGTTGAAGAAGTGGTTCCCAAGTTAATCAAGTACTACAAGGCAAACAACAAGTAGGTGAAGCTCTATGGCAAATTTTTATACTGACCATCCAGAGATTAAGTTCAATATTGAAAGCAGCCCCTTGATGAACCGCATTGTGGAACTCAGGGAAAATGGCTTTGCTAATGAAGAAAAGTCCGATTACGCTCCGGCCGACTACGCCGACGCAATCGACAACTACAACAAGGTTTGCGAACTGGCTGGCGACATCGTTTCCAACGTGATCGCTCCCAACGCAGAAGCAGTTGATGCAGAAGGTCCTCATTGCGAAAACGGCCGCGTCCGCTACGCAAGCAAGACTTACGAAAACCTGGAAGCTACCGTAAAGGCAGGCCTTTGCGGCGTTACCATGCCCCGTCGTTTCGGTGGCCTGAACTTCCCCGTAACTGCTTACACCGCCATTAACGAAATGATCGCTGCCGGCGATGCAGGTTTCGAAAACATCTGGTCCCTTCAGGACTGTATCGAAACTTTGTACGAATTCGGCGATGAAGATCAGCGTTCCCGTTTCGTGCCCCGCATCTGCGCCGGCGAAACCATGTCCATGGACTTGACCGAACCCGATGCCGGATCCGACCTGCAGCGCGTTATGCTGAAGGCAACCTACAGCGAAACAGACAAGTGCTGGTACCTGAATGGTGTGAAGCGCTTCATCACCAACGGTGACTCCGACATTCACCTGGTTCTTGCCCGCTCTGAAGAAGGCACCAAGGATGGCCGCGGTCTTTCCATGTTCATCTATGACAAGCGCGACGGTGGCGTCGATGTTCGTCGTATCGAAAACAAGATGGGTATCCACGGTTCTCCGACCTGCGAACTGGTTTACAAGAACGCCAAGGCAGAACTCTGCGGCCGTCGCAAGTTCGGTCTCATCAAGTACGTGATGGCCCTCATGAACGGAGCCCGTCTCGGTATCGCTGCACAGGCAGTGGGTATCAGCCAGGCTTCCTACGACGAAGCTCTCGCCTACGCCAAGGACCGTAAGCAGTTCAACCAGGCTATCATCAACTTCCCCGGCGTCTACGAAATGCTTTCCAACATGAAGGCTCGCCTGGACGCTGGCCGCGCCCTCCTTTATCAGACTGCTCGCTACGTCGACATCTACAAGTCTCTTGAAGATATCGAACGCACCCGCAAGCTCACTGACGAAGAAAAGGCTGAACTGAAGCTGTACAACAAGTTGGCATCTGCCGGCACTCCGCTCACCAAGGGCATGAACGCCGAATACTCCAACATCAACAGCTACGACAGCATCCAGGTTCACGGCGGTTCCGGCTACATGCTGGAATACGCTTGCCAGCGCCTCTATCGCGACGCTCGTATTACCTCCATCTACGAAGGTACTACCCAGCTCCAGGTTGTTGCAGCCCTTCCGCACATCACCACCGGCACCTACACTTCCATGCTCGACGAACTGGAAGCAGCCGCTGTTGCACCGGAATTCGAAAGCCTCAAGGCCCGCGCAAAGGCTATGGACGACAAGTTCAAGGCAGCCATCGACTACGTCAAGGCCGCTGAAAACAACGAGTTCCTGGACCTCTGCAGCCGCCGCCTGTACGAAATGGCCGGTAACTGCGTCATGGCACAGCTCCTCATCCGCGACGCTTCTGCAAACGCAGAACTGTTCGGCAAGAGCGCCAAGGTTTACCTGAACCTCGCTGAAGCAGAAGTGATGAAGCACTCCAACTTCATCATGGGCATGACTGCAGAACAGATCGCTGACTACAAGGCTTAATCGCTAGATGTCATCCTGAATGAAGTCGCGAAAGCGACGAAATGAAGGATCCAGCATTTAAAAGACCTTGACTCGCAAGAGTCGGGGCCTTTTTTCGATAGATAGTTAGCTATAACGAATCAAGCAAATCATTAAAAAGCTGTTCGCCAATATGTCGTCCGCTAGAACGCAGAGCATCTACAACACCGCGGATTTCATCTGCAGAAATAAAACTCTTTTTGTAGGCTGCGCGAAATATACCGATTGTCCCCATTATGTTGAAGCCGATATTTTTTGCAATTTGTCGAGCACGAACTTCATCAAGAAGCACAAGGTCAGCCTTTATTCGATCCGTAAGAATCAAGGCTTCGCTTTCACCGAGATCAAGCCCTGTAGTACGTCTAAAAAGAGAAACCTCATCCGGATTGACATCCTGAATTCGAATGAATTCACAGCCCCGGACTTCATTCGCTTCTTCATAAAAATCGGAATTACTCGTTAGCTCAGCAAATACACCTTGAGGGATATAAACAACCCCAAAAAGTTTTTGAAGCAAATCTAATCGGTTGATTTTAAGAAGCGTTATAAGAGGAGTCGTATCAGATACAACTATCATACTTGAGCGGTCTCTTTTGCAACAAGGCGCTCGTATGTGGCAACATCTTCCTCAACCTCGCTCCAGGCCATATCAATATAAGGAATACCTTCCTTGGCGTACAGTTCAATAAGTTCCCACTTTGTGATGCCAAGAATTTCGGCTGCTCGACCATGGGATATGGTAAGGTTCTTTATAAACGGATGCAACATCATCGCTAACTGAACAAGTCCATCACCCGACTCGCTCGTAATATACGGTTCCATCGCCACGGGAACCTGAAGCTGAACAGTTGTCATTTCCATAGAAATACCTCACCACTCAATATACAATATTATCGAACACAGCGCAAGACGCATGCATTCCTTGTTACCGATAATAGCGGAAGCTCTTTGAATGCGATAAGGCCGGTATGATTTTAGCAGCGATACTACCTGTAATATTCTTCAGGTGTTTTTCCGTAGAATCGGTTAAAGTAATCGGAAACGCCATTCCAATCAGGGTAAACAGTATCAACGGTCTTCCCAAGTAAATTAAGCTCTTCACGAATTCTTGTTTTTGCACTATACGGGATACGGATTTTGGCAAGGCGAATTTCAGTACCTTTGTTAGATTCTAGAGTGGCCAGATGAGTCTTGTCACCATCTATGCCAAAGAGAAGGAAGGCCCCCTGCTGCGACTTGATTCTTGGATTATCCAAAAGCGGATGAACGCAATAAATGGACTCCATATTATCCTTTTTTATCCATGGTCCAAAATAGGATTTTTCCGCCCTTATTTCATGCAACAGATGTTTGATGCTGTCGTCCTCATTAAATGCGGTGCGAGCCGCTTCCTCTGTGGAACCAGACAAATGCCTTATATCAAGGTTATCATAATTGTAAAGCGCAATATTTGAAATCACGCTCACTACATCGGAATGCCAGTTGCGAACAGAATCCTTGTGAATTTCATAAACGAGTACGACAGAATCGCAATTATCACCCACCTGAGACTTCGGATCATTATAAAGAGCGAAGAACAAGGATTGCAGAGAATCCAAAGAAACATCCAGCAAACGGGTGCGAATTCCATAATGCTGCATCAAGGAAAGCTTTTCAAAAGTCGTGGAGCAGCCTGCAAATTCATGAGCCAACCTGCGTTCGCATTCCCGGAATAGCGTAGATTCCCTATTGCCTTGTAGCCAGCCATCTCGCGCAATCCCCGGCGTTCCCGCTGACGTCCCATAATCCTGAGGCTCACCACGAAAATAGAGTTGAACATCTTCGCGATATCCCTCTACACCATAGCGCGTAAAGGTTTTTAGCACTTCTAGGTAATCGGCTACAGAATAGATGTCGTAATAAGCAGACATCAAGGAACCTCTACTTCCGTGATTGAATATTCAGATTCAGATTTTTCTGAGGCAAAGCGTCCTTCAATCGTCAGTTTTAACGGTTTCTTGTTGAGCATCGCCATGGCAAGGAGAATTCTTGCGATTTCACAATCGGTTTTAATTGAATACGGTTTGCCAAGTTCCAACAGTTTGGAATTTTCGACATTTCCGTTATTTTCCAAAAGATTAAGAATTTCATCCTTTGACTTTTCGTAACGATGTTTGCCAACGCCGTTGAGAACGACCTTACCTTCGGAGATAATCTTAGTGACAATTGCGGTTATGGAGTATTTCACAAGATGTTTACTAGCGTTCGACTTTTTACTCATTTCACCCTTCTTTATTATTACTGACATTTTGACAGGGCCGCCTGGCCTTGCGGCTTGGCGGCGGTTTTGGGCGGGGGCGCTATGCAGCCCCGCCGCTAGGCTACCCACTGACCGTGGGGTGCCTAGTTAGAGTCCTGGAGACAACGAACGGAGTAACCGAAGTACTTACTGTAGTTGAGCATGCTGGCATAAACGTAGTAGTAGTGCAAGAACATGTAGTAGGCGGAGTAGCTACCGCTCCCGCTCTGAGAGGCAGACCAGAAGTAGGCGTAGTCGCCGGCATCGTAGAAATGGCCACTGTTGCTTCTGTAGCCTGCAGGGAGCGCGGAGAAACCGTAATCGTCAGTTCCATTACCACTTTTCCAGCCATAAGTTGATTTCAGTTTAGTCGCTGCAACACTGGAACCAACTGTTTTCATTAGAGTTTCAAATTCAGAACTACTTGGTAAGTGCCAGCCCTCAGGGCATACGCCACGGACCACCCCACTAGCGCTACAAGTTTTATCATAGCCACACCCCTTTCCTGTAGTAGAGAACACTGCCGCCGAATCCATTGCCGCAGCCCAAGTATACAGACGACCGTACTTGGCACAAGAGTCTGGATTATTGTTATAACAATAACTTTTGGCAGTTCCCTCATTATAATCATAGTTCAAGTTCTCGGCCATCCAGGTTTGAGACCCAATGGTCACTGTTCTATAAGTTTTATTATCTCGAGAATCCTTCACAATTCCAAATCTATTGAATATCCATTGATCCGAACACACCCACCGTTCTTCAACAGATTCATCAGATAATGTTGTAATTATTTTTCCTTGCGTATAACTTGTACAACCTAATTCCAGGTTAATTTCAGTAGCCGTTGCCGTTCTAAAGGAACCGTCATCACAGACATACTTGTTATCGGCATTTACAGCCCCGCTAACAATTGATCCATCCTTAGAGCAAGTGTAACCATAGGTATCGTATTCCAATGCGGTTGCTCTTGTCCAAGAGCTAGACTTACAGATATAATAGACACTCCCTGTTTCCGATACAGTCCCAGCATTGTAACTTGTACAACCTAATTCCAGGTTAATTTCATCAGCCGTTGCCGTTCTAAAGGAACCTCCATCACAGACATACTTGTTATTGGCATTTACAGCCCCGCTAACAATTGATCCATCCTTAGAGCAAGTGGAACCATAGGTATCGTATTCCAATGCGGTTGCTCTTGTCCAAGAGCTAAACTTACAAATATAATAGACACTACCTGTTTCCGATACAGTTCCATCATTTTTCGTTGTACAGGAGCCTAAGGCACATTCTACGATACTAGCAGTATTCCACTTGCCGTTCCTGTACACATACTTGGCGTCAGTAACGTTACCTTTCTTAACTTCGCCGGTAGTTCCCGACGACCAGCCGTAAGTATTTGCTTGCAGAGTGGTCAGGATTTTCCATTGGGTGCTTTCACATACATAATAGGTTCCCTGCTCATTTACAATTGTCCTGGCATTACTTGCAGTACAAGATCCTAAAGTACTTTCTACGGTACTAGCGGCATTCCACGTGCTGTTCCTGTATACATACTTGGCATCAGTAATGTTACCTTTCTTAACTTCGCCGGTAGTTCCAGCGGTCCAGCCATAAGTATCAGCTTCCTCCAAGGTGGCCAAACTATTCCACTGGGTATCTTCACATACATAATAGGTGCCTTGGTTATTTTTAATTGTCTTAACATCACTTGCCGTGCAGGAACCCAGCGCACTTTCAACAGCATCGGCCTCAGTCCAGGTTCCATCACGATATACATACCTAGCATCTGTAACATTGCCTTTTTTGACTTCGCCTACTGCACCGGCGGACCAGCCATAGGTGTCATACTCTATAGTCGTTGCTTTTTCCCAAATGTTAGATTTGCAGATGTAATATACATTGCCCGTCTTGTCCACGGTTCCAGATTTTGATGCCGTGCAGGAGCCCAAGGCATCTTCGACGGGATTTACCTCAGTCCAGGCTCCGCCACGATACACATACTTGGCATCCGTATAGGCACCCTTCTTGACTTCACCGGTTTCGCCTGCGTCCCAGCCGTAGGTATCGGCCTCCAGATTCGTAATCTTTTTCCAACTTGAAGATTTGCAGAGGTAATAGCTATTGACATTCTTGCTGTACTTATTTTTATTCTGCGCAATGACTCCGGAGCGGACACTGGTGCAGCCGCCCAGACCGTACACATTGTTCCAGAACATTTCCACCTGAGCCTCAAACCTCGGAACATCCAGAATATTCCAGGACTTCACATTGGCACGGATTTCGTCTCCATCAATTTCGGTAGCAAAGTCAGCCATTACGGCCTTGGTAGAATCATCTTCCCAAGATCCGTCCTTTTCAATATCCGCAATAAAACGATCTATGGCGATTTTGATTTCCGTATCGGATCGATCGCCCAAAAACAGCAGGTTCAACATCATGAGGCTTGCGTTGGCGTAGTCCACATTGTCGTCTTCGCTATCTTCGAATACACTTAAATCTTCGCTATACTTGACTGTTGTCGGAAGTTCAAAGGCGGTCATGATTTCCTGGTCAGCCTGTTTCTTTGCGGCATAGACACTATAACCCTTACGGACCAGATACATGGCGCGTTTGTATTCCAGGTGAGTCAACAGGTTTATATTCACCTTGGTGCGAGAATCCGTTTTCAAATCGGTGAGGACAAACAGACTGATGGAATCCTTGGAGTATTCGCCAGTGACCTCATTCCTGTACTGACCACGAACTTCCACGCCGGCATAGGGAGAAATCAGGTTCACATTGGGAATAACGAAGTCGCCCTTGTTACTGCTGATTTCGTCTTCGTAAACCATTCCAGTCGGGTCCAGAGTTTCTTCGGAAAGTTCCCTCAGATAAACCGGAGAGCCAAACTTGAAGGGGCCCTTCTGAGCCACACCCAGGATGGAACGTTTCTTGACCACAAGATTTTCGTCTGTATATTTGTCCTTGTTGAAAGAACTGCTAGATTTTTCGCTTTCACTCGGAATGACACTTGAGGAACTAGCATCTATGGAACTGCTAGATTTTTCGCTATCGCTCTGAATGACACTTGAGGAACCGGGTGCCATAGAGCTACTGGATTTAGTTTCGTCATCAGAATCATCCGATTCGGAGAGGTCGATCCAGGAACCGTTTCTGCAAAGGTAGTCTGTCAGTTTTTCGGCTACATAAACGGTATCGCCTTCGCGCTCGCTGGTACAACGCCCCATTTCAACAAGAGTAGCCACTTCGCGACCATTATCCTCGTTATCCGCCTTTGACGAATTGCCGGAATCATCACCGCAAGCGAACAAAGCCGCAGCACTCAAAATGGCGGCACCTACTTTCAGCAAGTTCATTGCCACATGTTTCATTTCCGCATTCTTTTTCAAAGACATAACAGCCTCCATCGATTAAAATCCTATGGAGTTTTGCCTTGTTCAACAATGTAGAGCGTCAATTCGTATGGAAAAAGGACGTGGGTCGCGACATTTACCTAAACGGGGCTCTCGACAGCCTCAACACGATAAACGCAAACGACCCACGCCCCGAAAGGGCTGTTGTCCATGGCTTGTACAGCCAAAAGACCAGCTTGAAAAAGCCGGCACGACAAACTGAAACATACTGCAAAAAAGCAGTATGCTTGCGTGAGCGTTCGCCTTGTCCCCGTGTTGTGAAATGGTCGAGATTTCGTTTAGAGAACAAGAGCAAAAACTCTATTTTCAACAAAAATAAATTAAAAAAACGTTTTTTCGCACAGAAAAGTTTACAAAAGCCTTGGTTTTCCACAGTTTTAAGCAAGAGCGGATGGATGGGACAAGCCAGGCGTTGCGGGGCGGCGTTTGAGCCCCGCAGAGGGGGTAGCGGAAGACCCGGCCGGGTGGGTTTCGAAACTTTATTCCCGAAGGGAATGATTATAGGGACGGGGACGGGGCTGCAGCGAGGGGGAGACCTCCCCCACCACCTGCGAACTGGTCTATAAGAACGCTAAGGCAGAACTCTGCGGCCGTCGCAAGTTCGGATTTTATAGGTCCCGGCGTCTACGAAATGCTTTCCAACATGAAGGCTCGCCTGGACGCTGGCCGCGCCCTCCTTTACCAGACAGCTCGCTACGTTGACATCTACAAGTCTCTTGAAGATATCGAACGCACCCGCAAGCTTACCGACGAAGAAAAGGCTGAACTGAAGCTGTACAACAAGTTGGCATCTGCCGGCACTCCGCTCACCAAGGGCATGAATGCCGAATACTCCAACATCAACAGCTACGACAGCATCCAGGTTCACGGCGGTTCCGGCTACATGCTGGAATACGCTTGCCAGCGCCTCTACCGCGACGCTCGTATTACCTCCATCTACGAAGGTACTACCCAGCTCCAGGTCGTTGCAGCTCTTCCGCACATCACCACCGGCACCTACACTTCCATGCTCGACGAACTGGAAGCAGCCGCTGTTGCACCGGAATTCGAAAGCCTCAAGGCCCGCGCAAAGGCTATGGACGACAAGTTCAAGGCAGCCATCGACTACGTCAAGGCCGCTGAAAACAACGAGTTCCTGGACCTCTGCAGCCGCCGCCTGTACGAAATGGCCGGTAACTGCGTCATGGCTCAGCTCCTTATCCGCGACGCTTCTGCAAACGCAGAACTGTTCGGCAAGAGCGCCAAGGTCTACCTGAACCTCGCTGAAGCAGAAGTGATGAAGCACTCCAACTTCATCATGGGCATGACTGCAGAACAGATCGCTGATTATAAGAAGGCATAATCACGTCTAGGAGTCATCCCCGCGAAGGCGGGGATCTCGCAAAACTTAAAAGACCTCGGCAGAAATGCCGGGGTCTTTTTTTGTACGCCGCATACTTAAGTAAATATCCGCAACTAATTTAATTTGCGGACGTTTACTTGACAAAAATAATAAAATCAGGTATATTTTCTTACAGGTAAGGTTCACATGTTCTACAGTTACGAAGATTGCATATCCAATTACGGTTCCAACCACTTTCTTGAGAAAGCGCTTCGTAACGGCAAGTTGTTTAAAGTAGAAAACGGGATTTATTCGGACTCTTCCACATGGCGGGAATTAGCCCTGGTAGCCTTCAAAAACAAAGACGCAGTCTTCACTATGGAGAGTGCATTTTATTATCACGGTTTAACCGACGTCGTTCCAGAACACTACACTTTAGGAACCGATCGCGATTTCACAAAAATCCGAGACCAAAGAGTACACCAGTATTTTTTTCCAGACAATCTTCTAATGCTCGGCGTCGAAGAAAAAGAGGTTAACGGAGTTTCAATAAAAATCCACACAAAAGAGCGACTGCTAATCGAACTAATACGTCGTTCAAACAAGTTGCCTTTTGACTACTACAAAGAAATCATGGGCAACTACAGGAATAAAATTTTTGAACTTGACGAGGAATGGTTCGAGGACAATGTTCCTAAATTTCCGGGATCAAAGAAAATTATGAATGCGATTAGGTTGGAGGTTTTTTGATGATCAGTCTTGAGGAAGAAATTCAGAAGTGCGTAAGCCAAGGCTTTGCAGAAGAACAAGCCATTGCTAAAGTAGGGCAAGATGTCATTCTGTACGCAATAAGCCGAAGCCACCTGAGTGAAAGTATAACCGTCAAAGGTGGCGTCGTAATGAGAGAATTGTCGCACAACAACCGCCGAGCCACGCAGGATATTGACATTGATTTCATTCGTTACTCCCTCGAGGAAGATTCCATAAGATCATTTATCAAGACATTGAACAATATTGATGGCGTATCTGTTTCTTTGGTAGGCCAGATGGAAGATTTGAAGCAACAGGATTACCACGGCAAACGGGTGTTCTTGAAATTATCCGATTCATTTGGCTTTGAAGTAACTAGTAAAGTCGACATTGGAGTTCATAAGCACATTGACATTTCGCAAGAAGAGTTCTGTTTCGACATTGCTTTGCAAAATGATTGCGTAAGCCTTTTAATAAATTCAAAGGAGCAGATGTTCTCCGAGAAATTACGTTCCTCGTTAAAGTTCGGCATTCATTCTACACGTTACAAGGATGTATTTGATTTGTTCTGGCTATCCAGAAACATCAACAAAGAAAAATTGCGAAGCTGCATGAATGAATTCATCTTTTCCGATGCGGGAATGAAAGAAAACTCAACGAGTGATGTCATCAAGAGAATCGAAAAGGTTTATGGAGACAAAAACTTTAGAAGACAAGTTGTCCGTTCAAAAAAGAATTGGCTCGACATTGATGACGACATGGCTTGTGACGGTCTAATTGAATTTTTGCGTACGCTGTAAGTTTATCGAGCGAACGAGAAAAGACCTCGGCAGAAATGCCGGGGTCTTTTCCACGAGTTCTTTATTCTACTGGTAATTGAAACGACATTCTTCCTTATAACTTTTTCACCGCATGTAAATCCCATTTTTTCACGTCACTTTACATAACTCGGCGACAGCGTACACTCCCACTCATCTCCCACATATTCACACTCATAACCTTCTTCCAGACAAATAACCTCTCCGCCAATTTCTTTCTTAAAAAATTCTTCATCGCATTCAAATTCATTAGAGCCAATTGCGTGAGCATTCATCGGGAATATTATACATTCACTTCCATTCTTCTTATAAAAGCCTTCCTCACAGTCAAATCCCTGCAAATTATTTTCATGGGCATTCGCTGGCAAGTTTTCACATTCTTTTTGATTTTTCTTATAATACCCCTCATCACAGTCAAATCCCTGCGATTCATTTTTGTGAGAATTTGCAGGCAAATTCGCACACTCATATTGATTTACTGAATACTCTTTTTCACCGCAGTCATAAGGTTTCCTGCAATATCTAAAATTTCCGATTTGTACATCATCAAAACCGTCATCACATGCATATCCAATAGAGTCAAGTCGATGAGCATTTTTCGGCAAGGATGCACATTCATATTGTGCTACAGAGTATTCTGCATCTTCACAAATATATGGCTTTCTGCAATACGGGATTTCGTTAATCTCGACTTTGTCAAAGCCATCATCGCATTCAAATCCAATCTTCTTATTCTTCTTTCGACGAGCATTTTTGGGAAGCCCCTGACATTCATATTTACTGACGAAAAACTCATCTTCACTACAGTCATAGGGCTTTATACAATCATAATCTTCGTAAAGCTTAACTTTATCAAACCCTTTTTTACAAGTAAAACCCACACCCTTGTTCTTCTTTGCATTTTCAGGAAGTTCTGCGCACGTCCATTTATCTACAGCATATTCAAATTCACCACAATCATAAGGCTTGCGACATTCTCCATCCTGATAGAAAAATCCCTTCTCACAGTTTTGCACCATGTTACCATTTTCATCAACATTATAATTTTTCACGCAGCGCAAATAATTTGCAGAGGCTCCTCGATACACACGAACCGGACCTATTTCAAAATTATACCGATCTCTATATGCAGAATAATACACTACAGAGGCATCCTCAGCCTCTGTGGTAGAGAACGTCTCAATATGTTTAAAATCCTTATATAGATACCTTAGAGGGAACTCTCCTCTTTTTCCTGTTTTAAAAAAACGCGCCGCCGCTGTTGGGTCATCCTCTACATACCCCCTATAATATTCGGCACCAAGAATCATCAATTGACCGCCATATTTCAATCCAAACATTTTAGATGTTTCAAAACTTTCGCCTTCATTATAGGCAAATTCGCTAAGGGAATCAAATTCAGCAACTGTGGGAACATGCCATCCACTTGGGCAAATCCCCTGATGCATTCGCTTTACATAATCATTAACATTTTCGTCATCATATGCTTTTTTTGCAGGTAGTTTCATTGCGGTATGCCACGGATACATTCGACCAAACTTTTGGCAATTACTTTCCTTACCGCCAAAACAGTAGGATGGAGATGCCTTGTACTTAAGATTTTCTGCCATCCACGTGTATTCCCCGATTTTAATGGTTTTATACTTCCTGCCATCGCGATTATCAACAAGAGTTCCTGCAATTGAACAAGTAACACCCCAAAAGAGTAATGACACCAATAGTCGTTTTACAAACATACTCAGCACCCTTTAGTCACCAAAGAATTAGTTAAACAAGCCCCTGGAAGCGAGTTCAAAGTTGCAACTTCCAGGAGCCTTTTTTAGAAATAGATTTTATTTAATGTTGAGACATTTTTTGAAATTGGAAACATCTTCTGTTGGCTTTCCCGGCTTTTTGTCTCCGTGGATTCCTTCAATGGAAAATGTTGTTGATAGTTTCCTTACATTCAATAAATTTTTGTTGGCGTCCTTACACTTTTGTATAAGCAAAGTTTCGCAAGAATCTATTTCTTCTGGGCAACTTTTCCGATTGTTCAACACAACAAAATAGATTTGCAGCCCTGTTTTCGTTGCACAAGCAAGAAAGTCATTGAGCATAGCCTTCTTGTGCGTTGAAAAACACTCGTCCTTGAAGGAGGTGTTCGTTTTGCCAACATAAATCGGAGTAGACCCTTTTGTCACAGCATTTGCAAAAACATAGCAGCCTTTCTTATTAGCATACTCAGAGAAAGGTGCTGATCTCCATAATGCGGCATTAACATCTTTCAACTGAGAAATTGATACCGAGCCTCCCTTAATTTTCTTTGGAGCAGTGGGAACAGGGATAGGACCATGAATGGTGAATTTCACTGACATTAATTATTCCCCTTTTTTTCTGAATCAGCAAGACAACGAACTGATAAACCATCATTAAATGTGTGCCTCCCAAAAGAAGCAACATCCAAATAATCAAGCAATTCCATTGCTTCAGCTTTATCGTTCCTTGAATCTGTCGTCCAAAAATAGGCCGATTTCCCAAAATCATTTTTTACTGTTGAACCAGAAGGCAGAGCATTGAACCCTAATTCATCCAAGCCATTTTTCTTAGGCCAATTAGTTTTTGATTTCAAAATACTAGCATTGTTGTCAACATAAGCAAATAGTACTCTCCACTCATCTTTTGATGGGATATGCCAACCCATTGGACAAAGATCTTTGATTTGATTCCAAGAATAAAGCCTTCCATACTCCTTACAATTTCTTTTATCGTTTGCATAGCAAGAACTTCCTTTTTCGTTATACGCCAAATTTTCAGCCATCCATTTTTGATTTCCTATGGTCACTGTTTTATACACCTTTTTATCACGTTTATCTTTAAAGGTTCCTACAGCAACAGCATCAATTTCATAGTTTTTCATACAACGAATTGGTTCAGCAACCCAATCCGCCTGGGTTTCATCAAGTCTGCTTACCCAGTTATCATTGAAAAAGAACCATTTATAATAGTATTTTTCATTATGTGTAGATGTCCAAAATGCAACAGCATGTCCATTCGGATCAAATCGGTCAATTTTATTCTCAGATAATTGAGCATTACCAACAGGAAGCACATTAAAACCTAGTTCATCCCATCCATTATTACTCTCCCACCCACTTCTACTCTTCAATTTTTCACCGCTATCATCTCCAACAGCCCAAAGCAACCGTTTTATTTCATAACGAGAAGGAAGATGCCACCCAGCAGGGCATGCCTTTTCGGCATCTTCCCACTTATATAGCCTGCCATATTTCTCACACTCCAAAGGATCATTATTGTGACAATAACTATTTTTTGTTTCAAAGTTTAGGTTCTCCGCAAGCCATGTTTGTTGATTTATTTGTACAGTTTTGTATTCTTTTTTGTCTCTGCTGTCTACAAATTTACCTTGTATCACAGAGTACTTTTCTTTACTTGTTGGAGATGATTCTTCTCCTTGAATGCAACGAACTGTCATTCCAAAATAACGAGATTTTGCACATTTTGTTTTTTGAGGATCTAAGTCATCTATTGTGGTACACAAGGCGTTACCCTGATCATCACTCGATTCTTTTGACTATGTCCAATAATACGATATCCCTTCCTTATCGAAATTTCCATAAGGATCCCTAAATCCAACTGTGTAAGCATTAAAATTTGGAGCGGATACCTGATAACCTATTTCGGGAACATCATCATCCCACAAATATAACCTATCCTCATTTTTTACAAGTGTTTTAAGAGTCATCCAATCACTACGCGACGGCAATCTCCATCCTTGTGGACATGCATTTAAAGCTGCACGCCATGTATAAAACCGGCCTAGTTTCGCACACTCTTTGTCATCATTATGATAACAGAAACTATTGTGAGTATCAAAGTTCAAATTTTCCGCCATCCAAACTTGATTCTCTATCCGAATAGTTTTATATGTTTTACCATCTCTTGGATCATCTAAATTCGGAGCAGAAACAACTTCTGCAAATGTAAAAGCAACAAAAGACAAAGAACAAATTGAAATTATTTTATTCATCATATATTCTCCTTTGAAATTCATTTAATCTTTCGTTTTGCAGGCATGTCAAAAAGAATTTTGAATGCTGCCAGAAATTCAATTGCATCTGCATAAGTCCAAATGGAAACAATAGCTTGACTAGCTTTCCATTTCCCCTCGGAATCGTAACCAACAAACTTTACGACATAGTGATTTTTTATCCATTGAAACCTAAACTCTACAGAATGCCACCGTTTCGAATAAATACTGAAAGACTTACGACTATCGTCAAAACCATACCCCTTTTCATTCGCAACATCCTGAAATGTTTGACGAATTTTCTCTCGTAAATTTTCGATTTCTTTTTTTTCTTCAGCCACAGAAACCTCCATTGTATACACCTATGAAGTTCACCCTCATTCATCAAAGAGCCACATCAATTTTCAGGAAATAAAAAAGGACGCAGGTCGATGCATTTGCCTAAACGAGGCTCTCGACAGCCTTTAGACGACAAACACAAACGACCCACGCCCCAAAAGGGCTGTTGCCCATGGTCATACGACCAAAGACCCGCTTAAAAAGCCGGCACGACAAACTGAAACATACAGCAAAAAGCGGTATGCTTGCGTGAGCGTTCGCCTTATTCTCGTCTAAGGAAATGGTCGAGATTTCGTTTAGAGAACAAGAGCAAAACTCTATTTTCCACAAAAATAAATTAAAAAAGTAGTTTTCGCACAAAAAGTTTACAAATGCATTCTTTTTTTGGGAACCTGGACCAAAACGTTTCAAAAAACGTTTTTCAGACAATATGATAATCTCAAGAATACGGACAAGCAGGGCATTGCGGGGCGGCGACTGAGCTCCGCAGAGGGGGTAGCGGAAGACCCGGCCGGGTGGGTTTCGGAACTTTATTCCCGTAGGGAATGATTGTAAGGGCGGGGCCGGGGCTGCAGCGAGGGGGAAACCTCCCCCACCATCATAAGCTCACCAAGGGCATGAATGCCGAATACTCCAACATCAACAGCTACGACAGCATCCAGGTTCACGGTGGTTCCGGCTACATGCTGGAATACGCTTGCCAGCGCCTCTACCGCGACGCTCGTATTACCTCCATCTACGAAGGTACTACCCAGCTCCAGGTTGTTGCTGCCCTTCCGCACATCACCACCGGCACCTACACTTCCATGCTCGACGAACTGGAAGCAGCCGCTGTTGCACCGGAATTTGAAAGCCTCAAGGCCCGCGCAAAGGCTATGGACGACAAGTTCAAGGCTGCCATCGACTACGTCAAGGCCGCTGAAAACAACGAGTTCCTGGACCTCTGCAGCCGCCGCCTGTACGAAATGGCCGGTAACTGCGTCATGGCTCAGCTCCTCATCCGCGACGCTTCTGCAAACGCAGAACTGTTCGGCAAGAGCGCCAAGGTCTACCTGAACCTTGCTGAAGCAGAAGTGATGAAGCACTCCAACTTCATCATGAACCTGACTGCAGAACAGATCGCTGATTATAAGAAGGCTTAATCGCTGATTGGGATTGCGCGGACATAGCGCCGCGCGGTTCAGCACGTCATCCTGAATGAAGTCGCGAAAGCGACGAAATGAAGGATCCAGCAAAACTTAAAAGACCTCGACTCGAATGAGTCGGGGCCTTTTTTGCATCTTGATGATGAATACGGTTTCATAACAAGCTGCCCAAAATAGTTCATCTATTTTAGGTAGAATGAGTTGATTAACAGCGCTACTTCACTTTACTTAGGAGAGCTTGAGCGGCGGCGCTGGCAGCGGCAGCCTCACGCATACGCTTACGGGCACGGGAGCCGGGGCGATTCTTGCCGATGGTACGGCGGTTCAGGTTGTCGCCTTCGAAACCATTCTGCGGAACGGAACCATTTTGAGAACTGGGACGGTTCTGCGGGTTGGAGGCGCCTCGAACCTGTTCCGGCTTGCGACCGAATTTTTCCGCACGATTGCCACGGCGCTCTTCTCGAGACTGACGAGGCTGTTCACCATTTTCGCGGGCCTGTTCTGCAGCGCGGGCGTTACGCTTGTCGGCCTGGTGCTTACGCCAGTCGAACTTTGCGGGCTGTTGGCCTTCGCCGCGATTTTCTTCGCGACGGTCGCCCTTCTGACCACGAGGTAAACGTCCGCGAGCATTACGCATTTCGCTTTCAGGAGTTTCCTTCTGCTGTTCAGGCAACTTTTCGTAAATAGCCTTGTCACCTTCGGGAACCTTCACCTTGGTCAGCTTTTCAATGGCACGCAGATCCTGTTCTTCATCGGGAGCGCAGAAAGAAATGGCGACGCCTTCCTTGCCAGCGCGAGCCGTACGGCCAATGCGATGCACAAAAGTTTCCGGTTCGTTGGGCAGGTCATAATTGAAGACGTGGGTCACATCATCCACATCAATACCGCGAGCAGCAATATCCGTTGCCACCAGCACGCGGATACGTTCATCCTTGAAATTGCCAAGAGCTTCCTGACGACGATTCTGGCTCTTGTTGCCGTGAATGGCGGCGCACTTGACACCAGCCTTTTCCAACACACGAACAATTTTATCAGCGCCATGCTTGGTGCGAGTAAACACCAGCACCTTCTTCATCTCTTCATGAGAAGCAAGAAGTTCCTTCAACAGGGCGCCCTTGCGACGCTTATCAATGCGGTACAGTTCCTGGCGAATTCGTTCAATGGGAGTGCTCTGGGGAGCCACTTCCACACGAACCGGATTTGCACTGAGGATCGTTGCAGCCAGGTCAGAAATTTCCTTAGGCATGGTGGCGCTGAAGAACAAGTTCTGACGCTTGCCCGGAAGCACGCCCACCACCTTGCGAATGTCGTGAATGAAGCCCATATCCAGCATACGGTCAGCTTCATCCAAAACGAAAAATTCCACATTCTTGAGGGTCACGGCATGTTGGCCAATCAAATCCAGCAAGCGGCCCGGAGTTGCCACCAGAACATCTACACCGCGAACAAGAACGTTCTTCTGCTTCACATCGCTAACGCCACCGAAAATGCAGGCAGTAGAAATAGCAGTATACTGGGCATACTGCTTAAAGCATTCCTCCACCTGAATTGCCAATTCACGAGTGGGCAGCAAAATCAGGGCGCGACAAGTTTTAGGCTGACGGAACTTACCAGAGTCCAGTAAGCGCTGCAGAATAGGGAGCGCAAAGGCTGCGGTTTTGCCCGTTCCCGTCTGGGCGATACCCAGCAGGTCCTTACCCTCCAGCAAACTGGGGATGGACTGTTCCTGAATGGGAGTGGGGGTTTCGTAGCCTACAGTGCGAACAGCACGCTGCAGCGGATTTGCCAAAGGAAGTTCTTCAAATTTCATATTAAAGTCAAATGTAGAAATTTGAAGTCCAACCTATATCTTATCGCACCATCACACGAGTAGAAACTCCATTGACGCGAACCAAATAGTTCCCTGCGGAAGTCAGTTCAACAATGTGGTTTACACCGCTGATTCTGTCCTGGGCCACAATCTTGCCCTTCATATCAACAACGAGCATCTTGTCGCCCTGCTTAGCGCCAACAATGTTCAGAGTGCGACCGCTAACAGAGACACCAAAGTGACGTGCCACAGCAATGTTCTTCATGCCAGTGGAAGCATCCACAAACTTGGCCACATACACACCGTCAGAAAGAACCCACTTGTCAAAGACGTAGTCCACACCCTTCTTGGTGTAGCCTTCGGGAGCAACACCCATCAAGGCACGCTGAACGACCTCATCCGAATTTTCTACGTCGTAGTTGAACACCACTTCCATTTTTCCGGATACATCGCCAGCCTTATAATGGACAGTCTTCTGGAACAGGGCATAGAAAGTCTTTCGGCCCTTGGCTTCGGCACCGACAAACTTTACCCTGAGACCAGCGTAATCCTCAGTTTCATACCAACCCATAAACTTCCAGGATTCATCATCCTTGATGGAAGCAGATGGGAGCTGCACACCTTTACCAAGAACGTACTTTGAAACGTCGCTGGAAAGAACCGCATTTGAAGGCATCACATAGACAATCTTGTATGCCTTTGAATAAACAGGCACATAATTGCCGTATTCATCTTTTTCCCACTTACCATCAAATTCATTACCAACAGAATCCTTGTCACCAACGACAGGAACGACAATGCTAGAATCCTTCTTGGAAATTTCGGCCACAGCATCGTTAATCTTCTGATTGACATCATCATCAGAATCATCCTTGTCAATAACAACGCTGATAGCAGTGTTTCCAATGACTACGACAATCTCCTTTTCGTAAACAGGAACATAATTGCCATCATCATCCTTCTTCCATTCGCCATTGAATTCGAAACCATCTTCAGATTCAGGAACTTCAATCTTGGGATCATGATTATTCAAGGTTTCTTCAATCTTCTGCTTAATTTCTTCGTCAGAAGCATCCTTGGGAACAACAACTTCAATGGTATCCTTGCCAACAACAACTTCAATGACCTTGCTGTCATCAGGTACAACATATACCGGAGTGTACTTGTCGTCGCCATCGGCGTCTTCCCACTTGCCGTTGAAATCACGACCAGCTTCATCCTTGGCAGGAACAACAACGGCAGGATCAGTCTTGGCAGCCTCAGCTACAGCGTCATTAATCTTATCGCTGATGTCATCGGCGCTATCGCCCTTCTTGATGTCAACGGGGATGTCCTTGCCTGCAACTTCAGCCTGGACAGTCTTTTCGTAGACGGGTTCGTAATTGCCATCCTTATTCTGTTCCCATTCGCCATTGAACTGGTAGCCATCTTCATCCTTGTCGCCAACGACAGGCTTGGTTACGACTTCGCTAATCTTCTGTTCAACTTCTTCGTCAGAAGCATCCTTGGGAACAACAACTTCAATGGTATCCTTGCCAACAACAACTTCAATGACCTTGCTGTCATCAGGTACAACATATACCGGAGTGTACTTGTCGTCGCCATCGGCGTCTTCCCACTTGCCGTTGAAATCACGACCAGCTTCATCCTTGGCAGGAACAACAACGGCAGGATCAGTCTTGGCAGCCTCAGCTACAGCGTCATTAATCTTATCGCTGATGTCATCGGCGCTATCACCCTTCTTGATATCAATATCGATTTCCTTACCAGCAACAACCACCTTGATTGTTACAACATCATAAACAGGAACATAATTACCGTCCTTATCCTGTTCCCATTCGCCATTGAACTTATAACCATCGCCATCCTTGGCGGGAACTACAATTCCGGCATCCTTCACAGCATCGTTAATTTTCTGATTAACGGTTTCCTTAGAATCATCCTTTCTGACGGTAACATCAACTTGAGAACCACCCACTACAACATGAATATTCTGGTCTTCACGAGAAATGGCATCGTATTCGGGAACATATTCGCCACCATCTTCCTTCCAATGACCATTGAATTCATAAACGAAATCATCATCGGAAGGTTTTTCGGGAACCTTCAAGTCAGAATTCGGATCACGGAGCAGTTCGTTAATCTTTTCTTCAATTTCATCCTTTGAAGCATCTTCACTTACAGTGACCGTAATCTTATTTCCTCCGAGATTAACCGTCACATCAATCGTTTTCTCGGTCCACACAGCCGTATAGGAAACATTTTCTGCAGGCATCGTTTCCGGGACACTCGGATTCCAACCAGAGAAAGTATAATGTTCCTTTTCAACAACCGGAGCATTCAAGGAAGTTCCATATGAAACTTCACCAGCTGCAGTTCCTGCCGTTGCAACACTGCCACCTTCAAGATTCCAAGCCAATTTAAACTTCTTGGGAGCAACATCGATTGTCACCACAACATTCTTCTTCGGCATCACAAAACTTGTCGTCTTCGTATCTAACGTCACATCACTGGAAGACACTTCAGTAATTTTATATCCATCATGAATCAACATTGTGGGATACTTGACATTCACATCGGAAGCGCTAGACACATCTAGGTACCTAGCTTCCAGATATTCAGCAGCGTCAGTCGACGCAGCGCCAACAATCTTGAAAGTAACGGCATACAACGTCAAAGCGCTTTCATCCCAGGCAGGATACAACGTAACAGATGCATTTCCCTTATAGTAGCTTTCAAGATCATAGAACTTTTTACCACCATCAGAAAGAGACCAACCAATTTGATTGACTGTCGTTTGTACAGAGCAATTTTTACCATCCTTATCACATTTGTAGACATTTCTCGTGAAGACTTTTCCAGCCAACTTAACGGAATCCCCGTGATTCACCAATTGTGCGGCAGGAACTTCACCGACGCCATCAGTACCTTCGGCATAGTAGACGTAGTAGGATTTCACACTCCACTTGGCATAGAATTTCTTATCACCAAAGGAACCGGTAAGAATCGTCTTAATGGCTTCGCCATTAAAGTCAGCATTGTCATACCAGCCAATAAAATCATAACCATCCCTGGACGGAATCTGCAAAATAATGTTTGCAGATTCAATCGTATAGGACACAGGATTAGCAATATTATTCACGCCATTTTCACCCAATTCATAAAGAATGGCGTAGCTGACGGGAACCCACTTTGCATACAATTTCAAATCATTCAAAACCGTTTTTTCGAAATCATAAGGCAAGCCCTTGCCATCGGCAGAGGTGTACCAACCATCAAACTTATAACCATCAGCAATTGGATCTTCGGGTCTAAAAGCCGTTGAATGTTCCTTCACACGATCAATAGCCGGAGTTTCACCATGTCCATTCACATCATAGATGACGGAGTAATAAACTATCTTCGTCTCTTCCCAAACAGCATAAACATTAACATCACCCTCAGCCGCACCAAGGCTCTGAACATCAACAGCATCACTTGTCAAAGCCCAGCCCTTGAATGAGAAATACTTCGTATCTTCTCCGGTGCCTTCAGGAGCTCTAGAGGGAATTTCAATATCAGAAGAGACAATCACAGACTGTTTGGCAACTTTCTTAGCCAGTTCAGTCTTGTCACCAGCAAACTTACCACCATTAGAATGGAAGGTCACGGTTACATAGTCTTCCCACACGGCATACACCGTGCTAGAGCCAGACACCTTGCCCAGACTTTCATCCGGTTTTGTAGCAGAAGCATTCAAAGACCAACCGAGAAACTTCTTCTCGTCGCAAACAGGTTCCGTAATACCGGTAGATGTAATCGGACTATCAAACTTCAAAGCCTTGGAAGTAATAGCACCTGACGGGAATGCACAACCTGTACCGGCAGCGAAATAGATCGTGTACACAGTATTGTCAACATTATCGTTGGAAATACCGGTATTGGTGATATTGTCCGATCCGTTAGACCAAATACATTTTTCGCCACACCCTTCATTCAAATTTTCAACGGTTTCTGACGTATTTACATCAGGAAGACCTACACCGCTACCGGAACCGTTATCTTCGTTTCCGACAGGTTTATCAACAGTCTTATTGTCATAGTAGCTGTTCGCAATCGATCCTGTACCCCCGTTTTTCTGCCCCACAAGGCCGCCCAACGTACCATCGCCAGCATTGTAAACGCCATTGCCCCCATACACGCAACGTTCAATTTTTGCATTGCTAAGGGTTCCTGCAACACCGCCCACAAAGCTTGCGTTACTCAAGTTATGAATTTCAACAGAACTCAAGCAATCCTTTATCGTACCAGCTGTTGCATAGCCTGTTATACCACCAACACTCTGAGCCAAACCATCTGTAACAATAGAGCCGGAGGCATAACATCCACTGACCGTACCATCTTCCTGCCATGCGACAATAGTACCCACACTAATGGGGCGGCTTCCTCCTCTTTCCTGTATACCCGTAGCCTTAATTTCCACATTTTCAAGAACCACATTTTCAATCACAGCTTCTGTCGTTATCACACCGAACAGGGCCACATTCTGATCATCACTATCGATTTTCAAATTACGGATAGGATATCCCTGGCCATTAAAATTACCAACATACCGACGACCACTATTTTCATTACCCATCGGCTCAAAGTTTTCGGTACAGGTCATATCAATAGGACCAGTCACAATCGCATTAAGCCCGGCATTGGGGAAGGACGCAGATTTCGTCATAAGGGAGCCTTTTTTCTGGCAATTATTGTCGCCATACACATAGTCATAACCAGACGGGCAAACAATCGTGTTTACCAAACTGGAAAATTCCACCAAGTTTTCGCACGTTGCAATGACCTTGTACGTTTTACTACTGACCGTGGTATCTTTAAGCGCAGCAAAAGACTGACCTACCAACAGCAGGACAAACAAAACAGACAAAAAAACACAATTAAGCGATTTCATAAAAAAAGCGCCTCCATTTACGTTAAAAATAAGCATTTACCCCCAAAATAGGGAGCAGCCACCCATTATATGTGACCAATGACACCCAAGAAGCACTCCAATTTGGAATAAACGAGTCAAATTCATCAAAAATAAGGGATAAAATGCGGTAAAAAGGACATTTTCTCGAAAAAACATTTGCACGACAAGCCAACATTGCGTAAGTTTAGTGGTAGTTTTTGCTTATCTCGGGAGTTTTTTCAAATGGCTTTAATTCGAAAAATACTGACATTCTTGGCCTTCATGGCTGCGGTCGTCTTGGCTGCGCCATCTATGCCGGCAACATCTGTGGAGAAGACACAGAAGGTTCTACAGGCAAAGTCCAAGACATCAAAGAGTGCCAAAAAGGCAAAGAAATCCAAGAAGAAGAAAAAGAAAAAAGAACAGGCAGAACAGGCTGTCGAGACTGCTGAAGAAGAATCCGCAGCAGAATCTTCTACAGAAGCCGTTGAAGATAACGCCGAAGAACAGACCGCCGAGGCCGAAGTTCCGCAGGAAGAACAGTCTGACCTTGAAAGTGCATTTGAGGAAGTGCAGTCCAGTGTCGCACCGGAACAAGCACCCACTCCCCCGGCAGAATCCGCACTTCAACCTGTTGCAGAACCGACTCCGCAACCTGAGGCCAAGCCCGCAGCACAGCCCGCCCCTCAACCGGCTGCACAGCCCGCAACACAAGCATCAGCACAGCCAGCAGCCAAGGCAACTGCAGTTAATCCGGCGGTACTGAACACGAAGCCCGGTCAGCAGACATTTATCCTGAGAGGCACCTCGACACAGGCGACCACTGCAGCAGTTGCAGACACAGCAAACAAGGTTGAAGACGAGACTCTCACCGAAAAGAAGACTTACGCCAACCGCTTCAAGGCCATGCGCAAGAAGAAGAGCGTCGCGGAATACGACAGCACCCAGAACGCCATCAGAGACAGCATCGCCTCGATTACCTACAACTTCGGTCTTTCCTTTATCGGAGGAAGAGCCAAGGACAAGCGTTTGGGCAATCTCGAAGAAAACAGCGACTGGGACGGAAACTTTGGCGTATATCTTTTCTATCGATACTACTTTACCAGTTTCTTTGCCTTGCAGGGACGCCTTGGCGCCATATACCGTTATGCAAGATTCACAAAGAATGACGAAATCAAGGACGGAATCACATACAAGGAAACCCAATTTGACGTCAACAACAAGCTTACCGTAGACTATCATGACATCGCCGTTGACGCTCCTCTTACACTGAAACTCGGAGCTCACACCGGCCACACAACGTTCATTTTCCTCAGCCTTGCAGGGGATATCACAAAGTCCATTTTCGACCAGATCAATACAACTCGCGAATATACCGTAAAGCATCCGTCCAAGGAACTGAAGAAAGACCTGGCCGTTCTTGAAAGTAAAGGACTTTATCCGGCCTACGAAAACTACACTGTTGAAGGTAATTTCTACATAGACGACTGGGAGTTCAGCAGTTGGGCCGGCGCAGGCATCGACTGCAAATACATCTCTGTCGAATACCAGGTACTCCTCGCTGCTGGTTCCACCAAAGACAATCATAGATTCCACGCCATTAACCATGGTGGCATGCCCTCATGGCGCGTAATGGTGGATTTGAGTCTAAAGTAAGGAGGAATTATGAGATTTAATTTTATCAAAAAACTTCTTGTAGCATCTGCAATTGCATCTACCGCCGTTATTTTTTCCGCCTGTAGCGAAACAAGTGTTATCGAGGCCGAAAATGAAATTCTTAGCGAACACAAGGGTCCTAAAAAAGGTCTCCTGGATTCCCTGGAAGCCAACTTGGGCCGCGTAGATCTGTATAACTGCCTGGCAGCCTACAGCAAGGAACGCTGCTCCAATTTCTACAAGAAATTCGGTTCCTACGACTGTCCGCAGATTTCCAATCCGTACTACAACGACAAGGGCGAATACACCTACGACGATGGTCCAAAGGACACTACGGGCAACGTCACGCCGCAAGATACTAGCAACGTGACACCCAAGGATACCGTTGTGGAAGTCTACTACCTGCAGGAAAACAAGAACATCACCATTACGCTGAAGTCCTTTAAGCAGAAGTCAGACAAGGCCAGCAACCCGATGGTTCGTTTCAAGGTTGAACTGTACAGCGACAGCGTCAAGGCGAACACCCTTTCAACGGGAGTGCTACCCCTAGAACTTGAAGAAAAGAAATGGCGCGATATGACTTCCTTTGACCCCATTTCGGTTGTCCGCGGCATTGACGAAATCAGGATTTGCCCCGTCGTTATCAGCCAGACAGGCGATGACGAAGAAGACGAAATCGTCAGTTCTGGCCGATGCATGTCAGCAAAGGATATCGGATACATCAAGGATACGGAAACGTTCCTAGATGACGAAGATAACGACGATTACGCCATAACCTGGGAAGCAAAACTTTACTAAAAGCAAAAAGGCATTCCGCGATAAAACGGAATGCCTTTTTTAGTTACTTTGAGCAGTTACTTCTTGGACAGTTTCTTCAGCAGTTTATTGACGTCTTCAAAGCCTTTCTGGGCTTCGTCAGCGGCAATAGCGGCACCAGCGATAGTTCCCTGGATAAACACCTTGAACAGCAGGGACTGAACATCCACATCGCTCACTTCTTCCTTGGAGAAGAAAGCTTCCATTTCGTCGGCGGCATTTTCGAAGTATTCGCTCTTGAGAGCTTCGACAACAATGGCACCCATGGCCGGGTTTGCATTCAGTTCAATGTCAAAGCCTTCGGATTCTTCAGCTGCAGCAGGCTTTGCAGCAGCCTTCGGAGAAGCCTTCTTTGCAGCGGGCTTTGCGGCAACTTTCTTTGCTGCAGTTTTTGCAGGAGCTTTCTTGGGAGCAGATTTAGCAGCGGACTTTTTTACAGCCATAATTCATTCCTTTTTTGAAGTTCTTTATTTTCAATTTAAACAAAAAATCTTGAGACCGAACGGACTTTATACAAATAGCATAAACAAATCGCAATTTGTATAAAAAATCCCCGATTGATCGGGGACTTTTTAGCTAGATCCTTCGCTCTACGGGCTCAGGATGACACGCTGCGCGTGACCGCTTACTTCTGCAGATTCAGGCTTGCGTTTGCAGCGCCGTAAAGGCTGATGCTATAATCCTTGATCACGTACACAGGAATCTTGTTCAGAAGCGGGCGGATGTTGGGGTTATAGTTCTTTTCGAAGTACTGCATGAACAGGTTATCGCGTTCCAGCCAGCGCAGATCCTTCTGTACGGTACCGCCAGCCAGGTAGAAGCCACCCAGCGGGAGGAACAGGGTTGCAGCGTCGCTAGCAAAGCGGGCCAGCATCTTTACGAACAGGCGCATCATTTCGGCGGCCACCGGATCGTTGTCGCTGGCGCGGGAAATGTACTTGGGGCGATCGTTGGGTTCGGTCTCTTCGATCTTCTGGAAGTATTCGTTGTTCGGAACGCCGCGGGTTTCCTTCCACCATTCGTACATGTTGCGAAGACCCATACCGGAAACCAGAGGTTCTACACCGGGAACAACGCCAAGCTTCTTTTCCATGTAATCGTGGAATTCCTGGGAGTCCTTGTCGAAAGGTGCGAAAGTAGAGTGGCCACCTTCAGAAGAAGCGGGAATGTACTTCTGACCGTCGAATGCCAGGAAGCCAACGCCCATGCCGGTACCCGGACCAATCACAGCCTTGGTTGCTGCCTGGGGAGCGGGAGTGGATCCGTCGGTGTGGACCAGCTTGTGGATCTGTTCCGGATCGTCCACGTCCAGAGTGGGGATACCGTAGCTGATAGCCATGAAGTCATTGATCACGAGAGTGGGAATGCCCGTTGCAGCAGAGATGGCATCGCCATCCACAGACCAAGGGAGGTTGGTCATGACGCACTTGTTATTGGCAACAGGACCGGCAGCGCTAATGCAGATGTGGCTCACCTTAAGGTCAGCGCGAGCTTCTGCAGCCAGCTTAAGGGTTTCGCGGATGGGAGCATCCAGACCGTCAATGTCTTTGGAGGGACATACGGTTTCGAGAATCAAGGTGAACTTTCCATCCTTGTAGCCAACAACGCCAAGGTTGGTGTTGGTACCGCCGATATCGCCAGCCAAAACCAGACGATCAAACTTTGCATCAGGATTACGCCATTTAATTTCCATAATAAAACTCCGAGTTTACGGTAAATAATTTACGCCTTTTAATCTAGTATAAGATTAGACGTTCCATGTTTAACGAATAAAATTTTCCCTTATAAATAGATGTTTTTTGGGCCCTACGTTCTTAATTATTGTTCTTTAAACAGCGGAGAGACCAAGCCCAATTCTTGAAAGCCGCAGAGCCCTTATAATACTTCAGGGTCTTGTAATCGGTGGAATAGCTAAAGAACACCACATAGACTCCGGTATTGTACGTTTCGTTAACACTCCAAAGGCGGGAATCCTGGCCAAAATACGAAGGGTAAACTTTTGAATCGTAATAAATGAAACTTCCTACAGGCAGTATATTCAGCCCTACAGAGTTAATTCCCTTCGGAATTTCAACTTTCACACGGTCATCGCCAGAACCCATCCAACCATAGCCATCGACCCACAAGCTATCAGACTTCAGGTGTTCGGATATAGAATGCGAAGAATCGGGGTCTATGTTGGTATAAATGTAATCTTCGAGGGCATACCATTCATGGTGATTGGGAACGTGCCAGCCGTTGGGGCAAGCTCCCTGATATTCCTTGGTTGTATCCACCACGGTTCCTACGGCACTAATCTCATTATACTCATCAGGGATATTCATGGCACTAGCCCATCTGTACACACGGCCGTACTTTTCACAATCGCCCTGAGTAAAGTCATCGGGACTCGTGGCGATACCGCCAGCACACCAGCTGCTATCAACGGCGTAGTTTAAATTTTGAGCCATCCAGGTTTGATTACCGATGGGGATGCTGCGATAGAACTGACCGTCACGATCATCCACAAAATATTCGTAATTGAATTTACCCATACGGACGTAGCGATCGTGAAGTTTGTTCTTATAACAGATCTTCTTGGCCTTGTCGTATACAGTACCGCCGCAGGCAAGGACCGCCACATCATTCACGCAGGTCGCACTATCGGGATTATAGGTTTTGCCTCCGCACAGGGGATATACGTTACCCATATAACAGAATTGGGACTTTTCATCAAACTTATGATTGGCGCATTCCTGAAGAATTTTTTCTTCCGCAAGGTAAAGAGTATCTAAAATCGTGTCACGGGCGTAAACCGTATCACGAAGATAAAGTGTATCACGGACAACTACGGTATCACCATCTAAAACCAAGGTGTCTTTCTTGGTCACCACAACGGTATCGCCCTTCACGACCAAGGTATCTTTCTTGGAGACCACTACGGTATCGCCATTTTTGATAACGGTATCCTGTTTGGTTACAACGACCGTATCACCTTTTACGCGAATGGTATCACCTTTTATGTTGACGGTGTCTCTTACATAGACAGTATCTACACGACTCTGTTCATCCTGAGAACCGGACGCACTGGTGGAATCCTCGCAGGCAAAAAAGAACATCGCAAGAAGTGATGTGACATAAATAAAAGGTACACGAGCGTTCCTCATGGGCAAACTCCTTTTTTCTCGCTAAAAATTAGCATTCCTTACCTGCAGATTCCCAAATCATTTGACAAAATCGGGGCTGAAAACGATAATCAAATAGAACAATCCTTTTTTTATAAAATATATTGCCCACTATGCTTCACTTAAAATTCGCACTGAATCTCGAGAACCTCGCCGACGAAATGATCGACGCCATTTCCACCAGCTGGAAGAACCCTTTCGTATGTCCAATAGTCGTGTTTCCGGATCCAAAACTGGAACAGTGGTTCAGGCTCCGCTGGATTCAGAAGAAGGGCGCTCTGGCTGGCCTCAGCACCATGATGATCGACCGATTCCTCATGGAAATTCTGGTGGGTGACGACAACAGCAAAAAGAAGCTGACGGCAGATATGCTGTGCAATGTGATTCTCGCCTATCTGAAAATGGAAGAAGGTGGATCCTACAATTACGAAAAGCTGGGCGACGAAGTCCGTCGGTACTTGATTGTGGAAGACGCAGACGGCAAGGGCAAACTGGACGAGACCCATCTTTTTGATTTCGCACAGAAAATCGCCACATTGTTTTTGGAATACGAGACGAGCCGTCCCAGAGATTTTGTGAAGAACGCCGATGGCAGTGCAGCCGATGGGATTCTCGATAAGTGGAAACAGGGCGATTTACAACCTTTCTTTACAGGCAACCGCAATGGAGACGTGGCGGTCCGCGAAAAATGGCAGCAGAAATTGTACTCCGCCATTTTTCACCAGCACGGTAACAAGGACTCCCTTCTCACCCGCGTTTTCAAGAAAGAGGCAGAACGCAAGAATGATGACCAGATTACCTATCTGACCATCCCTTTCCTTTACTACAGTTGCTTCGATGAAAACGGCATCGCCAAATTCCATCTGGAAAAAATCAAGGACCAGCCCCTGTTCATTTTCGGTCTATCTGGTATGGGGCAGTTCTACCGGGTGATTCTTCATAAGTTTGCCGAGGAGCACGACGTTTTTGCCTACATCCAGAATCCCTGTATGGAATTCTGGGAAGATATTGCCAGCGATAAGATTGTTCGCAGGTGGGTTGCATCTAACGGTTCCTGGAACGATGAAAATGGCAACGAACTGAACAGCGTTAAACGCCGCATGGATGTAAATCTTGGCGAAGCGGGAAATAGCGTTGCAGAAGTCAGTGCGACCGATCCAGACGACATCCCAGAATATCAGAATCTCGCCGAAGAGGAGTCCGAAAACACACTGCTCTGCACCTGGGGAAGATCCGGCCGCGACAACATCAAGTTGTGGTGTCAGGCCGCAAATTACGATTTCGATTTTGACGCAAGCAATGGGAGTGCTTCATCGGCAAGCGACTTGCCCCAGGACACCCTATTGCATAAATTGCAGTACGCTATCGCCAACCGAACCAACATTATCGGCGAAGGGGCAACAGAAGAGAACAGCCTAACATTAACGGCAGCTCCCACAAAAATTCGTGAAGTGGAAGCTTTGCATTCCAGCATCTGCAAACTTCTGCAGAGCGGAGCCCGCATCAATGACATTCTGGTAGTTTCACCAGACTTGGATAGTTACCGCACAGCCATCAAGACCGTATTCGACCAGACTCCCGACCGAAAGGTTTCTGACGTGGCAGGCCATAACAATTCCGGCTACCTTCATATTCCATTTTCCATTGTTGATTCACCGGCCCACAGCTCTTTAACCGAAACCGCCCTACAGGATCTGTTCTCTATTTTAGAGGGAAACTCCATTGGACGTCCCCAGTTCTTTAGCTTGATGCGCAATCCTGTAGTGCAGCAAACCCGCGGCATCAAGGAAGAGGAAGTTAACGATTGGGAAACCTGGATTGAAGAAACCAATGTTTATCGCGACCGCAGTTCAAAGAAACAGGACTGGCTCGACGGAGTCCGCCGACTGCTTTTGGCCAAGATGACAAAAAATCTGGTGAAGTTCTCTGGCGAGGAAGACTCGCTAAAACCGTACTCCGATATGGCCACCAGCAACAACGCCAGCCTTTGCCGCTTTGTAGAAGCCATTAACGATTTAAGAGACTGGATTGCCTTCGGTTCCCAAGGAAAAATTGCGGATCTTAATAAGCTGAACGATCACCTAAACGGATGGCTCGCCATGACTGGCGCTCCCGAAGGTCTTGGAGGAGAAACCATCATCTTCAAGCGAGTGACGGAATCCGTGGAAAATCTTCACTACCAGCTGGATACCGGCATTGAGGCCATTTCATGGAAAATTATCGAGCAGAGTCTGATTACGGCAGCCCAGGGATCCGCATATAGTTGCGGTAACCTGTTCGTGAATGGCATAACCTTCATGAAATTCATCCCTAACCGAATCATTCCTGTAAAGCACCTGTTCTTTATTGGTGGAGATTCCATCAACTTCCCTGGAGCCAAGCAGCAGAACACTTTGGACTTACGTAAATCCTGCCGCCCCTGGCCTGGTGATGGCTCCCCTATCTCCAAGCGACGCTACGCCTTCCTCTGTCAGCTCATGAGCGTAAGCGAAAGCTTCCATATTAGCTTTGTCGACCAGGACATTAAAAAGGATGCGGAACTTTACCCCACGTCCGTCGTCAATGACATCCAGAAATTTCTTTTGAAGAATGGCATCGCATGGAAAAAAAAATCAATCTCGCTGGACGAGACCCGCGACACTACAGAACTATTTACGCCCAGAAGCCTCCGTAACAAAAAGGCTTACGTAGACATGGTCCACGACGGAAATGCCAAGGCCCGCACCAACATAAAAGTTCGAGGTGACGAGTCTACTGACATCAAGAACATTGCCATCAAGATTCCCGAACGAGTTTCTCTGTTCCAGTTGTGCAAATTCCTGGAAGACCCATTTGAGTTCCGAATCGGCCTGATGATGATGGAGCAAGATGATGACGATCCCGAAAAAGAATTTTTTGAACCGATTTTCTTTAACAAGTTGGAAGAAAGCAACTTACTGAAAATGATGCTGGCAGCAGAACTTTCGGGCAAGGAAGACGAACTGGAAAAATTCAAGAGGGATAGTCAGCTGAAGGGCAAGATGCCCGACCAGATTTTCAGTGAAAAAATCTGGAAAGACCTGAACGTAAAAAAGAACCTTATTCTTTGCCAGATGGGCGAAGAAAAAATTCAGGAACTCCGCAACGGCTGGACGTATAAAGACCGTTTGCAAGATCTGCAATTATTGCGTGGTGACGGAACCAAGTGGAACCTTTCCGGAACCATGGACTGGTGCAACAACAAGGAACTGGGAGATGTTACCGAAATCATTTCTATAACAACATCTAACAGCACTGCCGATAAAATCAATTTCAGTAAATACTTAAGCCCGTATATCAAGGCCTTGGCCCTTCTCGCCCTTAAATGCGAAAAGCATCCGGACTCGGCAAATAAGGAACAGACCATTGGCATTTCCATTTATTCTTGCGACGAGAATATCGGTGGCCCTGCAACAACATCTGTAAAAATGTCACCCGTTCAAGCTAGGGAAATGCTGGAACGTATATACAGCGAAGCCTACGGTTGCGAAAAGACAAGGAAGATGCCTTACAGTAAGGCTGTCCCCGCAGACCTTCTTGACACAATCAAGGAAAGCGACGATATATATGAGTACAGAGGAAAACTATTGGATGGTCCCTGGTCCTACTTCGGCAAGAAAGCACTTTTCGATCCGGTAAAGGATGTGGGATTCGATTCCGAGAATTTCAAGGAGCAGTGGGCAGAAGCGAAGGCCAAGATGAAGTCCCTTATGGAAATCAAGGCCTACGAAAAACCGGAAAAGCCTGCTAAAACAGCAAAGGGAACAAAATCCGCAACGAAGAAGGGGGCATAAGGTGAGCGACACATTGAAAAGTTTCAATCTGAAAAATTTTGATCCGAAACACAGCCTCTTTATCGAAGCGTCAGCAGGGACAGGCAAAACCTATACCATTCAGCTCATGGTATCCAAGCTGATTAGTCAAGGCACGCCTCTCAAAAAGATTCTTATCGTCACCTACACCGAAAAAGCTGCGGGTGAGTTAAAGGACCGTATCCGCAAAAAGATTAACGAAGTCCTTGAATTCAAAAAAATCAACAAGGATGACTCTGACGAACCGGAACTTTCCAAGGACGTATTGTCCCTTTTTGCCAAGGCAAACCAGGATGTTGACAACGCAGCGATCTTCACCATCCACTCCTTCTGTCAGAAGGCCTTGAAGGAATACGCCTACGACGCGGGCCGCCCCTTTGATATGGGTATGATCGATGATGCCGCGGTTACCACCTTGGTAGAACAGTATATTCGCGACCAGTGGGTCAATGACGAAAAATTCCAGAAACTTCTCGCATCTGAAAAAACAGAATCTTTGACCAACCAGTTAACGGAAACCATTGTCAGCGCCATCAACAACTATAAAGGCTGTTGTAAAAAAGGCGAAATCATTCCGTTAGACGGGCCCAGTCTTCCGAAAATCAATGGTCAGGAGGTCCCCCTAAGCGCTCTTGAAAAAATTTCTAAAGCCACCTGTTATAACGATTTGAAGTGTATTCCCGGTTTTGAAGATGAGCTGACTTTTTTCGACAGCGTTTCTAATACAGAAAAAAGAGCCACGGAGTTCACCGAAAAAATCAAGTCATGGACCAACGAAAGTCAGGACCTTCTTTTTAACGGCCACTCATTCACAACAAAATCATTCTCCGAGACAACCCTTCCCCATTTCAATGCAATCAAGGAAATCAAGGAACTGATCAAGAGCGCCCCAAAACACCTTTATCGCGCCCAGTACGAGGAATTTCTCTGCAAGCAGATTCCCATACTTTTTGACAAGTGGCAAAAAGCAAAGAAGGATGACAAAAGGCAATCCTTTAACGACATGATTCTTTCGGTACATAAGGCTATCACCGAAAGTGACAATCTCAAGGAAAAATTGCGTCAGCAGTTCAACTTCGCCATCATTGATGAATTCCAGGATACCAATAAACTGCAATGGGATATTTTCCGCACAATCTTTTTGAAAGATCAGGGCAAGGCCGTCGAAGGTCATTCCATTTTTGTGGTAGGCGATCCAAAACAATCCATCTATAGTTTCCAGGGAGCCGACGTAAACGTCTATAAGGAAGCGATCCTGGAAATCAACAACGGAACTTCTCTCAACAACAACTTCCGTTCTACAACGGGAATCATTGAAGGTTGCAACGAACTGTTCAAGGGAAGTTTCTTTACTCCTGCAGAAAGCTCTCCCGAACTGGTAAAATTCCAACCATCTGGTGCTCCTACCAACGAAAGCCAAGTTAAAGTTCCGCCTATGATAAGCGGCAAGGAAGTTGCACCGATCTGGATTAGCGAAAACGAAATTTCCAGTCTGAATTTCGCACGTTCCGCTGTGGCAAAAATCGTAGACTGGTGTTCCTTCGAAAACGGAAAGACCAAGCTCCAGGTTTTCGACAAGAAAGATTGTCGCAAATACCGCAACGTTTCCTTCAAGGACTTTGCCGTACTGGCCCGTACTCGCAGCGAAATGGAGGTCATGGAAGATTCACTGCGACACGCAGGCATCCCTTTCAGTCGTTACAAAGACAACAACCTGTTTAACAGCCGTGAATGTGCCGAATGGATAGCCCTGTTCCGTGCCTTGAATGCTCCGGATTTTTCTGCATGGAACCGTAAACTTTTAAGTGAAGTTCTCATTACCGATTTCTTTAAGACGGTCTTTACCAAAAAAGACAATTCTTCTGAAGATCACAGCATGGATGAACTTCATTATGTTGACAGCAAGGTTTTTGACGACCCCAATAATAGGGAACGCAAACTGCTGAATGTCTGGCGAGACTTGGCTCTTAAGCGTCGATACGCCGAAATGCTGGAGCGTATTTATAGCGACACCCAGATTGAGCAACGTCTAATGGATATTTCCAAGTTGCAAAATTTGGCGAAGCTCCGTCAGATCGGAAACTACGCCGTAGAATTCCTTTATAGCCACAACTGTTCCCTGGAAGATCTAGTCCGTCACTTGGAAGGACTGGCTGCATTCCGTGATGACGCCGACGATGAAGACGGAAGCCTCGTTGAAAAGGGAACCGACTACGATGCCGTTCAGGTCATGACCATTCACGCCTCCAAGGGGTTGGAATTCCCCGTGGTAATTTCTGTGGCAGGATTCAAGGGCGTGAATAATCTTTCTAGAGGTCCCTTCCTGTATCATGACGACAATGGAATCCATTTGGGCTTAGGCAGCGACGCCAAGGAAATTCGCAAGGCAGAAGAACTGGAAGAATGGAAGCGTTTGTTCTACGTGGACTTTACACGAGCATCATCTATTCTAATGCTACCTCGCTACGAAAACTGGACCAAAAAGGACAAGAGCGGAGCCATTATTTCTGTTAAACCAGAATTCAAGTTTCTACATGATTCCCATAAGGAATTTTGTGAAAATGCCGTATGTATCGAAAATGCTGAAAACAGCGTTTTTGAATATCCCTGCTACACAATTCTAAAAACAGACAGCGATTGGAGCATTGCCGAAAAGAAAAAACTCGTACGGGAATATATTCTGCAGCCATTAAGCAAAAACAGTTCCTCTGCGGAATCCACAGACAATATCGAAGAGCTGATTCAGGAACAAAAAGGCATCATGGAAGACCTGCAGAAGCATGTGCCTCAGGCCTGCATTATGCAGTATTCCTACTCATCCCTTTCGGGCAAGGCCGACAACGGCATCAGCAACGAAGACGATACTCCCATCGATCAAGACGGCAACGAAGAATCTTCTGTGGCTGATGTTGCAGGCAAGAACAAGGTCTCCATCAAGAGTATTGATGTCAATGCACTAGATTGTACCCTTGCCTACGAGGAATCTCGCGATTATCAGAGCCACTACGAAGAAAATCTAAAGAAGTTCCCTCGCGGAAGCAAATTGGGTAACGCCATCCACCATGTCTTTGAACGAGCCAAGTTCTTTGAAATCGGACAACAGCTCCCTACTCTAGAAAGTGCCTTGGCAGATTCCAAATGCATAAATGTCGTCGAAGAAGAATTCAAGAACGAGGCATTGCCTATTTGGAATCACAAGAAGGAATGGACTGACATCGCCATTGCCTACTTGTGGAATACACTGAATGCAAAACTACCCGCCATCGCAGGAAATTGCGCTACAGGAGAATTTTTCACCCTAACAGAAATTCCTCTGGAAAATCATAAGGCTGAAATGCAGTTCAACCTGAATGCAGGAACCTCCGAAGAGCTCCGCAGATTCTGCAAGGGTTTTATCGATTTGATGTTCGTGCGAACTGATGCCCAGGGCAACAACCTCTACAGCATTCTGGACTGGAAATCCGACGTTCTGGAGGAAAATCGCTATACGCCAGAAGCCTTAAAGGAACGCGTTGATGCAGACTATTCCATTCAACGAGTGCTATACAGCTACTGCCTTATTCAATGGCTGAAACAGTTCTATGGAGAAGGTACTGCAGAAAACCTGACTGAAGAAGAAATTTTCAACAAGCATTTCGGCGGCATCTACTACGCATTTGTCCGCGGCACCCAGGGCGGAACAGGCAAGGGAATTTACGCCCAGACCTGGAAATGTTATGACGATCTTAAAAATGCCTATGGCGAAATCAAAAAATTGATGAGCAAGTAGGAGGCAACATAATGAACTTTATTGAAACAGAAAACTTTGAAGATTTCTACAACGCATTAAAGGAAATGCGTGGGATTTCCGCCATCGACAAGCACCTTCTCTCTTTGCTGTTTGACATTCAGCCGGATATCAGCCTGAAGGTACAGAAGTTTCTCGCTCTCTGCTTTTCGTTGCTGGACGATGGCAATACCCGCCTGCCTCTTATCGCCGAAGAATTTTTTGAAATGTGGTCCAAGAAGTGGCAAGGCCTTGTGCAATTGAGCATCAGCGCTTCTGAAACAGAAATAGACGAAAACAACTTCCACGCACCGCAGGAATTTTTGGACATTATAGACGCGGGAATCTCCGAATTCAAGAGCCTAAAATTTTCTGAAATCGTAGAAGGACGCCTGGTAAACGAAGCCATTGACAATGATAACTATTCTAAGCCATTTATCATCACCACCGGCGTAACGCCCTACCTTTATTTTGCCAAGCATTTCAATGCAAAATGTCTCATTGAAAAGTCGGCAGCACTTCTGTTCAAGAACGGCAGCAACCCTTCTGCTACATCAATCAAGAAATGCATTGATGAAATTTCAAAAATTAGAAAGCCTATAAACGGTAAACCATTCCTGGTCAATGAACAACAGGCAACGGCAATCCTTCGCGGACTTTCTGAGAATTTGATTATTACAGGTGGCCCGGGTACGGGTAAAACCACCGTGGTTCTCTACATCCTGTGGAAGCTATTGCAATCTAACAGCGATATGCTGGACTGGTCTATCTATTTGGCAGCCCCCAGCGGCAAGGCTGCAGACCGTATGCGAGAAAGCCTTTCTGATGGTCTTTCCGCCATCAACGACGAAATCCGTGAAAGCGAAGAAGGCGCTCCCATATTCAAGAAGCTGAAGGATCTGGAAAGCAGCACTATTCACCGTTTGCTGAAATTCTCCCGAGAAAAAGGCGACTTTCATTACAACAAGAATGAACAGTTTTCCAAAAATTCCATCTTCGTCATTGACGAAGCCAGCATGATCGATATTGAAATGTTCGCCGCCCTGTTGCAGGCCATTCCCGAAGGTGCACGCCTCTTTATTCTTGGTGATCCGTACCAGTTGCCCTCTGTGGATTCGGGAGCAGTTCTGGGAGAAATCCTAAAGGCCAAAAACAGCGCTCGCAACTTTACTGTCAAACTAGAAATATCAAACCGTTTTACCGATGATTCCCTCATCGGACGCCTGGCTCACGAAATCAAGACTGTAGCCGAAACCAAGGACATCGGCAACTTCAAGCCCCATAATTTCCTGTTGCATCCGGCCCTCTGTTCCGAAGGCGATACAATGTCTAGTGCAGACAACGGTTCCGAAAAGATGAAGGACTTGGTTTCATATTACCGACTGGAATCCGAAAGCGAATGTAAGACCGCCAAAAAGATCGAAGAAAAACGCATCGAAAAAATCGTAAATGCCTGGGTCAGCAACTTCAGCAAACTTTCCCAGTTAGCAGAACAGGTTCACCCGAACAAGGCCACTGGCGAAACAGAACTCCGTGATGAACTCTGGAACTTGAGCCTCACCCAGCGCATGCTTTCGGCAGAACGTCGCGGCCCCCGCGGTGTTGAAAACCTGAACAAGAAAGCTTGCAGTAAACTCCGCAGCCTCTGGAAGAAATCCAAACAGACTGCGCGAGAAACAGAACCCACCGAAACTATAGCCATTCAGGATTCCGGATATTTCCCCGGTCAACTTTTGATTATCACCCAGAACCAAGAAATGTACAAGTTGTACAATGGTGATACCGGTATTGTAGTTTTTGATGGGCATACTCCCTACCTGATGTTAAAAAAAGCGCCACCTCAGGATTCCAACATACAAAGGGACAACTATGTATTCTATCCCATTGCGGTTTTGCCAGAAGAAGCCATTGAAAGCGCCTTCGCCATCACCATCCATAAATCCCAGGGATCCGAATACAAACATGTAACCATGTACCTCCCAAAGCAGAAGGGCCACCCCCTATTAACGAACCAAATTCTGTATACGGGCATTACCCGCGCCAAGGAATCTGTAACCATAATAGCCTCCCCCGAGACCTTCAAGGCGGCTTGTTGCACGGTCACCGAACGCGAAACAGGGATTGAGTTGTAGTTTTTTCCAAAAAAAAGGCATTTTTACACTTCGTTGTATTTTTTTCAACGGCATTTCTCAACACCCGGTTTCCAGAGTGGCATTATGTAACTACTTTTGTTTAGATTTATGAACATGCCCGAAGTATTAGAGTATCTAGAGTATCGTGAGTTTTTGAGAGATTGGTTTGTCGAAACGAAAAAAGACAATCCTTTCACCTCATACCGCTATCTTGGCCAGAAGACCGGCGTTGACCCGGCCTGGCTTGTTCGCGTGTTCCAGAAAGAGGGACACCTGAACGAAAGCACCTTGCCGGTGTTCATCCGCCTTTGCGGACTCGACGACCGCCGTGCGGAATATTTCAAGACACTTTACCGCTTTAACAAGACCAAGGCAAAGCAGGCTCTTTCCGAACTGTACTACCGCCTTATGGAATTGCGCTCCCTGGAAACCCGAGTGCTCTCTACACCGGAACTTTCCTACTTCGGCAGCTGGGCATGCGCAGCTCTACGCGCCCTTATCGGCATTACCAAGGACACCAGCGACATCAACAAGCTGGCATCCAACCTGAATCCCGCCATTTCCCAGGATGAAGCCCGCAACGCGTTGGGCGTCATGAAGCAGCTGGGCCTGGTGGTACCCGACGGCAACGGCGGATGGAACATTACCGACCAGATTATCAGTACCGGCGGCGAAGTCAAAAGCACCGCTGTCCGCGACTTCCATAGACATACCATGGAACTGGCCCTGGAATCTATCGACCGCCACAAGCCCGAAGACCGTGACATTTCCAGCGTGGTATTTACCGCAGACGAGTCCGATCTGCCGGAAATCCGCCACCGCATCGAGGAATTCCGCCGCGGACTTCTGCAGTTCGCCCGCAAGAGTGAACGCGCCGACCGAGTTTACGCACTGAATATCGCCATGTTCCCCCTCTCCAACAAAGTGGATGACCCTTGCACGGGTTCCGAGCCGCCAAAGAAGGAGGGATGATGGAACTATTCGGAAAAAATTTTTATTTTTTGGGTATGAGCAAGTCCTATAGAACATTGGCAGTTACAGCAGTCCTTGGCTTTGGCCTCGGTCTTTCTGCATGTTCTGACGACAAGGTTGCAGGCGGCGGCCCCTCTGGCACCGAAGCCGGAAACGCCATTACCGCACAGATTTTAACAGCCGACAAGACTCCTGCCGCAAGAGCCAAGGTTAAGCTTGTAGAAAGCGCAAGCCTCGAAGGTTCCAAGGATGCCTACACCGCCGAAACCGATAAGAACGGTCAGGTAGTTGTTGAAGGCGTTGCCAGCGGCAGCTACATTCTGGAAGCCTCCCTCGAGGGCAAGGCCATCCAGACAAAGGTCAAGGTTTCTGACGCCGGAGTAGATCTTGGAACAGTGAACCTGGCCGATATGGCAACCATCAACGGTTTCCTGGGTTACATCGATGAAGGAACCATCAAGGTTCGCGGCCTCGACCATTCCGCAAAAGTTGTCAACGGCGAATTCGTTCTGGATTCCCTGCCCGCCGGTCATTTCGACCTGGTGTACATTCCCAACGAAAAGGCAAAGGATACCACCAGCACATACCTGAAGATTGATGCAGGTAAGGAATCCTCCACTAGCACTTTTGCCAACGAACGCCAAGCCTTGCTTTTGGACGACTTCGAAGACGGCAACAACCAGCATCGTTTTGGTCCCAAGTATTTTGGTCCCAGTGATGGCGGCTGGTGGTTCCAGTCTCATCATTCCAATGTCATCATCGATGCAGGTACCGAGATTGTCGTTGCAAAAGGCGATACCAGCGAATACCTGAAGATGTACGACGACGGTGAACAGCGTCTGTTGCACGTCACCTTCAATTTCGACACCTTGCGCGACACGAACACCGACGACAAGGGCGCCCTGCTGGTCTACCCCTGGGCTAATGTGGGCGTCGGCATCGGCAGTAACGACAAGTCTATCTGTTACGACCTTTCTTCCGTCGATTCCATTAGCTTTAAGGTTAGAGGTACTGGCAGCTATTACTTCATCATCGAAGACGAAGTACACAAGAAGCCTACCGACGGAAACGGTTCCATCACCGTCGAAAACAAGTCCTACGGATTTAAGGAACTTTCTGACGAGTGGGAAACTGTTACCGTGGCGACCGCCGACATCGTCGACGAAACCAAGGGTAGCCTCAGCTGCGTCACCATCTTGACCTGGCAGTTCACTAATACGGTTGACTTCTGGATGGATGATGTCAAACTGATTGGTGGCGACAGACAGAGCATTTGGGAAAAGTAATGACAGACAACGCAGTTCATGCGGTAACATCTAATCAAGACGGTCTTTACAAAAATCTAGACGAAACGGTTCGCAAGTATATTGCGACCCGTTTTTTGCGTCCTATAGCCGACCATACCCGCGAGGCTTTTGGGGTCGCAAAGGACTACGTCAAATCTTTTTACGAGAAGAATGGGAACAAGGTCTCTGGCAACGCCGAAGGGTTCCGCATCGTTCTGGATTCGGGCTGTGGCGCAGGTGAAAGCACGCTACATCTGGCCCGACGTTTTCCAGGCATTCCTGTCATCGGAGTGGACAAGTCTGCAGTTCGCCTGAACAAGGCCGGTAACGAGCACCAGCAACAGGCCGCAGGCACAGACCAGCCCGCCAACGCATTCTGGATCCGAGCCGAACTTCTGGATTTCTGGCGTCTAGCCCAGGAAGAAGTTCTTGCAGGCAACTGGATCATCGAACATCACGCCGTGTTCTACCCCAACCCCTGGCCCAAGGAAAGCGAAGCCGGCAGACGATTCCATCTGCACCCCATCTTTCCTACGCTGCTGTCCCTGAGTCCCGTTACGGAACTTCGTACCAACTGGGACATCTATGCACAGGAATTTGCAGAAGCAGCCCGCATCGTGAACACTTCAGCCACTGTCGTTTGCGAATCCTTCAATCCCGAAAATCCGGAAACGGCATTCGAGCGAAAATTCAAGGAAGCAGGCCAGCAACTCTGGCGAACTCTAGTCCGCAAATAGAATTCCCAAATTGAGTTCAAATAGAAAAGCGGGTTCACTCAAATGGTGAACCCGCTCTTTTTAAAAGTTAGCGGTACTAGACCTGCAGAACCCTATTATTTACGGTCCCTAGTCCAGGCCAGGAAACCCTTGGTTCCACGGGTAAACTTCACTTCGATTTCGGCACCTTCCCTAACAATGAATTCGGTAAGGCCATACTTGTCGCCATCGGTACGACCCCAGTCGTATGTATAGCCCAGACGTGTCCAGGGGAAACCGCCTTCGCGCCTATAGGCCTGAGAGCGAGTCTTGTCGAACCACTTCTTGAACCACATGGCGCTTTCGCTACGGTCTTCTTCGAAAGAGCTGGGGAACGCCACGTTCATCACGTCATTGGTGGGATCGGGAACAAATGCCGGACGGAACACATCCTTCACGGGGACCCAGAATACGGTAAAGTAAGTTCCGTCAAAGTCAGGAGCCTTGCCCAGGAGCTGCTTCAGGCGCAAAGTCCAGTTGTTCACGCCATCCTTATTTTCGTTGAACCACTTCATGAATTCCTTGTCGGTAAAGGCCCACACGAAGTCCTTCTTCAAGGTCATGATCTGACCATCCTTGAACTGGTCCGGATCATTGTGCCAGGTCACCAACATCACCTGAGTGTTGTCGCCGCTCAAGGTAGCGACGCTGGAATTCTGGTCCAGGTTCACCAGGGGCTGAATGTCATCGCTAGTCAACTTGGGAGCGCTCTTCAGTGCTGCTTCATATTGGGCATCAATCAAAGAATCGCGATTGACGAAGGAGACCACGTTACCCTTGGTATCGATAATATCGCAGTAAGGAACATTATCCGGATTCAGGGCCACCTTCTCCTTCTCAAACTGTTCCTGCAACAGGGCGTCATTGTGAGAGAACAGATTGTCATTTTCCAGGAAGGAAATCACAATCTTGCAGAAGCCGTCATCCGGAATCTTTACGGCAATAGGGAACGGACGCTTGCCATTATCGGCAGTATCCAGAACCAGCTTGTTATCGTTTTCACCGCAAGTATATTCGTAGGAATAAAGAGTTGCAACGCCGGGATTCATTTCGTTCACAAACAGGTTGTCCTGTTCGCTGCTCCAACCGGATTTTACCAGGATTCGCTTGTCGCCCAAAGTCATGTATTGGGGATTCACATCGCTGCAATAAAAAGCGGCCTGGCGAAACACGCCAATCACGCCGGACTTATTCTTGAAGGACTCCGGATCCTTGACCTTGAAACCGCCGGCACATGCCATCAGTGCGGCACCCGTCACGGCCACAGCGGACAAAGCACAAATACTCTTTGCAAACTTGTTCATTTTCTTCCACCTTAAAAAAATCGGTGGCAAATATAGAAATAACGGGATGTCTATTCAAATGCGGCAGCCTTGATTGGGGCGAAGAAGGCATCCAAATCCTTGGGCTCTTTCTTATACCAGGCGCCACCTCTATCAAAATCCTTGTCCCGCTGATGCTTGTCAATATTTCCGAAGCCTGAGCCAATAGTCCAAAGTTCTAGAACTTCGGCGGAATCTTTATACAAAGTAATAACCGTTTCGGCACGAGACACAGTAGAACCAGCAAAAGTTTCAAACGTGGGGTTCAGCAACATTTTTTTGAATTCCACCAGCTGCACAGAATCAAGCACCACCTTCTTAGAAGCTACGCGAACCTCTTTCTTACAATCCTCATTGCAGTTAAAAATCACTTCGGCCCGGTTGCAGTCTCGTACAAGTTCACTAAGCGGTGTTCCAAGAGCCGTATCGGCCGGGAAAATCAGTTCGTTCAAAAGTTCCATCGTTACGGCAACCTGTTTTTTTACAGAATCGCCCAACTCAAACACGTTACCGTCTCTGTCTACTTCATACAGGATCTCAGAAGAATCAGCATCCCGTTTCCCATGTCTTTTCTTGAATTTGGGAACAGTCATTACTTCGGTCTTTTCAGATTTTTCAGTAACCATGTCAGATTCGATTTTGCAACCTCTAAAGGGAACGCCCACATCCTTCAGGAATTTATTAATCTTATGCAATCTGGGAGTACTCCAGTATCCCACCGAACCTTCTCGGTTAAACGCAGTGGTAAAACGGAATCTGTCCAGGGAATCCGCACCGCGATACAAAGTAATATAGGTACCCTCTTTACAGTCAGATTCGAGAGTATCCTGCGGATGTTCATAAAGAAGACCGACACGGAGTATCTGTACAAAGTTCTGGTACAACCGACCATCAATTATCTTGTTACGTTCAATTTTACCAAGGCCCGCCGCAGTCACTTCCATTCGGTCCGCTTTTTCAAGGGCTTCAGGGAAACTCAATTTTTGCGGGGCAATCCCCTTTTCACGAGAACTGATAAACTGGTAAAGTGACACTCCCAACACCAATACAAGAGCCACAGCAACAAGAACTTTCACGAAAGACTTCATATTTCCAAATATAAAATAGATGTTCCGCAAAATAGGACGTTAAACCTTATTGAACATTCAAAATGCATAAGTGGACTTTTTTGAATTTTCTATCTTGTACCTCGTAAAGAAATATCAAAAAGAGGTCAATCATGACGTTTGAAGAAATCTACGCGCTGGTTTGCGAGCGCAAGAGAACCATGCCCGAAGGCAAGAGCACCACTGAACTCTTCAAGAAGGGTGCTCACGGTATCGGCAAGAAGCTGGTGGAAGAAGCCGGCGAAAGCTGGATGGCCGCCCGTTACGAAACTCGCGACGACCAGTGCCTGGAACTTTCCCAGGTTCTGTACTATGTGGCCTGCATGATGGCAGAAAAAGGTCTCACCCTCGAAGAAGTGTACGCTAAACTATGATTAAAGTAGCTCTCCCGAACAAGGGCATGCTCTTTGAACCCACCCAGGAACTTCTGAAGGCCTGCGGTTACAAGGCATCCAAGCCCTACAAGACTTTGACCCAGATCGACACCAAGAACGGTATCGAATTTTTCTTCCTGCGCCCTAGCGACATCCCCATGTATGTGGGTCGCGGCATCATCGACGCAGGTATCACCGGCATCGACTTCAACGCCGAAGCCAAGAGCCCGGCTGTCAAGGTTCTGGACCTGCCCTTTGGCGCTTCCAAGATGTGCGCTGCAGTTCCTAACGAAAGCCCCATCCAGACTCTGGACGAACTGAAGGATTCTACCATCGCCACCTCCTTCCCCAACATTGTTGAAGGCTACTACAAGAAGCCCATGAACTTTGTGGTTCTGGAAGGCGCTGTGGAAATTTCCGTAAGCCTCGGTGTTGCAGACGCCATCGTCGACGTGGTGGAAACCGGTACCACCCTGAAGCAGGCTGGCCTTCGCATTATCGGCGAACCGCTGTTCCGCTCCAACGCAGCCCTCTACTGCAACCCCCAGAAGACCGACCTGGAAGAAGTGAACACCCTGATCCGCCGCATCCAGGGTAAGCTGGTCGCACAGTCCTACATGATGATCGAATACGACTGCCCCGCAGACGTTCTCGACAAGGCTGTAGCCCTGACCCCGGGTCTCGATGCTCCTACCGTTGCCAAGCTCCACGGTCGTGACTGGTACTCCGTAAAGGCCATGGTGCCCCAGGAAGATGCCAACGCCATCATGGACAAGCTCTGGGACGCAGGCGCACGCAGCATCCTGCTCTTCGGTATCAAGTCCGCCCGAATTTAACGCAACGAGGTCGCCTTACTCCGTAAGGCTTTGAGCAATGAGGTCGTGCCTCCGGCACTTTGAGTGAAAGCATGGCGCTTCGCGCTCTTTTTAGGGCGCCCTCGGCGCGATTGTTCAGCTCATACCTCAAAGCGAGCTTTGCGAGCGACCTCGCACCTCACGTCTCTCCATGGAATCACTCGCTTATTTAGCCCGTCAGCCGATCCTTGACCGCGATGGCAAGGTGTGCGCCTATGAGTTACTGTTCAGAGATTCTCCGAACAGCAGTACGGCTGTTATATCCAGCGACTTGCTGGCAACCGCACAGGTGTTGGAGAACGTACTGAACAACATCGGCATCCAGCGTCTGGTCGGCAGCAGCAAGGCTTTTGTCAACTGCAGCCGGAACATGCTGCTGGACAATTTATTCGGCCTGCTGAATCCTAAATATTTCGTTCTGGAAGTTCTCGAAAGTGTAGAAGTGGACGATCGCGTCATCGAAGCCATCGAGGAGTATAAGTCCATGGGTTTCGAAATCGCCCTGGACGACTTTATCTTCGAAGAGAACTTCATCAACCGCTTCGCCCCGCTGTTCCCCTACGTCAGCTACATCAAGATGGACGTTGTAGAAAACAGCCTAGACAGCATGAGCAAGGCCGCCGCCTTCTTCAAGGCAAGGAACATCAAGCTCCTAGCCGAAAAAGTCGAAGACGAAGAAACCTTCAAGCGTTGCGTAGAAGCCGGTTACGATTATTTTCAAGGGTTCTATTTCGCCCGACCCGAAATGGTCACCGGTCAAAAAATTGACGCCACATCTACAGCCATTTTGCAGTTGCTCCAGCTATTGCGGATCCGCCCCACTCTAGAAGAACTCTGCAGCAACTTGGACAAACATCCGGAAATTGCCGCAAACCTTCTAAAGTTCGTCAATTCCGACAGCCAGGCCCACGACCATATAGACAACATAAAAGATGCAGTCGTCTGGGTTGGTATGCGCCACATTCAGGAATGGTTGCTGCTCATGTTATACGCCAGACCGGAAAATAGCCTATGATGGTAGAACCACAAAGTCTTGAAGCTCTCATTGGGGAATTTTCAGGTCTCCCCGGCATCGGGCAAAAGACAGCCCGACGCCTGGCCTACCACATTCTCACCCGCAAGCAATCCGACGTGGAACGCTTCGCCGAGAACCTGGTGAACGCCATTACCAAAGTTCATCATTGCCCCAACTGCTACGCCTTTACCGACGAAGACCTCTGCCCCACCTGCAAGGCCAGGGCAGGAGCAAAGTCCATCTGCGTCGTAGAAAAAAGTTCAGACATCATCCCCTTTGAAAAGTCAGGCATTTTCCGCGGACTTTATTTTGTACTGGGGGGAGTCATTTCTCCGTTAGACGGTATCGGTCCCGAGGCACTCCACTTAAACCAACTGGTCAACCGCATCAAGACCGAAGGGATCGAAGAACTGGTCCTGGCATTAGGTTCCAGCCCCGAAGCTGACAGCACCGCCCTCATGATCGACCGCATGCTCAACGGAGTCAACGTTAAGCGTACCCGCCTGGCCCGCGGCATCCCCATGGGCAGCGATCTTGAATTTGTAGACGAAGTCACCATGTTAAGAGCCTTCGAAGGAAGAGTAAGCCTATGAGCGCACCCGTAAAGCACCAAGCCCCCGTTGAAGTGGGCGGCTTCACCGTCACCTCGGCAGTCTTTGTAACGGCAGCCGTAAACATGAAAGGGCTTCCCGAGGAACGCCTCCCTCAAATCGCATTTCTTGGACGATCCAATGTGGGAAAATCTTCCCTTATGAATGCACTTATGGGCAAGAACGGACTGGTCAAGGTCAGTTCTACCCCCGGAAAAACCCGCGAAATCAATTTCTTCAAAGTCAACAACAAGTTTTTTCTAGTAGATTTACCAGGTGTAGGCTACGCAAAGGTCAGTTCGTCCAAAAGCGAGCAGATGTCCACCGCCATTCGAGACTACATCGCAAAATGCAAGGACTTGAAGGGTCTGGTCTATCTGGTAGACATCCGCCACGGCGGACATGACGTAGACATCGACGCCGTGGAAAATATCCGCGCCGCAGGATGCCCCGTGCTGATCGTTGCCAGCAAGCGCGATAAGGTCAATCAGTCTGAACTTGCCAAGGGACTTCGTTCCATCAAGGAAAAGTTCGGTCTTGAATCTAACCCTCTTTGCGTGAGCTCCCTAAAAAAATTCGGTCTTGACCAGCTCTGGACTGAAATTCTTGAAGCAATGAACCAAGGCGAAAAGGTCTAGTGAGAACAAAGAGATCAAAAAACTGGCAGAAGCTCAGCCCCCCGGCAAAGATATTCCACTACCTGGGAATGTTCTTGCTGCATCGTACCTTTGGGCAGCAGTGCGCTCTTTTCTGGAACGCCATCACCAGTCTTTTCTCTCGCAACCGTAATTTCAAGACAGACACCAAGAATATCATCACCCAGACGTTCTTTACCGGCGTAGAAATTTTTCCGGTATTGTTCGTCGTGGCCACCTTGTTCGGTACAGTCGTCATCATCGAAGTAATCTCCCTCATGGGCAGGATGGGTTTCTCCGATGTGGTTGGAAGTCTGATTGTTATTGTAATCATCCGAGAATTAGGGCCCATTCTTACGGCATTCCTTATCGCTGGCCGAAGTGGATCCTCGCTGACCACATACATCGGAAGCATGGTCATTAATTCGGAAGTTGATGCGCTGGCCACCATGGGTGTGGACCCGATTCGATTCCTTGTTATGCCGGGCCTTTTTGGTGGATGCATCGCCCTGTTTTTCATGAACATCATCTTCAGTGCAAGCGCCATCTGTGCAGGGTTCCTCGTAACCAAGGCCATGATCGCCCTCACCGGAAATATCATCAACATCCAGCTGACCTGGGATTATCTGACCACTGAAATCCTGAGCGCACTGACCCTTACAGATTTCGTCTATATCATAATCAAGCCTCTCGTTTTCGGGGCAATCATTACAACCAACGCCTGTTACCAGGCACTGAATATTCCGCGAGACATCCGCCAGGTCCCCAAGGCCACCTCCCGATCCGTTATCAAGTCCTTCCTGTATATTGTGTGCGCAGACGTAGTGCTTTCTATATTCTATTTCGTCGACTACATGAACAACATCAACTCGATTATCTAATGATTGACGAAGCTTTAAGAATGGAAGATATTCACCTGTCCTACAACGATCTGGCAGGAACGATTTTCTCAAAGCCCCGAGCCTTGGGATTCTTCAAGAAAGTTGAAGACGACCCCCAGAAAGAGTTAGTGACCGGAGCGAATCTTACCGTGACCCGTGGCGACACTATTTGTATCGGTGGTGGATCCGGTCAGGGAAAAAGTGCCATTCTGCGAATCATTGCAGGGTTGGTGCGCCCCACCAAGGGGAACCTATATTATTTTGGTGAATACATCCCACCGGAACGTCTAACGGCACTGGAAGTGGCAAAACGTCAGGTAGGACTGGTTTTTCAGAATGGAGCCCTCATTTCCAATCTGAAGGTGCGAGATAACATCGCCCTCCCCCTGCGATACCACAAGATGGGCTCACCCGACGAAATCGACGAAAAGATCAACATGGCCATGGACTTGATGCGAGTCCGTGAAGAAGCAGACCTTTACCCGCACCAGCTTTCTATGGGTATGCAGAAGCGCGTGGCCATCGCAAGATCCTGGGCCATGGACCCGAAGCTCCTTTTGATGGATGAACCTACCGCAGGTCTGGACAACTACAATCGCCGAAACCTGTTGCCTCTGATCGACAACATGCGAATGCTGTTTAAGACAACAATCATCATCGTGACCCATGACTTGCTGATTTCTAAAGAATTGGATTGCAATATTTGCTTCTTGCACCGCAAAGTTCTTACGGAACCCAACTCCTTTGAATACTGGAGAACCTCCAACAGCGAAATCTCCAGGGAACTGTTCCGAGACCTAAGAACAAGCGGATAAGAGGCGCGAGGGCGGTCGCCTACGGCTCCTTTCATCGGTGAGTTTTGAGCCGAGAGCAATGAGCTAGATAATCGCGCCGAAGGCTCCTAACTTTAGCACATAACTCATCGCTCATAACTCTTCACTATTCACTCCCAACTATTCACTGTTCACTATTATGTTCCTTCCTTTACCCGATGACTTTCACGCCCATCTCCGTCAGGGCGAACTGATGCCCGGCTATGTCCGCGACCTTGTTGCACAATTCGGCCGTGCCATCATCATGCCCAACACCATGCCCCCCATGACATCTGCCGCATCCATCAAGGAATACAAGCAGCAGATTCTTGAAGCCGCCAAGAGTGTCCGCCCGGATTTCCAGCCCCTCATGACCTTCAAGCTGAATCCGAACTACACCGAACAGGATCTAAAGGACATGATGGCAGAAGGTGTCGTGGCAGGCAAGTACTATCCTGCAGGCGTCACCACCAACAGCGCCGACGGAATCAGTGATTTCGAAGCCGTATTCCCCGTAGTGGCCATGATGGAAAAACTGGGCCTTATTCTCTGCGTCCATGGTGAAGAACCGGGCGAATTCTGCCTGGATCGCGAACCCGCATTCATCAAGCGCGTGGAAACTCTGGCCGAAAAATTCCCCAAGCTGAAGATAGTCTTTGAACATCTTTCCAGTGCAAAGGCCGTAGAAGCCGTAAAGCGTCTGCCCGCCAATGTGGCAGCCACCTTTACCGTTCATCACCTGATGATGACTCTGGACGATGTGATTGGCGACGCCCTGCGTCCCCACCACTTCTGCAAACCTCTGCCCAAGCGCCCCGAAGACCGCGCCGCCATTCGCGAAGCCGCATTTAGCGGCAATCCCAAGTTCTTCCTGGGCACCGATTCCGCTCCCCATCAGCAGGGTAAGAAGGAATGCCCCTGCGGTGCCGCTGGCGTCTATAGCGCCCCCGTAGCCATCCCGCTTCTCGTGCAGGAATTTGACCGGGCAGGTGCATTGGACAAGCTAGCCAATTTCATCGCGGGCTTCGGTGCAGACTTCTACGGACTTCCCCGAACCACCAGTCAAATCGAAGTGGTCAAGGAAAACTGGACTGTTCCCCAGGTCGTCAACGGAGTGGTTCCCCTGGCAGCCGGCCAAACCTTGGAATGGAAGTTGAAATAAGCTAAAAAACATCTAGTACGGGACCCTTGATGACGCAGGGGTCCCTTTTTTTATGTAGATTGTCTACAAGAGAACAAGGACCCATCGCATCACAACATTAAGGTTCCAATTATGGCTTTTGTATCTTTTATTAGAGCAATACTTTATTACCTGACCATCGCCGTTTCCCTTATCATCATCGGCGTCCCCTACATGCTTTTCCGTGGTGGACTTTTGGGTCAATGGCAAGAATGTACCCGTGTCTGTATCACCTATTTTAACGTACTGTTCAAGATTTTTAGAATCAAGCTGAACGTGATCGGCAAAGAAAATATCCCCGAAGGTACCAATTTCGTTATCGTGTCCAACCACCAGAGTTTCCTGGACATCAACGTTATCTGGCCGGGCATCATCATTAGCTCCTTTATCGCCAAGGGCGAACTTTGGAACATCCCCATTTTCGGATGGGTCCTCAACCACGTAGGTTGTATCCCAGTAAACCACAAGGATCCCAAGAAAAATGCCGGCATGGGCAAGCTGGTCAGTGACCGACTTTCCAAGGGCTACACCATCAGCGTGTTCCCCGAAGGACACCGTAGTGCCGATGGCCGAATGCTGAAGTTCCAAAATGGAATATTTCGCATGGCGAAAGAAGAACATTTTACAATTTTGCCAATTACATTAATTGGAACCGGCGAACGTCTGTCCAAGACGAAGTTTTCGCTCGTTCCCGGTGAAGTCAAGATTGTCGTCCATCCGGTTTACAAATACGAAGATTACGCCGATAAACCTATGGCAGACTTCCGCGACGAAGTACACGATTTGATTGAATCCGCATTGCCCTATAAGCAGGCGGAAATGGCAGCGGCCCAGGCCGAAGCATAAAAGGAGGCTTAACATGGCACAGCAATTACCGACAGTCGAGCAGATTGTCGCCGTTCTCCGAGAAGAACCCATGGTTGGGAGCAGACTCCGCGCCTCCCTCGGCCTTCCCAAGAAACAGAAAATGGAATTCAAGCAGCTTCTGGCCGATTTGGTCAGCCAGGGCGTCTTGAAGCGTACCAATCACAAGGAATACCAGATTGGTGACGGCGAACCTTTGGAAGAAAAGCGTGAAAAACGCCTGAAAAAGCTGGCAGAAGCAAGCGATGGCGACAACCGCCGTCCGGGAGCCCGTAGCCGCCGCCAGACCACCGACGATAAGAGCACCCGCGTCCGCCGAGGCGTACTGCACCAGACTGGCGAAGAATCCTGGATCGTCACCGAACTGGATTCAGAACAGCAGTTCGAAATATGCCACCGCCGTCAGGCTCCGGGTAAGGAAGGGGAAGTCATCAGCTTTACCCTGTACCCCCACCCCCGTCTGAAGCACAGCTATTTAGCCAAGGTGGACCATTCCGCCGAAATCTTGAACGTTTCCTGGTCCGAGATTACCCAGAAGTTCATGGAAGAGTCTAACCTTCCCAAGGGCTTCAGCAAGGAAATCCAGGATTACATCAAGACCATCAAGGCTCCTACCGCAAAAGATTTCAAGGGTCGCGTGGATTACCGCAAGACCACCATCCTCTGTATCGACCCCGAAGGCGCCATGGACCATGACGACGCCATTTCTATCGAACGTACAGAAGATGGCGGCTACAAGCTGGGAGTCCATATCGCTGACGTAAGCTACTATGTTCCCGAGGGCAGCGCCCTGGACCAGGAAGCCATGGAACGCAGCTACACCCAGTACCTGCCCTGGACCGCAGTCCCCATGATTCCCGACGAACTTTCCAGCGACATCTGCTCCCTCCACGAAGATGTGGACCGTTGCGCCCACACCTGCATGATCATGCTGGACAAGAACGCCAATGTTCTCAGCTGGGATTTCCACCGCAGTATCGTCCGCATTACCCGCTCCCTCACCTACCAGCAAGCAAAGAAGCTGTGGGAAGAAGGTGACAAGGATATGCAGGACCTGGCCGAAGTTACCGCCAAGCTGAAAGCCAACCGTACCAAGGAAGGCCTGCTGGAATTCAAGAGTACCGAACTGGGCTGCCACTTCAACGAAGCCGGCGAACCCACTGACATTTACCCCCGCACCACAGACATCTCCAACTCCTGGGTTGAAGAATGTATGTTGATTGCCAACAACTGCTGCGCCAAGGAACTGAAGAAGCGCGGTCTGCAGGGCATCTACCGTATTCACGAAGCCCCCGACACCAAGGACATCATGGAACTGTACTATATGTACCCCAACCTGTTCCAGGGCGCTCCGGTGATGCTTCGCGATCTAGGCAAACCCCGCAGCGGCGACACCAACCTGAATCCCACCGCGTTCAAGCTCTATGAACACCTGGTGCAGAAGGCTGGTGACGACGAGACCTTGATGAACCGTATTCTGCGTAGTATGCAGAAGGCTCATTACGACAGCAACAGTTTCGGCCACTTCGCCCTGAATTGGCAGGACTACTCTCACTTTACCTCCCCCATCCGCCGTTACGCCGACCTCTGGTGCCATCGCGAACTGGCTCGCAAGGGCAAGGAAATTTCCGCAGAGCGCAAGGAAAGCGTCATTGACGTATGCGACTTGATTTCCGCCAACGAAATCAAGAACATGAAGGTGGAACGCCAGGCCATCAAGGTCTGCTCTACCTGGCTCCTGAAGGACCGCATCGGCGACAACTTCGAGGCCACCGTCAACGGCATCGAGGAATGGGGCATCTACCTTTCCATTAACGATCCCATCGCCGAAGGTCTGTGCCGCTACCGCGACATCGCCGGCGATGACTTCTACGTATACAATCCGGACCAGGGTCTTGCATTCGGCAAGCGCAGTGGCCGCACCTTCCGCCGTGGCGACAAGGTGATGGCTCAATTGCTCCGCGTGGACCCGCTACGCGGCCAGGTGGACTTCTCCATTATCGAAAAACTCTCTCCCGAGCCCAAGAAGCAGCGCCGCACCCGCCGCGACGTGGAAGAAGACGCTCGCAACTACAACGAACGCATGGACCGAGCCGAAGCCGCAGAAGCCATGGGCTACCTGAGTCAGCCCGACGATGACGATCGCGATGACGGCATGCCGGCATTCCTTTCCGCAGGCATGCGCGGACGAGGACGTCGTGGCCGCCGTGGTTCCGACATGGACGCACCCAGCTTCGAACGCACCGGACGTGCCGCCCGAGGCAGAGCCGACCGCGGACACAGTTCAGCCGCCAAGGAAACTCGCGCTACACCCAGAAGCCGCAGCGAAAAGCCCCGTAAAGGCAAGGTCCGCACCCGCCGCAGGTAATCATGCCTACAAGTTCCAAGCTAGTCCTATACGCTTCGTACCAAGTCGGGGAAGACCTCCCCGGCTACGTCCGCTTTGCGTTAAAGCACTTGGCAGAAACCGACTTTACCGTGGTCCTTCTGACAAATAACCGTCCGCTTTCTGCAGAAACAAACACGTTCCTCGAAGAAAACGGGATCAGGCTTTACCTTACAGAAAACCACGGCTTCGACTTCGGCATGTGGCACCGTTTTCTCAAGGATCTGGCACAAGGCAAAGGCAAGTTTGCCCCATTGGCCAGTATCGAACGAATCCTGCTGGTAAACGATTCTATCGTCTACTACCAGAACCGTTTCGCCGATTTTATCAAGCGGGCCGAAACCAGCACTGCCGACGCGGTTTCTCTTACCATGAACAACGAAGTCACTCCCCACCTGCAGTCTTTCTTCCTTTATCTAAAACAGGAAGCACTTGGGGCCTTCTATATGCACCTCATGGAAACTCCCGAACAGGAAACTTTCTACGATGTGGTCCATCGTCTTGAAATCGGGCTTTCCAGCGCATTCCTAGAAGCGGAAGTTCAAACGGAAAGTCTTTTCAACACAGAACGACCTGTCATGTTCGCCTATCCGGAACTGATCGCACAAGGTTGCGGTTTTGTAAAGCGCAAACTCCTGCAGCACCGATTCGACGCCAAGGAAAGAATGCACTTTATCCGAAACAAGGCCTACGACGCCCTCTCGGCAGACTACGCAGCCCTTATCAAGGAAGCAGGTCTCGCAAACGATTTCAAGGAAGAATGGCTCCCCAAGCCCGCAGGGAACATCATCACCCAGACCCGAGACACCCTGCTGGAAAAGGGATTCCATAAAATCGGCTGGCCCATTTTGCGGAAGGCAATCAAGATGAAATACAAGATTCTCGGCCGCAAATTAGACGGCGCAGAATACGAGTAGTCAAACGGAAAAATTCATACTATAAAAAAACTCCCGAGTTCAGACCTCGGGAGTTTTTCAATTCTATAAGACTACAGTCTAGAAAGCCAGCAGACTACTTGACGATTTCAGCGTCCTGGACCTTCTTGCCCTTAATAGTCTTGGAATCGGAGCCATTCTGATCGCGCTTGATGATCTTGTACTGGACAATGGACCAGATGTTAGAAACAATCCAGTAGAGCACAAGGCCAGAAGGCATCACGGCACTGAACAGGAACATCATGGCGGGCATCATCCAAGCCATCATCTTAGCCTGGGCAGGATCCATCGCGGAGTTGCTACCCATGGTCACCTTGGTCTGGAAATAGGTGGTAACCACCATGATCCAGGGGAGAACAGCGAGACCGGCAGGCATGAGGAACGGAATGCTGAAGCCATCGAAAATAACATCGCTACGGCTCAAGTCGGTAATCCAGAGGAAAGCCGGCATACCGCGGAGTTCCACAGCACGGCCAAGCACGAAGAACAAGCCCATGAACACCGGCATCTGGAACAGCATGGGGAGGCAGCCACCAGTGCAGCTAGCCAGCGGGTTCACGCCATTCTTCTGGTAAAGTTCCATAATAGCGGCCTGCTTCTTCTGAGGATCGCTACGGTACTTCACGTTGATTTCATCCAGCTGGGGTTTCAGCTTGCTCATGGCGCTGGTAGACTTCATCTGCTTGACAGTAAACGGAGTGGTAATACCGCGGACAATGAAGGTCACCAGAATGATGGCGATACCGTAGTTGGGCAACATGCTGTAGAACAGGTTCAGGAGCTTCAGCAACATCTTGCAGATCCATACGAACCAAACGTTTGCTCCGCACCAGGTCCAGCCACTGACGATGATCTTTTCGTAGTCCTGGTTCAGGGATTCAATTTCGTTCCACTGCAGCGGGAGAACCATGAAGTTGTAAGCCAGTTCGTCGCCATGGAATTCATCAGAAACAGTCAGCTTGTAGGTACCGGGATCCTTGTCGTTTTCCATCACCTTCATGGGCTTTGCCTTGAGGGTCGCAGGAACCGGAGTGTCAAACTGCATGGTCATGGCGACATACTTGCGACGAAGGCCAGCCCAGGAAAGACGGCCATCGTTGAAGGAAGTTTCTTCGCGGACCATTTCGCGTTCCACATTGCTGGTATTATTGTAGACGACTTCGCTGAAGAAGTAGGAGGCGCCACCGAAGCTCTTACCCTGAGGAATGTCTTCGGTTTCCTTCATGCCGCCCTTCCAGGACAGTTCATAACCGTTAGCGCGGAAACCCACCACCTTGTTGGACTGGCGAACAGCAGCACCATCCTTGGTAAAGCCATAGCTACGGATAACCTGGTTACCATTGGCGTCCTTGAAAACAAACTGCACTGTAGTATCGGAAGCCACATCAATCTTAGCGGGAACTTCACCAGCATCAAACAGCACTTCGCTCAGGTCAGCACCGTCAATCTTCAGGTCCAGGGCACCGAGGGTGGTATCCTGAATCAGTTCGGGGAACTTGCCTGCGGAATCCGGCAGGGCCTTCACGATCACACTCTGGATCTTTGCACCCTTGTTGGTGAGGGTCATGATGAACTTTTCGGTTTCCACCACGACGGAACGGGCTTCAATCACCTTGGCAGGTGCAGCGGAAGAATCAACAGCTGCAGAATCCTTGGCAGAAGAATCCGCTGCGGCAACCGCAGGAGCACCACCCAGAACCGGAGCGGCCTTCAGTTCCGTATTTCCCGTTACCGGGAGAACCAGGCTACCATTAGAGGCAGACTGTTCGGCCTGGAGGGCAGCAACAGAATCTGCAGCAGCCTTCTGGGCGGCCCTGGCAGCCATGGAGGCCTCGTTATTAGCGGCATTGGTACTGAACCACCAGATCATGATGGCTACAATAAGAATAGTTCCGACTAGGGTATTCTTGTTCATCTTCTTTCCTTTTTAGGGGGTACGGGATCGTAGCCGCCCTTGCAAAATGGATTGCACCTTAAAATTCTAAAAACCGCAAGATAGAAACCTTTGAAGACTCCGTGGACGCGGATAGCCTCAATTGCATACTGAGAACAGGTCGGCTGAAACCTGCAGATGCCACTAAAGAAAAAAGGATGGATAATTTGGTACAGACGTATGGGAGCAATCATCACGCTCCGGGCAACATCCCGTATCTTATCCATTCTTGACGTCGGAGTCTGCATGGCTCCATTCCATCTTTTTGAAGATTTTCTCGGCGGTTTCGCGGAAACGTTCCGAAGTAACTTCTTCGGCCTTATCGTTTACGATGATCATAGCCCAAACAGGCTTGGTGATCTGGGGAACCATCCCATAGAACAACGGGCGCAGAAGTCTGCGGCACCTATTGCGATAAACGGCATTACCGTTTTTCTTTTTTGCCAAAAAGCAGAAACGACAAAAACCGTCCGGACTATCAATCCACCTCATCGAGAACGATGAACCGCGGACATACTTCCCTTGGACGGCTACTTGCCGGTAAGCGGGCTGGTTGGGCAGCCTATAAGAACGTAGACTGGCCACGAGCCAATTCCCAAATTACTTCTTGTAGATAGTGTCGCTGATGGTCAGACGCTTGCGGCCCTTGGCGCGGCGACGGCTCAAAACAGCACGACCCCAACGGTCTTCCATACGGGTCATGAAACCATGCTTGTTGACACGCTTACGATTGTGAGGCTGGAAAGTTCTTTTCATTGTAGTAACCTTTATTAAAAGTCAAATTTTTGAAATGCAAATTTAGTAAAGTTCAAGGATAAATCAAGGGGGGTAGTCTAAGAAATCGGGGTTATCAACACCTTTTCCACGAATTTCTTAATCAGCCCCATTGCGAATTTGATTTTTTCCATGGGTTTTCGCAAACACCAGAAGTTCATCCACGTGGCTCAAAACCTGCCGAATATCAGAGAAAGACCGCCCAGAACAAGGCACAAAACCACCGCTTATAGTCACGGAAACGTCTGGAAAATCTTCAAACTGGAGCTGGCGAACTTCCTTGCGGATAGCTTCCGCCCTGGCAAAAGCCTCGCCTTCGGACGAAGCGTTCATGGCATACACAAAATTAACGCCGCCGTAACGGGCAACACACTCCCCGCAACCTTCGTCCTGATGATTTGCCAGAATTCGAGCCACGGCATTGATAATCTGATCCCCGAACGGATGTCCAAGACGGTCGTTTATCCGCTTAAAGTCATCCAGGTCCAGCATCAGCAGGTAAAATTCATTTCGACGGCGCCAGACCACATCCTGCAAGTGGGAAATCAAGTGCCTGCGGTTATAAATCTCGGTTAGCGGGTCTCGCTGCGATAAATAATCCAATTTATACAGCAAAACTTCACACTTCTTGCGTTCTTCGGCATAAGCCCTCAAAGAGAACGCCCCCACAGCAAAAAGGGTCAACGAAGTGAAGAGGCTCGTTACCAGAATATCCAGGTAGGCGCCATCCCGATCCAATTCCGCCACCACCAGGTTCGGGTAGACCCAGGACGCCAAAAACACAATGGCGTTCACCAGGACCGACACAGAAAAAGCCACGATCTTGGCCGTCCCCCGCGCCGCATAGGCGATCAAGGCAATGGCCGTCACATAGTAAAGAGGCATTCCGCTGGTAATACCGCCGCAGAACAAGAACAGCAACGGCATCAAAAAGCAGGTGAGCAGGCAGCACATCACCAGATAACACTGGTTATACAGGGAAGTTTTTACTGCAACGGCAGCCACCATCAAGCAGACAAGTACACAGCCGAAGCCACAGGCCGCAGCTATGGCGCTCATCCCTTCAGCTACCGTAAAGATAGCCGAACCCGTAGAAGCCAGGGTCACCACAACAAGAATCGACCAGAAAAGTTTCCTTTCCAGGGTGTTCTGCTGTTTCCAGAAATTCTTTATTATTCTCATCAATCCTATCCTGCACCAAAATATAAAACGAATTCTGCAGAAAACAAAAAAAGTCCACATTTTTAATTGAATTTTTTTCAATTTTCGGCACCTCTAACCCACTTTATAAAGTTAGACGGACTAAATTGGGAATTCTTATTATTATATTTCTACACGTCTTAAAAAGGACTTCCAACTTTACAAGGTTAATTATGGAACTGACACCTCTAGATATCCGAAATCAGACTTTCCACAAGAAGAGCTTTGGCGGCATCGACCCCGAAGAAGTCAAGGCATTCCTGGAAACGGCAGCCAACGCCTTTGAACAGATGTCCAGGGAGCGAACCGACCTGACTGAACGTCTGAAGGTGGCCGAAGAGCGCGTCAACTATTACCGCCAGATTGAAAAGACAATCCAGGACGCCGTAGTGACCATGCAGAAGACTGTAGACGAAGTAAAGTCTACCGCCGAAAAGGAAGCCGAAATTATTATCGCCGAAGCCAAGGCCCGCGCCGTCCGCGAAGTGGAAAGTACCAAGCGTGAAGCCGAAGACCTCCGCGCCGAAATCGAACAGCTGAAACAGCTGCGCACCAACTACTTCATCCGCTGCCGCGCCCTGATCAAGGGCCAGCAGGACCTGCTGACCGCCATGGAAAACGACCAGCGCGAAATGGAAGCCCTGGAACGGGAACCCAAGCGCGTGGCTCCTGCCAAGGTCAATGTTCCCACCATGGGAAACGTCCTGGCCTAGGCCCGCAGGAACCCCATGAGAATCAATATCAAGGTTCACGCCCGCAGCAAGCGGGAATCGGTAACGCCCCAGCCCGACGGCAGCTTTAAGGTGGAAGTCAAGGCCCCGCCGGTAGAGGGTGCCGCCAACGAAGCCATCTGCGAGCTGCTGGCGGACCATTTTAAGGTTCACAAGCGGGATGTTCGGGTGGTTTTAGGCTCAACGAACAACAAGAAAGTCGTCGAGATCGACGGAATAGACCCGTAATCGGGTCTTTTTTTGTGATTTTCAACGAATTTCCGTAATTTTTTTGAAAAATTGCTCCAATTTGTAGCACTTTAAAGGTTTTAAAGTGTATTTTATTTTCGCATTAAAAAAAACTCATCACACAAGGAATAAAGATGAAGAATTATTTCGATTTGACCGGTCAGGTCGCAGTTGTTACTGGTTGTTCCACTGGTCTTGGCGTTCAGATGGCCAAGGCACTTGCAAATCAGGGCGCAAAGATTGTTGCAATCGCCCGCCGCAAGGAAATGATCGAAGCTGTCGCCAAGGAAATTTCTGAAACCTACGGCGTCGAAGCTATCGCAGTCCAGTGCGACATTACCGACACAGCCAAGGTCGAAGCAGCCGTTGACGAAATCCTCGCAAAGCTTGGCCGCATCGACATCCTGATCAACAACGCCGGTACCGGCGCTGTCGCTCCGGCAGAAGACATTACCGACGACCAGCTGAACCACGAAATGAACGTGGACCTGGGCGGCACCTTCAAGATGGCTCGCGCCGTCGCCAAGAAGGCAATGCTCCCGGCAAAGTATGGCCGTATCATCAACATCGCCTCTATGTACGGCCTTGTTGGTAACAAGATCTGCGGTTCTGCACCGTACCACGCCGCAAAGGGCGCAGTTGTTAACCTGACCCGCGCCCTGGCCGCTGAATGGTCCAGCAAGGGCATCAACGTTAACGCCATCTGCCCGGGTTACTTCTACACCCCGCTCACCAAGGAAACCCTGGATTCCGACTTCTTCCAGGCAAATGCCAAGACTATGATCCCGGCAGAACGCTATGGAAACGAAGGCGAACTGGATACCGCCGCAATCTTCCTTGCATCCAAGGCTTCCAGCTACGTTACCGGCATCATGGTTCCGGTTGACGGTGGCTACACCTGCATGTAGTAGGTGAAAGCGGATAGAGTAAAGCGGAAAGAAATTCAGAAAAAAATCCGCTTTCCTTTAAACTTTAACCTTTAAACTTTAAGCTTTAAGCTAAAAACGCTCGCGGAAACGCGGGCGTTTTTATGTTCAACAATAAGAAAAAAATGATTTTTGTCCCGCGCTTTTGGTATTAGATTAGGGACATGGCGAAATGGATTGTTGTTTATTCCAGCGTTACGGGGAACACCCGCAAACTGGCTGAAGTGGCCGCCCGTGAAATGGGTGCCGATTTATTGAACGTTCAGGAAATTATTGGACCCGCAGATATTCGCGAAGAAGACGATGAGGAATCTGTCTCCATCGACGTCTGCAGAAACAGTCTCGCCATTTCATCGGAAACTCTCGACAGAAAGCTGGAAGAAAAACTTTCCGGCTACGATGGAGTCATGGTAGGTTACTGGCTCCGCAAGGGCGCTCCCGACCGTAAGTCCTCCATTTTACTTTCTAGAATTTCCGGCAAGAAGGTCGCCCTGTTCCAGACCCACGGTGCCTACGACGGAACGGAACACACCATCACGGCCTTTGCCCGGGCAGGTTCCATGCTGGGACCAGGCAACAGGATCCTCGGGACCTTCAGCTGCCAGGGAGCCGTCAACCCGGCACTAATCAAGCGACGCCTCGAAGGAAGCGTTCCCGGCCACAGGGGCGAAGACCTTGAAGCCTGCAAGAAACGCTGGGCCGATGCAGCAACACGACCTAACGAAAACGACCTGCAGCGTATGGCCGATTTCGCAAAGAAGATGAAGGCTACTGCAGAACGCGAATAAGAATCATGTAGATCGCGGTTCCTACAGCCATGGAGAGGAACAGCTGACGACGCCACACATGAACTGCCGCGGTAGTCAAAATGCCCACTACCTCGGGAATGCCGTGCACCCCCTGAAGCCACTGAACATCCTTAAGGCAGTACACCACCAGCATTCCAAAAACAGCTAGCGGTAAAGCCTTGCCCAGGTACTGAATATACTTGGGCGTTTCTTTTTTCCGGGACTTCCCTTCCGAAAAGATGATGAAAGGCAAGGCTCGCGTCAACACCGTCATCAAGGCCAGAATGGCAATGGTCAATATTTGTTGTTGGGATGTCAAAGGTTTACCTCTAACTTTTTACGGAAAGTGGTCAACAGCAAAAGAATACCAATCATGGCAGGAATCACAAAGTACTGACTTCCAAAAACGAACAGCGCCGCCGCCGTGCAACCGATTCCAATCCACGCCGGACGATGCTCCTTTTCTTTCAGGAACTGATCCATGAAGATGGCCACAAACATGGCGGTCACCACAAATTCCAGACCGTGAATATCCACCTTCAGAAGGGAACCGAACATGTAGCCCATAAAGCCGCCGGATATCCAGTAAAGGTAATCCAGGAGGCTCACCAACAGCATTTCCGTAGGCGTTGATTCCTTGGCGTTATAGTTGATGGCGAAGGTTTCATCCGTAAGCCAGAAAATCAGGAAGGGCTTTCGCCACCCCATACCGCGATAACGGTCCAGCATGGAAATTCCGTAAAACAGATGACGGGCGCCCACCACCAGAGCCATACTTGCAGCGGCCAGCGGATTGAAATTTGCGGCAAGCATTCCCAGGCCAAGAAACTCCGCAGACCCGCTAAAAATGAACAGCGCCATGCTCAGCGGGTAAAGATAGCTGAAGCCCATGGACTCCGCCAACACCCCATAAGTAATGCCCAGAAACCAGTACCCTGTAAGTACTGGCAAAGAACGCTTGAAGGCGATCTTCAGAGAATTCTTGAATGAGGATTGAGTCGGCTGCATTGTAGTGGGAATATAGAAAACAGAACCGAAAATTTATTGTATATTGGAAACATGATGAAAATGTTTGGGGCGTTATTTGTTACGTTTGTGTGCGCGACCCTTATGGGCTGTGGCAGTCACGAACACAAGTATGTGATTGGAATTTCTCAGTGTTCGCTAACGGATTGGCGTTACCAGCTAAAAGATGAGCTGGTGCTAGCATCCTATTTTAATGAGGATGTGGAAATCCGTATGGCCTTTGCCAACGATGATGATGTACAGCAGAGCCGTCAGATTGATTCTCTTTTGGATACAGGATTGGATATCCTGATTGTTTCGCCTAATCAGGTGAAGGGCCTTTCTGGAAGCATGAAGCGGGCCCAGGACATGAAGGTGCCTGTGATCCTTTATGACCGCAAGATGAATGACGTGGAATTCGCGGCGTTCATGGGCGCAGACAATTACGCCATCGGAAACATGATGGGGGAGTTTGCGGCGGCTCAGCTGAAGGGTAAGGGAAACATTGCCGAAATCGGTGGCCTCAAGGGATCCTCGCCGGCTAAGGAACGCCATCAGGGTTTTGCGGATGCCATCAAAAAATATCCGGATCTGAAAATTGTGGGTTACGCCGAGGGCGACTGGAAGGAAGAATCCGGTGCCAAGGCCATGGAGGAAATCCTCAAGTATTATGATGGCCCCATCGACCTGGTTTTTGGAGATAACGACCGTATGGCCCTGGGGGCTCGCAAGGTGCTTTCGTCCCGCGAGCAGTCGGACGGTCTGAAAAAAGAAATTCTGTATCTGGGTGTGGATGCCCTGCCTATTTCCGATGGCGGTATGGAAAATGTCCGTGATGGTCTGCTGACTGCTTCTGGCATTTACCCCACCTGTGGTGATGAGCTGATTGACCTTGCCCTGAAGATTCTTCGTGGGGAGCCTTATGAAAAGAACAATGTGCTGGAAACCAGCATTGTTACCAAGGAAAATGCCAATGTTTTGCTGCTTCAATACCGCGAAGTCCAAAAAAGGGCGGGCTATATCGCCAAGATGCACAATCTGGTTGGTAAAATCAAGGATGAATCGGAAACTCGAGCCATGCTTAGCATTGCCATGTGCCTTTTCACTGGCGTTGTTTTCGTTTTCTTGATCCTGATTATTCATGCAAATCGTGTAAAAGACTGCCTGAATGAGGAACTTCGTCAGAAAAATGACGAACTGATCCGCAAAAATGAGGAACTTGATGCTGAAAAGGCCCGTGTGGAACTGCAAAGGGACCAACTTGAGGAACAAAGAGACCAACTTTTGGACGCTACGACCCAAACTTTGACTGAAAATCAGCCGGCTGAACCGGAAAAGTCCGCAGAAATCCCTCAAAAGAACGAATTTATGGAGAAATTCCTGTCCTGTGTGGATGAAAAGCTGGACAGCCCCACTCTTTCCGTAGAGGATATTAGCCAGGAAATGTGCGTTTCTCGCGTGCAGCTGTACCGCAAGGTGAAAAGTCTGGCCCAGAAGTCCCCTGTGGAGATTATCCGCGAGCGTCGTCTGCAACGGGCCAGTGAGCTTTTGCAGGATTCGAGCCTCAGTATTTCCGAGGTGGCTTACCGCGTCGGGTTCTCCGCTCCCTCCTATTTTACCAAGTGCTACAAGGAATTTTTCGGTAAAAATCCCCGTTCCTAGTGCATAAACAGCAAAAAATGTTACAAAAAGGCCGAAAAATGTTTCAAGGAAACAAAAGTCCGTGCCTTTGAAACATAATTGATAACGTGACCCCTTGCCTCGGGATAGTTTAAGGGAAAACAAGTGAGGTTCACCATGGAAAACAGAAAGACATCCAATCTCAAGCACGTTGTGCTGGTTACCCTGTCCGCTGCAATTGGCGGCTTCCTCTTTGGCTTCGACTCCTCCGTGATTAACGGTGCAAACGGGGCCCTCAAGGCACACTTTAATGCTACCGACGTCCAGTTGGCTTGGGCTGTGTCCCTGGCTTTGATCGGTGCCGCAGTGGGTGCCTATTTTGCAGGTCGCCTGGCTGATTCCTTTGGCCGTGTCCGTTGCATGCTGGCTGCTGCCGCCCTCTTCCTGGTCAGTGCCATCGGTTCTGGCGTTCCTTTTGGAATTCCTGACTTTATTATGTGGCGTGTGATTGGCGGTGTGGGCATCGGCGTTGCAAGTATCATCGCTCCCATCTACATTGCAGAAACTGCTCCCGCACATCTTCGCGGTCGTCTGGGATCCATGCAGCAGTTCGCTATCGTGATCGGTATCTTTGTGGCTCTGCTTTCCAACTATCTTATCGTGGTGAAGGCTGGTTCTGCATGTGCTGACTTTATCGGCGGCTGTAAGGCTTGGCAGATCATGTTCTGGGTGGAAGTTATTCCTGCAGCTCTTTATGGTCTCGCAGCCCTCCGTCTTCCGGAATCTCCCCGCTACCTGGTAAGCAAGGGTCGTCTGGACGAAGCCAAGGAAGTTCTGGCCAAGATTGACTCTGAAGGCGTGGATGCAGAAATCAACCAGATTCACGAAACTTTCAAGAACGAAAAGCCTGCAAAGCTCAGCGACCTTTTCGAAAAGATTGGCGGCAAGAAGCGCATCGCTCCCATCGTTTGGGCAGGTCTCGGTCTTGCAGTGCTCCAGCAGTTGGTCGGTATTAACGTCATCTTCTACTACGGCACTATGCTTTGGCAGAGCGTTGGTTTCGGTGAAAGCGACGCCTTCCTCACCAGCCTTGTTTCCAGCGGCATCAACCTGACCATGACTATTGCAGCAATCCTCCTGATTGACAAGATTGGCCGTAAGCCGCTCCTCCTCATCGGTTCTATCGGCATGGCTGTTACTCTCGGCACTCTCGCCCTCTGCTTCATCTGCGGTGCAGACGCTAGCGGCAGCCTGGTCGGTGCAAGCGGCGTTATCGCCCTCATCGCAGCAAACCTCTATGTGACCTTCTTCGCTGCCACTTGGGGCCCGGTCATGTGGGTGATGCTTGGCGAAATGTTCAACAACCGCATCCGTGCCGTGGCAATCTCCGTGTGCGGCTTGGCTCAGTGGGGCGCAAACTTTGTGGTCAGCTGGTCCTTCCCGGTTCTCACCGGCAAGAATGGAATTGGCGTTGGCCCCACCTATGTGCTCTACACTCTCTTCGCCACCATCAGCATCTTCTTTGTCGCAAAGTTCATTACTGAAACCAAGGGCAAGACCTTGGAAAGCATGTAATCAGAAACTCCAATCAGAGTCCTCCTTAAAAAGGCCCTCGCATCACATGGTGCGGGGGTCTTTTGGTGTTTTAATTAGTCATCGAAACCCACCTCTGAATGAATTAACTTTTTCTATCTTTCTTTCATATGTACGATCCTCGATTTTTACCTATCTGCAAAGAAGACCTGGACGAACTTGGCTGGGATTATGTTGACGTCATCGTGATAAGCGCTGACTGTTATGTGGATCATCCTAGCTTTGGCCACGCCGTGGTGGCAAGGCTTTTTGAGCACGAGGGTTTGAGGGTCGCTATTTTGCCGCAGCCTAACTGGCGCGACGACCTTCGCGATTTCAAGAAGTTGGGTAAGCCCCGTCTGTTCTTCGCCATCAGTAGCGGCATGGACAGTATGGTGAACCATTACACGGCTGGTAAGCGCCTCCGTCATGACGACGCCTTTACCGCTGGCAACAAGGCCGGTTTCCGTCCGGATTACGCCACCTACACTTACGCGAAGATTGTGAAGATGCTTTACCCCGATGTGCCACTTCTGATTGGCGGTCTGGAAAGCAGCCTTCGTCGCGTCACCCATTACGATTACTGGAGCGATAGACTGAAGCCCAGCATTTTGGCTGAAACGGAAGCCGATATTCTGGTGTACGGCATGGGCGAAAAACCCCTGAAGGAAATCGTAAGACTTTTGAAGAAGGGCGTTCCCTTCAGCAGCCTGAAGAATATTCCCCAGACGGCGGTTCTTGTGAACAAGGGCGAATTGCCCACACCAGGCAAGCACAAGGAACTGGGAACCACCTGGGAAGACCTGCGCCTGCCAAGCCACGAAGAATGTGTAGCCAGCAAGAAAACGCAAATCCAGAGCTACAACAAGGTGGACATCGAATGCAACAAGATGTTCCAACGCCGTGTTTTGCAAGACGTTGGCGACAAGACCGTTGTCATTAACCCCGCCTACCCGCCCATGGAATACGGCGAACTGGATGAAAGTTTTGAATACCCCTATGCACGAGCCCCCCACCCCCGCTACAAGAAGCGCGGTGACGTTCCTGCATTCGAGATGATCAAGTACAGCATCAACACCCACCGCGGCTGTTTTGGCGGATGTAGTTTCTGCGCCATTAACGCACAGCAAGGCAAGTTTATTGCCAGCCGTAGCCGCGAGAGCATTTTGCGGGAAGTAGAAATCGTTACCCAGATGGAAGGCTTTGCAGGTACCATTACGGACCTGGGCGGTCCCAGCGCCAACATGTACAAGATGCGGGGCAAGGATCGTAGCCGCTGTTCAAAGTGTGCGCGCCCCAGTTGCTGTACCCCCAATATTTGCGACAACATGAATACAAGTCATCGGGAACTGATCGACTTGTACCGCGAAGTCCGCAACCACCCCAAGGTAAAGCACCTGTTCATTGGCAGCGGTGTTCGTTACGACTTGCTCTTGCAGGAAAACTGCGATGAAAAGATCAAGAAGGAACACGAGGAATACGCTCGTGACCTAATCGACTACCACGTCAGTGGCCGCTTGAAAGTGGCACCGGAACATACGGTGGAAGCGGTTCTGAAATTGATTCGCAAGCCTAGCTTTACGCTGTTCCACAAGTTCAAGGAATTCTTTGACGAGGAATGCAAGCGCATCGGCAAGAAACAGCAACTGATTCCTTACTTTATCAGTAGTCATCCAGGCTGTACCGAAGCCGACATGGCGGAGCTGGCCTTGGAAACAAAGCAATTGGGATTCCAGTTGGAGCAGGTCCAGGACTTTACGCCGACGCCCATGACCATCGCCACGGAAATGTTCTATGCCGAAATGAAACCGGATGGAACGCCCCTGTATGTGGCAAAAACTCCGGAACAGAAAAAGAGTCAGAAGCAGTTCTTCTTCTGGTACATTCCTGAGAACCGCCCGCAGATCCGCGCCACCTTGGAACGCCTCAAACTGGGCAAAATCGGACGTCTCCTTTTAAGCCGCACGGCTATCGCCGAAGGTAAGAGCTTCAGCCCCAGCAAGGAACGTGAAGAAAATCCGGAATTCCGCGAAAAGGATTTGCAGAAGCGAGCCGAACGCAGCAGCCTTTCCATCGTCCCGCAAAAGTCTGGCGAGAAGGGCCGCTGGGAAAACTCCGCCCGCCGCGAACGCAGACAGGCCGAATTTGGAGACAAGACCTGGACTCCAAAACACGAACGCCGTGAGGGTCGACGGGACGATTACCGTCCTGATGATCGTCGCGACAATGGCTCCCGCAATAAGTTCGGTCAGCAAAGAAGCAACACGAACAATCCCCCCCGTAGAAGAGACGATAGCCCCGTCCACTTCACGTCAAAACGAAGATTCGGTAGATGATTTTAAAGCCTTTCGGGAAATCCGAAAGGCTTTTTTCATATGGTATTCCTAAAAAAACATTACAATATTATATTAACAGTTAAAGTTTTCTTTACAAAGGATCCATTGAAATGAATAAACTTGTCACACTCACCTTGGCTGCAGCGTCCGCCATCGCCATGAGCGGCTGCGCTTCCAGTTCATCCATCAAAGTCACGGAGATCAACTCCCTTAACCACGAACAGGCCGCACATCTTCGTGCCAAGGGTGTTGCCAACATGAAGACCCTGGGTCCCGTGTTCGTCAAGACCGAAGACCGCTGCTCCCTGGCTGATATTGCCAAGTCCGCCAGCGCCAAGTACAAGAACGTCTCCGACCTGGTGAACATCCGTATGGAAGAAACGGAACAGGTTTCCGGATCAAGCACCACTTATTCCTGCAAGTCCTCTGCACTGGCCGTCAACTACCAGATCGTGACTCCGGAAGAAGCTAAGCAGTGGCGCGCCCTCTTTGCCGAAAAGAGCGAGACCGTTATTGAAGAAGCTCCGGCAGAAGTCGCACCCACCGCAGTGCCCGAAAATCAGGATTACGAAAATACCGAAGCAGCTGAACAGCCTGCAGAAACTGAAGCCGCAACTAACGGTTTCTACGTAAGATAAGACGAAAGGAAGGTATTCACTATGAAAATCAAAGCTCTTTTACTCGCTGCTCTCAGCACTCTCATGCTTTCCGGTTGTGCACTGATCAAAAGCAACAACACTAAGGTTATCAGCCCCATCGAACCGGTAAGCAACGCCGCCTTCGAAGCTTACGGTAACGAACGTATCGATGTTCTGGGCATGGCAGCCACCAAGGCAGACGGTCCCTGCTCCGCTGTGGAATTCTTCAAGTTCATCACCAAGCTCTACCCCGATGCAGACGACATGATCAACGTCCACATGGAAGAAACCGAAATTACCAAGGGTTCTACCAAGACCTACAGCTGTAAGTACTCCGGTCTGGCAATCGCCTACACTCCGCTTACCCTCAACGAAAGCATCGCCTGGAAGAAGTCCGAACAGGTTGAAGAGAAGCCTCTTCCCGTAAAGACCGAAATCAAGGAAGTTCCTGTTCCTGCCTGCACTCCCTGCGCATGCGTTACTTGCGGATGCCAGCCCTGCAGCAACATCAACCCGAACAACTACTACAAGCCCGAAAACTAATCCTAATTCCAGATAGAGAGATATTCCCATGTCTAAAAAGATCATCGTTTCTACACTCCTCGGTGCAAGCCTGTCCTTTGCCACATGGGGATACTTCCCTCTGCAGGAATCAGATAAGGGCCTTCAGGTAAAGGCAAGTTTTAACCTCGGCACAGGTGATAACCCCATCGCATTCGGATTGGGAGCAAGGTATGTTCTTGGATCCTCTTTCGAAATTTCCCTGATGGATATCGGTTTTGTCTCCGGGGATAAAATTCCCCTGGATCTTGAGAGTTATGGCGACAACGAACTTCCCACCAACTCCGGATTAATGAATCCCGTCTTGGGCGTCCGTTACCAGTTTACAAGAAAGTTCGGGGCCTTTGTCGACCTGGCCATTCCCTTTGACTCCCAGGAATTCGCTCCCGGTTACATCTACTTGGGCATTCAAAAAGCCTTTACCCTGAACAGGCATTTTGCATGGGGAAATGAAGTCGGTTACAAAAGCTTTTTCGCAGTCAGCAGCGAGACTTACTACGGCGACACAGAAGATGTCACAAGGGGATCTCAAGTTTTGGTGGCCACAGAGCTGGACTTCAACAAGAATCCTAATTTCATCTGGTTCGTAGGCGGCAAGGTCTCTTGGAACATTTCCGAAACCAATGGCGAAGCTAGAATTGACGGCACCCACAATCTCGGTGAAGAGGGAGATACGGGTATCGACGTCTTCGCAGGTGCGAGCTACAAAATCAACCCAAACCTCGCCATCGAAGAAGAATTTTCCATGACACTCCTAGGAAGTGGAGAATTCGACAAGTCCGGCTTGAACTTTAAAACTAGCGCAAAATACGCTTTTTAGAAAAAGCCCCCAAAGGCATCATTTTAAAGTAACCTCGACACCAAAATACCCTATTCCGGTACTTATTCTGCAATTCCGGGATTATGTCATACAATTCTAGACTGCTCTTGCCCTTTAAATACCCCATGAAACTCGAAACGGAAAGTTTCGGCGGTATGGCAACCAACATGTGAATGTGATCAGGGCAGACTTCAGCCTCAATTATCTCCACATCTTTCCATTCGCATAATTTTCTAAGAATTCCTCCCACAAGTTCTCTTTTCTGATTGTAGAGAATCTTCCTTCTGTACTTAGGCGCGAACACAATATGGTACTTGCAATTCCATGTGGTATGAGCAGTCGATTTATTTCTATCATTCATTTTATATCCTTTGATTTTATTGTGATGCAGCTTGCAGACCGCATTTCAATATTAATCAAAGGATTTCTTTCTCCCATGACCGCCAGAAGGCTTTTACGGAACTACCGGCCTAGCCGGTAGTTTTCTTTATACAAACACCCTCAGCGTCTCACTCAGGAGCGTGCAAGCACGCTCCACCACTCACCAGAAATTCTTTCCTTCTGGACGGTGAAGCCGGCTTCTTCAAACCATTTCAGGATGTAGTCCTTTTCGGTCAGGAGCTGGCCGGAAATGATGATCTGGCCACCGGGAGCTAGCAGGTCTTCCATGTCGTCGCGCATGGGCCACAGTTCGCTGCGGATCATGTTGCAGAGCAGCACGTCGAACTTTACGCCATCCTTGAAGGAATCCAAAAAGCCCAGCACGCATTCGCTGTGATCAAAACCGTTACGTTCAAAATTTTCGGTAATGCAGGGAATAGTCAGCGGATCGATTTCGGTTCCTACGGCAAGCTTTGCACCCTTGCGGCGGGCGAACATAGCCAGGATGCCAGTACCCGTACCGATGTCCAGAACGGTCTTTCCGTTGAAATCGATTTCTTCCATCAGATGGGCGCAGCTGCTGGTGGTATCGTGTTCGCCGGTACCGAAGGCGGTCTTCGCCTCAAGTTCCAGAACAACGGTCTGCGGATCTTCGGGAGTATATTCAACCCAAGGCGGACGCACCACCAGATGGGGGCTCACGGAAACAGGCTGGGCACGGTCACGCCACCACTTGTCCCAATCCTTGGCTTCTTCTTCGGTGACTTCAAAATGATACTGGGGGAACTCGGCCACAATACGGTCGCGTTCTTCCTTATCGCCGGTATAGAAGCAGAAGTCGGTACGACCATCTTCCACCGGATCCAATTCTTCGAGAGTAGCAACACCGGCTTCAAAAAGCAGGTAGCTTGCGATTTCATATTCTTCTACCGGGCAGTAGCCCTGTGCCTTATACCAAGTATCAATTTTCTGCATGGTTAAAATTTAATATTTTTTCGTCAATGCTTTACATCCACCAATATCCCGACTGGACTAACTTCCGTTACAACCACCAAAGTGTTGCCGACGCTCTGGGCCAGACCCGATTTTTGGAGGGTAAGCTGGTCGGTACCGCAGACCTGGTGAGTTCATCAGAAGAAGAAACGTCCATTCTTGCGCAGGATATTGCCGCCAACTTTTCACTGGATGGATACGTCCTCGACGCAGAACAGATAAAGCAGGAAATCGCAAAGAGAAATGGCGCCGTAGACGCCGTCCGAAATATTCTGGGCGCGCTGCAGAACGCAAACTCGCCTCTTACAGAAGACCGCCTTTTCGCATGGCATGCCGCCATCGGACAAAACAAGGTCCGCAAATTCCGCAGCAAGGAAAGTTCGATCCGCTTTCAGGACGGCGATAAGAACCGCACTTTCGTCGGCGTGAGTCCAGACCGTATCCCCCACGAAATGGAACGTTTTCTGAACTGGTTCGAGACCGCCTCTGTAGACGGAGCCATCAAGGCAGCCATTGCCCAGTTCTGGTTCTTGACCATTCGACCTTTTGACGACGGCAACGGACGAATCGCCCGCACCCTCAGCGCCATGCTGCTGGCCCGCAGCGAAGAAACCGCCCGATGCCAATACCCGCTGAACAAACTTTTCGCAGAACACCGCGACGAATACAGGCGCATTCTATCCCAAGCCCAGGCAGGCAACGGCGACCTTACGGAATGGATTCTATTCTTCCTTAAAAACTTGCGCGACTCCATTGAAAGACGTCTGACAGAACTTGCGCCAGCATTAAAGAATATGCAGGTCCGTCTGAAGTTCAGCCAGATGGACTTCACCCCCCGTGAAAGGCGTTTACTTGAAGCAGCCCTTTCAGGCGCATTGAGCGTTCCTTTTTCAGTCAAGGAAGCCGCAGCCCTTACAGATGTAAGCCACGACTCCTCTTTGCGAGACATTCAGTCCCTAATAGAAAAAGGCGTTTTCAAGGCCGAAAAGAAGGGCGGACGTAGCCAGCGCTATTCCCTTTTTTAATACCCTTTTTAGTTAGACGTTCTTCTTTTGCAGTCACACCAAAAAAAACTGCAATTCCAGTATACAATTATAAAACTCAAAACGATATACTCTCGTGGGGAGGGGATCCCCGTTCTAGGTTTTCAGACAGGGTTATATCAAGGGTTTTATGACAGTCAACACAAACAGCAACATCAGCAGCACCAAGTACTTCAACAACATCCATTCCAAGCTGGAAAAGGGCGGCGAAATCAAGCGCCCGGATCCGGTAGTCTTTTCATCACTGAAAATTCTGGAGTACTGGATTCGAATTCTGCAGCAGAATCCCGAATGCATCAACACGTCCGTGGCCATCCGCCTCATGGACGAATCCCACACCATGAAGTTCACGGAAGACGTGGTCAAGATGTTCATCCCGTTGCTCAAGAAGAAGGGATCCAAGGCAAAGAATTCCAGGAAGAAATCCGATGCCGAAGCACTCAAGGCCCTGCTCAATTCAGACGCAGATGACGACGATGACGATGACGGTTTCCGAACCGACATTTGCAGCGGAACATTCCTCCGCGCCATCAAGCGATTCGTCGATGAAGACAAGCCCGATTGTCATGTCAAGGCGGTAAACAACTTGCTGAAGGTCATCAGCAATACGGATTCCGACGACATGCATCCTACCCTTTTCCAGGAACTGCAGCGTACCATCGGCGAACATTTCACCAATTATGCCATGAGCACTATCAAGAAGGGCGTCAAGAAGAACGATTCCTCTTTTGTAAGGGTCCAGAAAGTCAAGGATACTTATCGCCTTAACGACGATGAGTTGGAAATGCTTTTGTACCTCTGGCTCCGCGACAGCCCGGATCTTGAAATCCAGGAATCGGAACGTTCCATTTTGCGTCACCGCCGTTTCCGCGACAACGACAACAATGTGAATAGCCTCATGAACATCGCCCGCGCCACCGGTTTCTCGACGGAGCGCATCACGGAACTTCTGGGAAAGAACAGCGCCCTGAGCCGATTGAATTTGCTGAGCGACAACCTGGATTTGCCCAACGAAGTTTGCAAGTATCTGAGCGGCTACAGCGATGGTGCCCAGATGAAGGCATTCTCTGCAGCAGAACCGGCCACCGTCAGCTTTGAACAGCTCCAGGGCAAAAACCCCGATGCCCGCCTGCTGTTGACCATGCTCAAGAACCATGACCGAAAAAGCCCGCTGAACGTCTTGCTGTACGGTGTTCCCGGCACCGGCAAGACAGAGCTTGCAAAGGCTTTAGCCGCCGAGCTCAAGGTCCCCCTTTGGGAAGTGAGCATCGACGTGGATGATGAAGAAATCGGCGGACGCCGTCTGGATTCCCGCAACAACAATCTTCTGCAGTACCGCCTTCGTGCCGTCACCCTGGCCGACTGGCATTGCGAAAAGAATCCTGGAATTATCCTGGTAGACGAAGCGGACATGGTGCTGAATTTTGGCGAAAAAGGTTCACTGAATCACTTCTTTGAAACATTGCACACACCCGTCATCTGGATTTCCAACAAGACGGGATTGGTAGAAGACAGCACCCGCCGACGCTTCGACTTTTCCATGGCATTCAAGCCTTTGGCAAAAGATGAACGTCTGAGCGTCTTGAATTCCGTTTTGAAAGCCCAGGAAGCAGAAAGCCTGCTCACCGACGAAGAAAAGCTGAAACTTGTGGTGGAATATCCTGCCATGGCTGGCGGCCTCACCTTGGCCGTACAGCGCACCAAGAGTCTTATAGACTGCGGAGCCACCGGTGCTGCAGACAGCTACAAGACGGTCGCCAGAATTCTCAAGGCACATACACAGCTCATGGGAATCCGCAATGGAAACTTGAAGGACGTCGAAAGCCATGCTCCCAACTACTCCCTGGAAGGTCTGAACATCGAAGGTTCCACTCAAGAAATTATGGAAGTGGTTCACAACTACGATCAGGTCTGGAACACCTTGGAAGAAGATGACGCGCCCAACTCCCTGAACATCCTGCTTTACGGTCCTCCGGGAACCGGCAAGACAGAATTCGTTCGCTACATGGCCCGCGCCCTCGGCCGCAACCTGATTATCAAGCGCGCCAGCGACCTGCTTGGAATGTTTGTAGGCCAGACCGAAGCCCAAATTGCCGCCGCCTTCGAGGAAGCCAATCGCACCAAGTCCATTCTGTTCTTCGATGAAGCAGACAGCCTGCTGAATGACCGTGCCGGAGCATTCCAGAACCACGAAGTCAGCAAGGTCAACGAACTGCTGACCCAGATGGAAAACTTCAAGGGAATCTTTGTGGCGGCCACCAACTTCGAAAAGCATCTGGACCCGGCAAGTTCCCGCCGTTTCGCCCTGAAGCTGGGTTTTGATTACCTGAAGCCCGCCGGTGTACGTCACATCTGGAACGTCTTCTTCCCGGATACCGTCTGCCCCGATTCCGTGGCACAGATTCCCATGCTCACCCCCGGCGACTTCAACGCCGTCAACGGACGCCTTCGCTACTTCCCCACAAGCAGCAAGACTCCCGACCGCATCGAAGCCGAACTCCGCAAGGAATTGCGCTGCAAGGACGACAAGGCCGGCAGAACCATGGGGTTCTAAAAATTCCCGTATAACTCCGTAAAACCAAAATCCCCACAGAAGAATTCTGCGGGGTCTTTTTCCTTTAAACTCAAGGATTACTTCCAAAATTCAGTATTTTACTTCTCTTTTGAAAATTATTTTCAATACAAACCAAAAGGTTCCTGAAAAAAATTACTTATAAGGCAACAAAGTTACAAGTAACATAACGTTTCTTCAAGAAAGTTTTTGCTACTTCAGCCAATTTTCCTTTAAAAACTTCACAAAAAATTGGCTGCTGGTTAGCCCTTTGAAATAATCCGGGCGTTCCGCCATATTCCAGTGCGGGCTGGAGGGGTGATTCACATATACATATCTAATGCCCTTGCGGTCTGTATAGTGCCAAAGATCATCACGGAAATACTTTGGATAATCTTCAACCTCTGCGCAATTCACCACAAGTCGGCTCGTCATGATAACGAGATCTGGATGCAAAGCCTCCAGAACGTCAATGAAGTTTTTTATCGCATACTCACGATCCATGGCTGTCAACACATTCGCAATGGAATCACCCTGTTCCTCCGCAGGGCGCAAAAAGTAGTTGTAGCTAGCCACCTCGTCAAATGCGTTTTCACCTGCAAAAGGAGCAACAGACTTTAACGCAGAATTCAACGTTTTGCAATAGCCACCGCTGAGCCACTCGCGGGTCCCACGAGTATTGCACCACCCCTCCTCTACCTCGGTAAGTGTCGGAGAACCGGAATACCACCTGTCAACATCGCGCTGTACAGTGGAACCCGCAGGCAAATAGTGGCTTTCGCCTACCAGCAACAACTTTTTATGAAGAGCCGACTCGTAGTTGCGACCAACAAACGGCTTCATGTACGGATGCGTCTGGTAGAACGGAATGGAGTTTAAAGAGGATTCGATATTGGATAGAGACATAGATTATTTGCCAAAAATTCGACCAAGCAATGATTTGTGGCTTTCCTGGTACTTATTGTATGCAACATAGCCCGCTCCAATAGTCAAAAGCCCCCCGGCAATCGCACCCAAAATTTTGTACAGTCCATCATTTTGATTTTTTAAAAACTCTTTGTTTTCAGAATCTTTTTTTGACGCCATTTGATTCAGCTCGTTTATTTTTAGAAGAATTTCAGCCTTCAATTCATCTGAAGGAGAATTTTTTAATTCATCCAAATAAGCATCTAGCGTTTTTGAATAATTTTCATAAAGAACTCTCATAGAATCATTATTGGAAACTATTGATTCGTGAAAAGCATCTGCTATTTTCTGAACCGTTCCTGCAAGAATTTTGGTCAAATCAGGAATCGCCGAAACCAATTGCAAAGCAGTAGCATAATCACTTCCCGCCAAAAATTTCCCAATAGCAAGGGTATGATCTTCCTTTATTTCAGAAAAATCATCTACGCCAAGTTCACCCTTAAGAGCGTCGAAACATTCCGTATCAATCATTACACGGGTCCTCTTTATCTACTTACTTTTCAAAAAAACATCGAATTCTTCTTGCATTTCACGACAAGCTTCTTGCAGAAGAATCTTTTCAATTTCATCTTGACATTGCGTATCAGAAATCCCCGTAACACCACGTTTTTCTAACCATTTTTTCTCAATTTTCCACAAAAGCCTATTGTCAGAAAAACGCTGGTTATAAGCTCTTTGAATAATCAAAGTTGGAGTAGTTAAAATTTTTCCATACTTCTTCTGAAGTTCAGCCACATCATCATTGCTCAAGCGATTCTGCACACGCAATTTTTCAAGATAATCTCCCTTACTTTTCAACTTAAAGTCATCAAGAATCAGACAAAGCCATTTACGGATTTCTTCAAGTTGAGGTTCATCTCCTACACTCGCAATGGATGTATCTTCAGAACCCTTCAATTCTTCGCAATTTTGCATATACTTATTATAAAAGTAAGTTGCAGTTACACCTACTCCAATTCCTAAGCCAAAAGCAACTGCTGCACTCAGCATATTTCCTCCATGAGATTTTTTCTCCAATACCGATGATTTGTCAATACAAACTTCAACACACTTCTTTATTAGATCAGGATCATTAATACATTCCTTTAAACCGCTCTTTATAGCTTCTGCATCTAGCATATTTCCAATTCCTTTGTCATCACTCTAAGTTCACTTAACTTTTTTTCCAGTTCATCGCGACGCATCTTTAACGATGTAGACGACTCTGCTATTTTCAACAATTCATTTTTTTTATCATTCTGCTTAGTCTTAGCATTTTCAAGTTTTTTTTCTATTACATCAAGCTTTTCGTTTATGTATCCAAGATAAGCGTTTAACCGATTCTTCATAGTCTCTTGACACGCTAGACCTAAACCCCTATATCTTTTGTCAAAAAATTCACTAACGTCCTTTGAGACAACGCCAATAATTTCGTCCGTTAAACGACTATTTTTGTAAAATAGATTCGTGAAAGCATTTGAAGGCATCACCTCCCCATATTTCAGTCCATCTAAAATACGTGAATTTTCAATCCAACTAGAGTTATCTTCGCTATAGAAGAAACTTTCTATAACTTTTTTTTGCAACACAACTTTTAAATTTTCAATAACACTACTACAACTGTCCTTAATCTCACCCATAAATTTTTTTATATGACTATTAAGGAAATCAGTCATTTGAAAATCAGCGTCATTAAACTGTTCCTCCCAGTAACTTGAAAAACGTCCTAGCACCGTCTTGAAGTTTCCTTCACGCATTAAGGCACCGATTTTATCTTCAAATTTCTTATTAAGAGATTTAAATAAATCGTTTACACGATGGTCAACTTTACTACGAACACCATTTATAACTTCTCCAAGATGTTCCTGAATTTGCTTCTTATTATTATTAAATCCAATACGTATATCTTGAACCTTTTCTAAATCCTTTTCTATTTCACTTAAATCCTTCTGCAACTCTTCCTGCATTAGATCATTTTCATCCATTTCAGACTCAATTTTCTTAATATTCAAAGAATACACCTGTTGCAAAACACCGCTAATTGCAGGAATGCGACCAGCCCCTTCATTTGCAAAAAGTTTATTTCCTATAGTAAGTTCAAGATTGTCTGGATCATAGTCAAAGTTTTCCAGCAAATAATACTCATCATCTTCCGTCAAAGGTATTCCAGCTTTCTGCTTTTTCGCTAGCAAAGCCTGCTTACCAGAATAAGAGCAAATAGTTTCTTTATTAGAAAACAAGTCAATTTTTCTATACTCAAGCTTTGTGCCAAGGCCCTTCATATAAGCGAGAGACTCTTGGTAATGATCAGGTTCCGTATCAATTTTATTTTGGACAATAACTCTAAATTTTGGACCACGACCATTCATAAACTGTTCAAAGAATTGAAGATCCGGCTGATTAAATCCCTGTACAGCAACAATATAGACTATAGCATGGGCATTATTAATCCAGCGAGTTGTCTCATGAGAATTAATCGCATTTGGATCATTTAGCCCCGGGGTATCAACAATCTGTAAATTATGGAGACGCTCATCATTTATAAAGATTTCAACATTCTTTACATATGCTGTGTAGCACCCCGCTTTTGAAGACTCATCCTCAACTTTCATTGCAGAAACATATTGGTCCAATTCCTGCAAATCATTAACTTCTCGACTAATAGAAATCTTTTCAACACAATTGGCTTTACTTATCCCAAAACGTTCCATAGCAATCTGCATTTTTTTATTCAAATCAGCCAATGCAGACGGCTCAAGAGACGCCCTAACAGTTTCCCATTCTTCAGTATTATAAAAATTCACCCTAAAATAGTTGTAAGGTTTTTCTGATTTCTTGATAAAAGTCAATTTCGCAGTTAATGGAGTGTCAAATGTCGGGAGAACATCATCCCCAAACAATATTGCGTTTAAAAGAGTCGACTTTCCTGCCTTTACTTCGCCGCAAATTGCAATGGTAAAAGGTTCATTGGAAAGACTCTCAAAATTTTCATTTAAAGAATCATCCGATATAGTCTCTTCACCTGAGCTCGTTCTAAAGGCAATCGGAAGCAAAGATTCATCCTTTAGAATATTCTGACGAACCGCATCAAGTTTTACAATAGCATCTTCAAATTTTGCATTAATAGACATATCTTCCCTTTACCCCTTTGCTACAGTTAAAATTTCATTAAACAAAGAATCAAATTCTTTTTTAAGCTGTTCTTTTTCTTTAAATTTCGAAGAAATTGAATCATTGAAAAATTGTTCCGCCTTGCGTTTTAATAAAGGCAGATCAACTTTATCTTTTAAAACACTTCTAAGGAGTCTATTCTGTTTATCTCGAAAGGCATATCTTGCATCTCTAGCACTGCTACCAAAAACATCATAATCACGAGACATTTTTTTTACATCCACAGAGAAATCTTGAAAAGATTGAGGGAGTCGAAAAAGAAATCTCAAATTTGATTCAACATTTTCGTCAACAAATTCTTTTATACGCGAAATACGATAATTCCACTCCAATTTCCAATTCGTCTCGCAAACAGCGTAATCATCAAATAATGTACCTGGGTATCGTCTAACTTCACAAAAATTCAAGTTGTCAATTTGTTCACTTACAAACTTTTGAAAACGACTCCATTCTTCGTCAAATTTCTTCTTATACTCAGATATGTTTGAATTGATTATATAATCAGGAATATGCTTTGACTCATAGAATTTTCTAACCATCGTATTTTTTCCAAGCTCAAGAGATTGAACAACTTTGGTCAAGGACCCTTCAGCCCATTCTTGTCTTTTTTTCAAACAAGAGTCAATGCGATTTTTTTTCACCTCACTAGAATATGACGCATTATGCAAAATTTCACTGCACAATTCTTGTTTAACTTTTTCAAATAATTGACGGTCTTTTTCATTTTTATACATCGTCGCATAAAGACATACTTTTGCAGCATCAACTTCATGCTGTAAAAGAGCTTTTTCAACACTTTTAACAACCCCTTCTCTAGCAGAGGGAGGTTTATCATCGGCCCTAGTAATTACAACATACAGTTTTTTTCGATTTTCGCCTGCATTCAAAATTCCTTTTTTTTCAACACTATCTCCAAGCAATTCTTTAAAAGCATTTTCCTTTATGGTCCCATCATTGATATTAACTAAGAAAATTATGATATCAGCTTTTTCATTTTCGATGCGACTAACAGCACTGTCCGCTTGATGAGCGTCACCGGAATCAAATCCGGGCACATCCGAAAGCACAATATTTCTCAAAAAATCAGCCGGATATTGAATTGTAAAGACATTGTCTTTTGCTGTAACGTCTCTTATACAAGTTGCAGCATTCTGATACTCTTCAAGAGATATTTCTTCTCCCTCAGAATTCACGCATTTTAGAGAATCGCCATAGACAAAACGCGTGATAACTCTTGTTGAGGGTCTACTTGCAACTGGAGCCAAACCTTCTTTTCCAAGAAGTGAATTTATAAAGCTTGATTTTCCACAACTAAATGAGCCTGCCAACGCGATACGGGTGCAACACTCATAAGGCTGACTAGACGAATCATCACAATAACTCTTTAGGGAGTCAACCCATTCCTGCACAGAAATCCCAGTATTCTCTTGATAGGCCTGTAGAGTTTTCAATGTATTCTTCACTCTCTTTTCTAAATCAGTCATAAAACCTTCTACAAGTTTTTCAGCGATGTTATAGACTTTTCAAGATTTTCAATTTGATTTCGAAAATCAAGGACGCCCTTTTCCTTTTGTTCCTTGATCGTTTCCAAGGCTTTCATTTCTTCTGCTAGGCAATTTTCAATCGGAGAAATAACCTCTCTATAAAAATCTTGTTTTACAGCCTCAACAACACTTTCGGAGATCATTTTTGACTTACTGGCTACCATAGATTCAAAGCTAGATTCCTTCACCTTCCTTGCTATTACCGAGCCAACATATTCAAGTGGGTTAATATCTTTCACCACTGTTGCAAGGCCTGTCGCGACTCTTCCAAAAAAAGCTTCAACCGCACCGCTTTTTGCGGCTTTCGCTGCGGCAATCTTTACGGCACCACCTGCTGCAGCTTCGGCAGCATTACCTGTCACACCAACAGCAGGACATATTGCAGCAACAGCAACAGCGGTAGCAACCGTTACGGCCATTGATTTCGTATGTTCAATTCCATCAAATGATGCCTGAACATCAGCATTAAATCCCGCAAAGCTTTTTGGAAGTTCATAATTCTTTAAAAAACGACCTACAACAGTATTGCAAACAATATTAACATCATTCATCATCGTCTGCAGAGGCTGTTCAAGATCAGAAATTTCTGTTGCGGCAAGAGCCGGTGCATAAGAGAGCATTTTCCCAGACACATTCTGAATCAGTTCTTCTCGAAGCTTTTCCAAATCCTTTTCATGATTATAGCGATCTGCTTCTACCGCAGAAATTTTCTTTTTCAGTTTCCAACATTGTTCATCTAAAGTAGAGGTATCCAAAGATAAATTTCTCTTTTGAGTATTCAGAGACGCAATCATTTCCAAAGAAATTTTCCTTAAATCTTTTTTCTCACGTTCCTGGAGCAAAGAAGCTCTCTTGTTCAAAACGTTATCATTTAATACTCCGCGAACAATTTCAGAAACATTATCCTTAAGGGAATCCACTAAAACTATTTTCTGCTCAGCATCTTGAATATTCAAAACCTGAGTCACCTGCTTCGCAATCTCGCTAGCAACGCTTGAATGAGATTCTCGAACTTGAGGATCTGAATGAGTCAGCACAAAAATAAGACTATCTTTTATTGATTCTAACTCAGGGCGTTTCAAATAATTCAATAGGTGATTTTTGATTGTTCCATCTTTTACATCAATACAAACAACAGCAGCATCCATGAACTGTAAATACGCAGAAGTCAAATCCCCTTCATCAGACCCAGCATTATCAATACCCGGTGTATCTAGGAATACGCACCCAGTCGGTAAATTTTCCGAAGGCTTCACTAAAACTCCTGCAACTCCAGTGATATCTCCATTCACAACATCCTGAAATTCATCAAAAGAGACTGGACGTCGTTCCATACCATTTTCTACAAAGAATTCGTTCGAAACAATCCCTTCTTGAGGCTCAATCAAGCAAATTGATTTTGTCGTCGGCTTAATTGACACAGGAAGCTTCAATCCCAACATAGCATTGATCAAGCTCGTTTTTCCGGCACTAAAAGCGCCAATAAAAGCAATTTTTATTTTTTCACTATTTACTACATCATTAATTCGCTTCTCAAAAGAGGTCATATTATGACGGCGAGCGATTTCTAACAAAATATTCTGCATATTCATTATCTCCTATAAAAGATTTTTAAACACAAAAAAAACACCTCATCAGCGCATCCACGCCGAGGTGCCATTCAAGTGTATTTTTGATCGTGTTAAACTAGATTTTTCAAAAAGCCTACCCCCCCCCCCGCAATTTCCATGCCAAGTAACAAACAAATTAGTTCGTTCGGATAAACAACAGAAGTTATTTTTTTAGAGGCTTTCATGCGTTCCTTCATCAATTTCAATATACTCTCTTCGAGTCAATTGTGTGTTAATTTTTTTCCTTTTGGGAAAAAGACTCATTCCAACTTGTAATAATTTCAATCAACAAAAATTACTTTTCAGACTTCCTTTTCTTCATCTTTAGTTCAATGGCTCTAGTGTGATCAGAGCCGCACTTAGGACAAGGATAGTATCCAAAACGAGCTTCAAATGGAGGTGCAATCAAATCTCCGTAAATCACCTCAAAGCGGCGTTTGCAAGCCTCATATCCCCTTTCGCCTGGAGTGCCTAAGCCGTACGGCAATTTAGGAAATCCAGAAAACCATTTTCTTCCTTTTTCAAACAAAAATACATTCACCCAGTTTCATTACATAACATTTTTTGTATGTTCTTATTGTTAAAAATTACGTTCTTGACGAATTACGTTGTACGCCGTTTGAATTTCATCAAATTTCTCTTGCGCAAATTTGATTATTTCCGCCGGTAATCCTGCAGGCAACTTGTCTGGATGCATTTCCTTGACCTTCTGCATATAGCAAGCTTTCACCTCTGCATTTGAAGATTCTGGCGTGCAGCCTAGGATTTTGTAATACTCGTCATTGCAAAGGAAATATTCATTCTTGATGGCCTCATATTCTAAATCACTTAGGCCAAAAAGACCTGCTACAGTTGTCATAAAATATTCTTCAGCAGGGTGCAAAATATTATCTGCCGCTGCCAATTCAAACAGCGCATGCATCATTGTAATTCTTAAACTAGGATCTTCCTCTGTTGTGGAAACAAATACTTGAGCCCATTTTTCAAAAGGTTCTTCATCTTCTAAAGCCATCTTTACCAAATCGTCAAAATCTTCTTCCAAACCGAGAGTTTCTTTAAAAAACACCTTTAAATGAACCCGTTCTTCTACAGAAAAATCATTGTCAATACAAGACAATTTCACCAACAGCATCACAATGGATACTACTCTTAATTGCTCAGGACTTAATTCCTCTTCTTCCTTTTGCTCCGGTAGACGTTCTTCACTATCGAATAAGTTACCGATAAAAGCACCAGCAGCAGCACCAATAGGACCACCCGCAAATCCACCGATTACCCCACCAATGATTTTTCCACTCCATGACATCTATTATGCCTCCTTCCTCTTTCCTCAAAAAAGATTTTTTCACCAAAGAAAATAAGCGTCTTTATACGCCTTTTTCAAACAAAATACATTCACCCAGTTTCGTTACATACCATTTTTCGCGATCACTCATTCCAGCTTGTAATAAATTCACCAACAAAAAAGGGCATGAGCCGAAGCGCCGCCCAATCAGAGGTTCTGGTAAACCTGTACGCGGAGACGCAAACGGCTCACACCCCCAAGCGAGGTGTGAGCGTCCGCTCCAATTCCTGCGTACCTAAAATTTACCAGATTTCTGATTGAGGAATAAGAGCTATAGCTCAAAAATCTTTTATGTCAATTTGTTCGACTTTTCCTTGCGTTTTCTCCGTGTTAAATTCGAATTCTTTCTGACGTCATTCCCAAACATAATAAATAAAAACGCCAAAAATTAACGAAAAAAAACACTTTTTTCTAAAAAGTCCTAAATCCGGCATTTGCGGGCGGTGAAACCCTTATTACTTTTCACGCGCCCCGTTTGTTGCGAAAATTTTACACTTCAAGGTGGTTAAAAACTACAACATAGGTTCGTGGGAGCCCTTGTCTGAACGTCTAAGGCAGCTAATGTGCGTCATTGCCCAAATCGAGGGAAATGATAATCCGCAATGCTTACAGGTGTATTTCGGTTTCTCTGAGCCTTCATAAACCTGATGGTTTCCACCTTTTACAGGGTGGTTCAGACACCGTGCATTGCTCAGGGCGAATACGCTCGGAAACGAGAGTCCACAAAATTTGCAATAAAACTTGGCCATGTACATTTTCCTTTTTTCAACATAATATAGATGAATTATGTAAAAAATATATAGACAAATTTTGACACAATCAAAAATGTATATTTGGTCAACGTAGCCCTATGTATCTTCTTGAATATTCCTTAATCGTTTTTCCAGCAATCTTTCTGATGGTGTTCATCTACATGATGGAACCTCTCAAGAAAGAACCGAAGTTCTTGCTATTGGCGAGCTTTGGATTAGGAACGCTATCGCCCTTGCTCTCCGGAATTTTTGTAATCATCCTAGAGATTCTCCGTAGCGTCCTCACCGATGTTAAGGATTATTTCTTGGCGGATGTTCTATTTAGGTTTTTTATTATCTGCGGCTTCTGTGAGGAACTTGGCAAATACATCATGCTTCGAGTCCTCACTTGGAAAAACAAGAATTTTGACTGCGTATTTTCTGGCATCGTATATGCGGTTTTCGTCTCACTTGGCTTTGCTGTTTTGGAAAACTTCGATTACGTTTCAAAATACGGGATTTCCTGCGCGATAGACCGTATGGTGACAGCCATCCCAGGGCACGCCTGCTTTGCCGTCTACATGGGATACTATTACAGCAAATCCAAGGAAATGGCATTACTTGGAAATTTCAAGAAATCCAGGGAATTCACCAGAAGCGCTATTTTCGTTCCCGCGCTAATTCACGGCCTTTATGACGCCTTCATGCCACTCGCCAAGTATATCACCGTAGGTCCCATGTACATGGTACTGTATATGGTATGGTACGCAGGAATCGGCTTCATGTTCATCTTTACCCTCAAATTTTTATCAAAGGTTGCCAAAAGCTCACTTTACCAGCGCCATGATAACGGCAATCAAGGTGAAGCCCACATCATCAAGCAGGCCAAGGAACTGGAATCGCATCGGGAATAGCATCTATTGGGGAAAGGTTCGAAAACGAGACAGCTGATGCTGGCCTACGTCAGCATGATAAAAAAAATGTCGGGGAACAACACCCCGACGGCCCGCAGTACACAACACACCTGCGGCGGTTACGTTTATTTTAGAGTCTCCTTAAAGGCATCATAATTACCCATGCCATGACGGGGACTGCAATACACGGCAAACTCAACTGCCGTAAAATACTTTCCGTACTTTTCCAGAAGCTGGCGATAGGCTTCCGCAACGACCTTGGGATTATTCCTGAAAGCGCCACATCCAAAGGCCCCCAGGACAAGAACTTCCACATGATTCGCAATGGTCACCTGGAGGATTTTTTCACCACGTTTCAGGTGGATTTCCAACTGTTCCTCATCACTGAGGCCATTGGCGTCAAACCACAGGTTGGGTGCGGCGCAGGTAATCACATCCACCGCGAACCAGTCCCTGCTGGGCAAGCGCTTCGGTTCAGCCACATCGCTTTTTACCACAGCCACATGGGGCACATAGATACAGGCGTCCGTATAGATATGGTCATGGCGTCTACGATGAAAACGATAATAGTTCTGGAAAAAATCATCCCTTTTCAAGACGGGATAGAGGGTGGAACAACGGCACAGGCATTCTTCCTGGGCAGAAGCTCCATTCGTAACACCTCCACCAGGATTAGTAGCGGAAGCAAAATTCAACACCCCCACACGTTTATCAGGATACTTCTCATGCAGTTTCCTGGCAGCTTCAAAAGTACGGTGACTGGTAACGGTCACTTTGGGGGCGGTTCCGTCGTCCTGGATCAAATCCGAGACCTTGTTACAGGCGTCGTCAAAACCAGGGACATCGCGTCCCTCCAGGTAGAGTTTTGCTCCCTGGGAGGAATTTTCCACAATCTTCTTCAAGGAGGTGTTCCCCTGGATCATGGCCATGGTATCTTCGAAAATCTCGATTAATTTGTCATTCATTGCATTTTACCTTTTTTATCTCTTTATATTTATCGGAGATTGCTTGGAAAATGTCAAATAGAATGTTCTAAAAAATGATTTTTTGTATATTACTCCCCGTAAAACGAGATTAAAATGCTTGATAAAGAAGTTCTAAAAACCGTCAGCCGTATTGAATTGAGCGTTCGCGGCACGCTGGACACGGTCATGACCGGCGCCTACCATAGTTCCTTCAAGGGAAATGGTATGGAATTCAGCGAAGTCCGTGAATATATGCCTGGCGATGACGTGCGAACCATTGACTGGAACGTGACGGCCCGTACCGGCACCCCCTACGTAAAAAAGTTCATCGAAGAACGTGAAATGACCATGCTGCTGATGGTTGACGCCTCCAGCAGTTCCGAATTCGGAAGCGGAAAGCAGATGAAGGGCGAAGTCATGGCCACCCTCACGGCCCTTTTGGCTTTTGCAGCCATCAAGAACAATGACAAGGTGGGCCTGCTGATTTATACCGACCAGGTAGAACTCTTTATTCCTCCCGAAAAAGGCCGCAAGCACGTACTGCGCCTGATTCGCGAAATTCTTTACTTCAAGCCCCAACACCACGGCACCAATACCCAGGTAGCCCTGGAATATGCCGGCAAGATTTTGAATCGCAAGGCCGTTGTGGTGGTGATGAGCGACTTTTTGGATGAAGGTTTCGAGAACGCCTTCAAGATCCTGCGCAAGCGTCACGACGTGTTGGCCGTTTCTGTGGTGGACCCCCGCGAAATGGAATTGCCCCCTGCAGGCCTTGTGGAATTGGAAGACCCCGAAACTGGCGAAACCTTGCTCATTGACACCGGAGACGTCGCCTTCCGCGAAGCCTTCGCCCGAGAGGCAAAGCGTCAGGGAAAGCAGACCAAGGATTTATTCCAGCGCATGTCCATTGACTTTGTTCGCATCGAGACCCACGACGACTTCAAGGAAACCGTGGCCCCGCTCATTGAGCACTTCAGACGCCGCGCCAAGATGGCCCGCAGCTAACAGCGGAGTTATTCAACACAGGGTCGATAGCCCAGCAGTTTCAAGCTGTACAACGCCGTCCCCTTGCTGATGCTGCGCACGTTGGTAGCGTATCCAAAAATCTTCCGCAGGGGAATATCCGCCTTTAGGAAGTGGGTACGTCCATCGCCACCGATTTCCTTGACCCTTCCCTCACGGGCCTGAATATCGCTGGTAATATTACCGGCAAAGTTCACCGGACATTCCAAAGAAAGTTCCATGACCGGTTCATAAAGTTTAATGTCAGACGGCTTGAAAAGCTTGGTAACCGCATCGGCGCAAGCCTTCTTGATCATGGGCGGCAGGGCATTTTCGGTCCAGCTGAATTCCAGGACTTCGAAGCGGACACCCACCAGGGGGCCCTTGCCCAGCACACCAATTTCAGCCGTTTCCAGAAGTGCGGAACGGACACCGGCAAGAATCTCGCGAGGAGCCGTTTCCAAAAATTCTGCGGTTAGACGAATGTCGTGATTCTGGGGCAGCTCTGCGGAATTTTCCACCACATCATTTTGAATGGGGGACGCAGATAGTTTAATGCTAATTTTATGGGGGCCAAGCTGGAAGGAATTTTCTACAGCATCCACTTCATGGGACAGGCGCTCCTGCCAGCGGACCTCGGGATCGCCGGCCTGAACTTCACAACCGAATTCACGACGGAGACGGGCCAGCAGAACATCCAGCTGGACTTCGCCAACCGTATGCAGATACCAGAAGCCACCATCGTCATGAACCACGCGGAAACTAGGATCCATGCGGCTCAAGGTATTCAGGCTCTTTTCTACATGATGGTAGTCGTCAGTAGCAAGACATTCTACGCGGGTCTGCAACAAGGGCTGGTAACGGTCGCGGATGTTTTCGCCCTTCGAATCTTCTTCGTCTTGCAGAAGATGGCCATCCCGCATAATGACCTGACCCAACTCCGTTTCAAAAGGTGTACGCATGGCGTAAATGTCACCGGCACGGATTTCTTCTACGGGAATCAGAAGGTTGGCCTTCAAACGTGAGAACTCAAAACCTGCAGGCCATTCCTTCCGCTCCATGTCGCAGTGGGCGCGGAACAGGGAAATCTCCCCCACGCCCTTGAAATGACGCAGACGGATAACCTGGCCTAATTCCCGTTCATCAAACTGCGGAACCTCGGGCAAGAAAAAGCTCAAGGCTGTCACAAGACTGCGCACGCCAAAGCCCGCCATGGCAGAACCCGCATAGCAAAGCGCATAGTCGGAATCCAGGGCAAGACCTTTAAGACCGCGAAGCACAGCCTTGGGCGGAACCGGCTTACCTTCAAGGGCCAATTCCAGAACTTCATCATCGAAGTTGCTAGCGAATTCTACCGCTTCCTTATAATGCTTGGCCAGCAAATCGGCGCCGGAACCGCTAGATCCTTCACTTCGTTCAGAGGAAGACCCTTCAGAAAGAACATCAGCGGAGTCCACCACTTCTTCGCCACGGTCTGAATGGACCAAGCGACTCTTGCTCAGCACATCGAGCACACTGACCATCTGACCGTTCTCATATTCGGGAACCGTCATCAGCACCGGACGCACACCCAGGATCTCTTCTACGTTAATGAGGGTCTCGTCCAGAGAATAATCAGGATTGTCCAACTTGTTTATGTACAGTATGGTCGGCACACCTGCGGCCCGTAATTTTTTAAAGGCGGCAACCGTCTGAGTTTCCACTCCACTGGCAGCACTCACCACCAGCACAGCCCCTTCCACAGCCGTAAGGGCCATATCCACTTCGGCGCCGAAATCCACATGGCCCGGAGTGTCGATAAAATTAAACCAGGTATTTTTCCACTCGAAATGAGCCACCCCACTTTCGATAGTGATGCCTCGTTCCTTTTCTTCGGGCAGATAATCCATGGTGGCAAGACCTTCTTCCACCTTACCCGGGCGACGCACTTCGCCAGCAGCAAAAAGAATACGCTCGGAAAGGGTCGTCTTTCCCGCATCGACGTGGGCCAAAATGGCAATATTTCTTATGGGTTGCATATCACAAAGGTAGTAAATCAAAAAAAATCATTTATATTTTTTAATATATGTCCACTATCGATATCTCAAACGCTATCTCCGCATTGGCCAAGACCTACTACAAGGTCTTGAAAGTCAATTTGACGGACGATACCTATCAAGTGGTCAAAATTCTCCCTACAGAGACCCCCGACGAGCAGAAAAACGACATCAAGAGCATTTCTCTATGGTTCATGATGTTCGCCGACAGGGGAAATATCTACGAAGCAGACGAAAATATCTACCGAACAAGGCTGACCCTGGATTCCCTCCGCAGCTTCTTTAAGGAAAACGACCGTTTCCGCCTAAGATACCGTCGAAAGACCGACGGCGTGTTCCGCTGGGTGTTCATGGAAATCATCAAGGCCGATGACTACACCGACAAGAACCAGTCCACATGGCTGTTTGTCCAGGACATTCACGATTCCTACGTCCACGAGATGGAAGTGCAGCGTGAACTGGAGCATTTCTGCAAGTATGACACTCTAACCGGATTGAATAACTTTTACTCTTATCAGACCCAGTGCCGCAATTACGCAAGCCAGCAGGAGCCAGAAAGTATCGGCGTGATCTTTGCCGACCTAAACGGTCTCAAGCTGATTAATGACACTCGCGGTCATGCCGCCGGCAATGACTTCTTGCGTTCCTTCACCAGCAAGCTGGTCGAAAATTTCAAGCACGAACTCATCTACCGAATCAGCGGCGACGAATTTCTGATCGTGATCCACGGAAGCGACAAGGAAGACGTTCAATTCCTGGCCGACAACTTCCATGCCTACCTGAGCAAGGATCCCGTTCCCCAGGCCTCCATCGGCTGCAGCTGGAGCAAGAATCCCAAGCATATCGAAGACGTGGCCCGCGATGCCGAAACCAAGATGTATAAGGACAAGGAAGCCTTCTACGAGAAGCATCCCGAATACAAGCGCGGCATTGCAGAACTGAGCTACAAGCGCGAAATTGACGCCATCCTTCGCAGCCTTTCCAATTCTTACGCCCTGATGGCAACCATCGACCTAGAAAAGAACAGCTACTGGGTCTTAAAAACCTTGGCAAAATCCAACGCCCCCAAGTCCTTGACCTTTACCGGAATCATGAACGACACCATTCAGCTGGTGGATCCCGAATACAAGGAAATCGTAGCCCAGTTCTTTGACATCCAGTTCCTGAAAAGGGATCTGAAAAAGAACAAGAGTCTCGTTTACGAATACAAGACCATCGCCGGACACTGGCATCAGGCCACCTTCAGAACCATCGAAGAAATTGATGGGGAACCGTCCAAGGCACTATTCATCCTGGAACTGGTGGACCATGGCCGTGCCGCCCGACTGGAACAAGTTCGCGATTTGCAATTCGAACATCAGATTATCGAAGGTCTCAGCAAGAACTACACCATGATCTGCCGAATTGAACTGGCCTCCAAGAAAGTTCAGCTGTACAAGAATATTTCGCTCGTCGAAAATGTCACTACAGCCATGAAGGTTCTTGACTACGATGCCGTCGTCAAATGGTTCATCCAGAAATATGTTATTCCCGAAGACCAGGATCGTCTAACGGCATTCATGGACTTCAGCAATGTACGTTCTAAACTTGAAAAAATGGAACAGACTTCAATCCTGTTCCGCACCACGCCGGATTTCCACAACACAAAGGGCATTAGCTACAGCCAGTTCCTCTTCTACCGACTGAAAAGCGACCCCGACAAGATTGTCATGGCCACCAAGAACGTGACCAACTCCATGGGATAATTCAAAACCACTTAAGCAAACTTAATCCACTGGATATCATTCAGTGGAATTTTTGTATCTACAATTTGGAGCGTTGCCGTATTCAAGTCCAGTTTGGCGGCAAGACCTTCAATTTCTCTGTAGGTCCCTACGCCTGCAGCAAGGATTTTGTCTTGCACAAAATAACTGACTCGAATTGTCGGATGTTCACCACGTTGCAGACGTTCCGACAAGGCGGCCAACGCCTCGTCCAGTTCAATGCGGGAATCCTCCATCAGTTCTTCCTGACGGATGGTCAGCTTCTTTTCGGTAGTTTCCGCAATGGCATCGCTATGGCCGCGGAGGGCGGCAAAGGGAGCAAAAATCTTCGCACGATTTTCAATAGACATGCGAGGATGCTTGATGAGAAAATTCCAGTCGTTCCGCGGGTAAGGCAAATTGATAATGTCTTCGTAGTTATCAGGCACGATGACCTCCGATTTGTCCATTGCGTTCCACCGTAGTGGCTCCTTCCTGCAAGTCCATGCCCTTGATAATGGCGTTCTTGCCAAAGCGTTTCTTGATCAGCAGTTCCGCCTTCAAGCGTTTCTTTTCCTTCTCCTGCTTTTCAACATCGGTAAAAAGGTCCACTTCCTCGTAACTCACGTCCAGCACATCGTTAGCCACAAGATTCAGACGTTTCAAGGTCAGCTTCGGATTCACAATCCGGTCGAACAGTTTCATCACCGCCTCGGCAATAGCGGACTGGGAACAAGTATAGCGGCCCAGATTTGCAGATCCGTGAGCGGGCTTCGGTATTTCCCGTCCGTAGTTATCGATAACCGTGGGGCCTACATAAATTCCCTTGTCCACATTTTCGCGGTCATAGCCCATCATCAAGGTTAGACTGTTTGTCACCAGATTCTTGTCTATCAAATCCAATGTCAGGGAATCTACCATTTCGCGAACGACAATGCGGGCCTTTTCTGCCGTGTAGGGGCAGCTCAAAACCTGGCCGCCACCAATGCTGTTGGATTTTGGTTTGTACTTCTTGATTTCGGCAATGGTACAAGGTTCATAGCCCCAGGCATGGTCAATCAGGATTTCGGCATTAATGCCGAACATCTTATAAAGGGCATCGGCATTCTTGATACTTACACGGGCAAGGTCACCCATGGTATAAATTCCACGACCGCGATTCAGGTTACAATTTTCCAGACGTTCCGCAATCCCGCGGCCAATCTGCCAGAAACTGGTAAGAGGACGATGATTCCACAGGTTCCTGCGAAAACTCATTTCGTCCAGTTCCGCAATGCGGACTCCGTCTTCATCGGCATCTACATGCTTGGCCATAATATCCATGGCAATCTTGCACAAGTAAAGGTTGCTGCCGATTCCCGCCGTTGCGGTTATACCCGTAGTTTCAAGTACGTCCTGGACCATGGTCTTCGCCAATTCCCGGGCCGTTTTCTTATAAAGTTTGAGGTACTGGGTAACGTCCAAAAAACATTCATCGATGGAGTAATTGTGAATGTCTTCGGCACTCACATATTTTAGGTAGACGTTATAAACCTTGGTAGAAAATTCCACATATTTCGCCATGCGGGGCGGAGCCACAATGTAATCCACATCCACACCTGTACGACGCTTCACCTCTTTTAATTTCTGGATTACTTCGAATAAGCGGGCTCGGCCAGGAATTCCGTAAGCTTTCAGGCTCGGGCTCACCGCCAGGCAAATCGTCTTTTCAGTACGGCTGGCATCGGCCACCACCAAGTTCGCCTTCAACGGATCCAACCCCTGTAGAACACATTCCACAGAGGCAAAGAAAGACTTCAAGTCAATGGCGATGAAGGTGCGCCTTTGAAAGTTCGGCATAAGTTCAAATATAGATTTTCCTAAATTTTCGCGCATGAACTTTCTTGAAGAAAAAATTCTCCGTGACGGCAACATTAAGGAAGGCAACATCCTTAAGGTTGACAGTTTTTTAAATCATCAGATCGACGTTGACATTATGCGCCAGATGGCCTACGAATTCCAGCGTCGCTATCGCGATGTGGAAATCAACAAGATCCTGACTATTGAAGCCAGCGGTATTGCCATCGCCACTTTGCTGGGCCACCTTTACGACGTACCCGTGGTTTTCGCCAAGAAGAGTCAGACCGCTAACAGCACCGACGACAAGTACGTTGCCCAGGCCTACTCCTTCACCCACAAGAAGATGAACAACGTGTTCATTTCCAAGCCCTACATGAAGGCAACCGATAAAGTCCTCATCGTAGACGACTTCCTGGCAGATGGAGCCGCAGCCCACGCCCTCATCGACCTGGTCCATCAGGCCGGCGGCACTGTGGCTGGTTTAGGCATCGCCATCGAAAAGGGTCAGCAGAAGGGAGGCGCAACACTCCGCGCCGAAGGCTACCGCGTAGAATCCATCGCCATCGTCGAATCCATGGACTGGGAAACTCAGACCATCAAGTTTAGGGAACAGCCGGAACTGCCGTTGCAGAATACAAATTTGAAACTGGGGTAACAGTATGAACAATTCATCAGAAAACATCTATCAGCTGGACGGTCGCGTGCCGGTGCTGAAGGCATTGCCCTTCGGCCTGCAGCATGTGCTAGCCATGTTCGTCGCCAACATAACCCCCATCATGATCCTTGCCGGGGTTGTAAACCTGGATAAGGGGCTGACTGCGGCCCTCGTTCAGAACTGCATGATCATCGCCGGTATCGGCACCCTGGTGCAGCTTTTCCCCATCTGGAAAATCGGTTCCAGATTGCCCATCGTCATGGGCATCAGCTTCACCTTCCTTTCCGTTTCCATCGGCATTGCCACCACCCAAGGCATGGGCACCCTCATGGGCGCCGTGATTGTAGGCGGTATCGTCGAAGGCCTGCTTGGTCTTTGTGCAAAATACTGGCTGAAACTTATCCCCCACATCGTCGCTGCAACCGTGGTGACGGCCATCGGATTTTCTCTCTTGCCTATCGGTGCAAATTCCTTCGCCGGCGGCCAGGGTTCTGCTGACTTCGGTGCCACCCACAACTGGATCGTAGGAAGCGTCACCTTGCTCACTTGCTTGCTCACTCAAGTGTTCGCCAAGGGTTTTCTCAGGTCCCTTTCTGTACTGGTAGGCCTTATTGTTGGCTACATTCTCGCCCTCTGCATGGGCATGGTAGATTTCTCGGGACTATCCAACTGCAGCATCATCGCCCTTCCCAAGATACTCCCCTTCACTCCGGAATTCCACTTGGGCCCCATCCTTTCTGTGGTGGCCATCTTCCTGGTTTCTGCTACAGAAACTGTGGGCGATTCTAGCGCCCTGGTGAACGGCGCACTCAAGCGTCAAATCCACAAAGTCGAAATGGGAGGCGCCATCTCCTGCGATGGTTTTGTCAGCACAATTTCCGGTATCTTCGGTTGTACCCCCATCACCTCCTTCAGTCAGAACGTGGGCCTGGCTTCCCTCTCCGGCGTCGTGAACCGATTCACCATCGCTACAGGAGCAGTCATCATGTTGCTGGGCGGTATCTTCCCGCCGGTGGGAACGTTGCTTACAACTATCCCCCAGGCTGTGCTTGGCGGCTGCACCATCATGATGTTCGGATCCATTCTTTTTGCAGGATTCGGCATGATGTCCAAGAGCGGTTTTAGCCAGCGTAACATGATCATTACCAGCCTCTCCCTTAGCGTAGGCCTAGGCTTCACCCAGGCAACCGGCATGTTCAAGGAATTCCCCCAAATTATCCAGACCATCTTTGCAGAGAATTGTGTGGCTGTGGTTTTTGTGTTAGCGGTAATTCTAAATCTTGTTCTGCCCAAGGACAAAACAAAAACAGCATAAGGCTCCAATTCTAAACTATTGTTTACGATCAGGCACAATAGTTCGTGACCTAAATCATCTTTTGCAAAAAAAAGAGAACGACTTTCAGAAAGCCGTTCTTTTTGTCTATATTTATTTTCATGAAAAATACAAGGTTAGGAACACATCTCGCTATTATAGCCCTTTCTTCGGCATGTTTCATCGCATGTGCCGACGACACCAGCACAACCACAGGCTCATACAGATCCTGCAGTCGCGTTTCTTCACTGAATGACTATCAGAAAAATTTCGGTAAGTACAAACTGAACGAAAAAATTCCATTCAAGCATTCCGACGGACAAGACATCCTTCTCACCGTCACAAAGGCGCTTAACGACGCAGACAGCATGTCTTGCCAGGTCTTTCGAGATGTTTGGCTGGAATCCGACTACCCCATCTTATCAATCAAGCTGAATGCCAGTTCCGTCGATTCCTCAAGCACTTCTATCAGAACGATCAAGGCTACCATAGGCAAGCACGAATTCTATCTAGACGATCCGTCTACATCTAACAATCTAGACACTTTGATTGAATCGCTGAAAGTCAACAAGAATACCTATCACGACGTAGCCGTGGTCAAGGACCTTAGTTCCCTCAATAGTGGAGCCATGGTTTACTACAATCAGAAATCGGGAATCATAAGAATCGACCTAGAAGACGAAAGTTCCATCACCTTGAACGAAAGGGAGGGATACTAATGAAAAGATTTCTCATCCTTGCCTTGAGTGCACTGTATTTTACCGGCTGCCCGGATTCTTCGTCTTCAACCAACGACCATCTATATTTCTCCGACACATTAATCCCATACGTCGATGGTCATAAACATTTTACCAAGGATAGTTCCATTTACTTCAAGGACTCCCGTGGTTTTACAGATGAAATAAGGCACTCTATTTCTTTTACCGAAGACGACATTCCTTCATTGAAATACGAGGGAGTCGCAAGCACCATGCCGATTGAACTCGGACTAAGAATAGACGCAACAACTTACGGAGGATCCATTTTTGTCACTTGCGGAGAAGTCAACGCTTTTGTCAGCTCTCGCCCGATAGACGAAAACGACCAGGACAATCCGTTTTTCAAAGGTGAATACAAGGATTCTGTCTCGATTAACGACACGTACTACAAAAATGTCCTTATCCTTGAAACGCCCCAAAAAAAGGGTGATTCCTGTAACGTAGGCAAATTCTACTACGCCGCCAGAGAAGGCATAATCAGAATAGTTGCCAAGAACGGGACCAATATCGACCGCATCAGCAAGAAGATGTATCAGGAAATCAAGGACAAACGTATCGAAGATGCTGCAAGGGCTGACTCCATTCAAGCCGCCATCGCAGACTCCGTTGCAAAAGCCGTTGCAGATTCAATCATCAAGGCAAATTCCCAGCCTTCCGATACATCAGACGGCACTATCATTTCCCAGGAAGTAATTGATGCAGCCGAATCCATCGCCGACTGCATCAAAAAGGCATACGCCGCAGGCTCCCTTACTGCAATCAAGGATTGCAAGATTTAAGCAAGTTCCTAGTCCGATTTCTTCACCGATGTGTTCATGCTCTTAACATACAGAAAAACGTTAGGGGATTCATCGGTGTAATCGGACGCTCTCAAGAGTTCCATCAAGGCTGTTTCTACACCTAGCTTGGTATTCTTTCGATAGACAAACGAGAAGGATTTCCGCCCATTCACAAAATGCTTGCGCAGATTTTCAAGATCGGTCTGTTGCAAAAAGTTTTTCACATCATCTATATACACCCGACCCTGTCGGGCGTAATTTTCAAGCCACTTGGAATGTTCCGTAGAAAAGCCTCGACGCGGGTCTCTTTCGCTGGGATCCATCTGGACAATGTCAAAAGTATCCGTAGCCAAATTCAACTTCAGGATTTTCGTATAGGAATTACAGACCGCCCCGAAGGCTTCACGCAATTTTCGACGGTCGACACCCTTATTCCTATAATAGTTACTCTTGTCCAATCGCATCATATTGTCAGCGATAGCCTTTAACTCAACCACATCTGACATGGGGAAATTCCGCTTTTCGGCAAAGCCAATGGACAGCGCAAGTTCCTTCACCTTTTGACCTTGCCAGCGAGAAACTTCATTTAAAAGCCTCGTTTTAAAGAAGGTTCCATCGCCATCAAAACGAGCCAAGACCATGAACTCTTCACCACCATATCGGTAAACCTTTCCTTTGGAACCGAATGCCCTGGAAATACAGGCCGCAGCAGCCAACACCAATTCATTACCGGCTTCCTGGCCCAGGCTATCATTTACCTGTTTGAGCCCGTTAATGTCTATGGAATATACAATAGCAGAATCTTCCAACGGATCATTCCTATAACGTTTAGCGTCTTCTTCCATGGCGTGGCGGTTAAACACCTTGGTAAGGCCATCGGTATTCGCCTCCACCGTCATACGTTCGTTGTGTTCACGGGCAGCAATAAAAATATGGACGATGCAACAACCAATGAAATAGCTCATCGAGTTGAACGGACAGCCCGAGAATTGCAACTGGAGAATTCCAAAAATAAACGGCATGATGACGAACATCAGAACAGGGAATTGTCGGCCATCATCCTTGCGACTATTCTTGATACAGAAGTAGGCCATCACAAGACCGGCCACCACAATAATCAAGTGCGGGGCCAGCATGGCCACCCAGCGCAGGCTTTCGGCGACATAGGCGTTATCTTCTGATATAGAGAATATGGTCGGGTAAAAGAAATTGCGAACAACAAGGATCAATTGCAAAGAAACGATCACAACGCCAAAAACACGAAAAGCCTTCTGATGTTGAAACCCTTTTCGCAGGAAGGTCAGCAAGAAGTCTAACCAGAAATAAGCCGATACGATTGTGCATACATGAAACACCGTCGATGTCACAAAGAACAACGAGGGGATACCTACCGCCTCAAAACTAGACAGTTCCCAGACCGCATCCTGGAAACAGAAAAAAACACTCCAGGCAAGCAATTTTCTAAAGGCTCGATTCAGGGGAGAAATTTCGTCGCGATAGATATACGAATGCCTTAAAATAATGGCAAGCACAACAACATAAACTAAATCAGTAATCCAATAAAGATGATTTTCCATACAGGGTTAATCTAACAAAAAAACAACTCCAAAAAAGACTTTACATCACACCTCTCGGATATTTTTTCAAAATTCATCCAAGATGTATACACTTTCTGCCAAGACACCCTCTTTCAAAAGCGATGTCAAACTAATTCAGAAACAGCACCACTTGTACTGACGCTTACCCGTACAGGCAGCCACTCCAATCTGCTGAAGAAACAACTCTACACAATCGCACTTTGATCACAACAGCATAATATTTACCAAATCTTGCCAAAAACAATACATTTGGTAAAGATATATAATCATAATCTTACCAAATCTCATAAATATCTGGCAGAAATGGGGCTACTCTACCTTTACGGCAAGGACGCGGATAATCTTAAGGCTTACTTGCCAGACGAACTTTATGGGGTGGCTACGGCATCCGATATTGCGGATTTATGGAACCGGGATCATGGCACAAATTTTTCCGGCAAAGACATGTGTAAGCACATCGAAAAATGCGCCCAGGTATCAAAGTACTTCCATTACTTCAACGGTGGTCTTACCGACTACCGAATTGAGTTCGGCGATGAAATCACGGAGATTATGGAAGGGCAAAAGGGAAAGCAGATATATCAACCAACCCGCGAAGAAATCGAACATTGGGGTTTTGCTGAAACGGACCTCAACACATATATTCCTGAATACGAAAAGTTATTCAACGCCGTCAAGCAATTCAAGGACCCAGAAACAGCATTAGACATCGCTTCTTATCTATTGGAGTCCTGCATGCGAGGAAGAAATCCATTTAGGGAAATCGAATTCCTGCGGACGGAATTCGGCCTTGAATTAAAGGACATCAACGAAGTTGAAAGAGTGCTTAGGCCGTTGCAGGAATTCAACAACAATTGCAGAATGTGGACAAACCTAGGGCACACTCCGCTTAGCTTGCCTAGACCAGGTAGCAATGCGAATCCATTCGGATTAGCAAATGGGATTCCTTTCCAAAATAGCGGTCCTAAGGTCGGACGCAATGATCCCTGTCCTTGCGGCAGCGGGCTGAAATTCAAGAAGTGCTGCGGCAAAAACATGAACTAAAGCATCTACACAATAGCCACCTTAATCACGCCGTCCAGCTTATTTTCAAAAATGCGGTAAGCTTCTTCAATGTCCTGCAGGGGGAACTTGTGGGTGATTAGCGGGGTGGTGTCGATTTTCCCCTGCTCAATGAGGGCGAGAATTTCGGCGCAGTCGCAGCCGTCTACACCGCCGGTTTTGAAGATGAGATTCTTGCCGTACATTTCAGGCAGCGGAAGCGTCATAGGTTTGTCGTAGAGGGCCACCACTGTCACGATGGCGTTGGGTCTTGCGCATTCCCAGGCCATGCGGAAAGTGTCTTCGGTTCCGGCCACTTCAATGACAACGTCGGCACCGCCGTGGGCACTTTCCCTTTGCACCACCGCACCACATTCCTCCGGCGTAGTCACAATCACCTGGGGATAATGCTTACGCACAAATTCGCGACGCATTTCATCCTTTTCGCAAACGATAATCTTCGCCGGATTCTTTAGCATCACACAAAGCAGCGTGCAAATGCCTGTAGGGCCAGCGCCAATAATCAGCACCGTGTCCTCAGTCTTGATTTCAGAAATGCGGGCCGCCCAGAAACCTGTAGCCAAAACATCGCCTACAAAAAGAGCCTGCTCGTCGCTGACAGAATCAGGAATCTTGTTCAGGCCCTGATCTGCAAAAGGCACCCGCACAAATTCCGTCTGGCCGCCATCAATGCGGCATCCCAGAGCCCAGCCGCCGTTCTTGTCGGTACAATTGTTCACGAAACTATTCTTGCAAAAGAAGCATTCACCGCAGAAAGTTTCCACATTCACCGTCACGCGGTCGCCCACCTTCACGTTTTTCACATCATCACCGACGGATTCCACAACGCCCACCATCTCGTGGCCCACGGTAATTCCCGGCACCGCCCGCGGCACAGAACCATGCTTAATGTGAAGATCGCTAGTGCAGATGCTCCCCATGGTCACACGGACAATGGCATCCTTCGAATCCTGAAGTACAGGCTTCGGCTTTTCCATCAATTCAAACTTCTTGTGTTCTTTATAGACGTAGGCTTTCATAGTGGTAGGGTTATTTTTGGCTCTACTTTAATAAAAAATCTCAGGCGTGATACGATTTCTTCTTTTTGCAGAAGGGCGTCCAAGCAAATCAAAATATTGGAATTTCCTGATATTTGATGGACGTTTGTTACGCGCAATAGATGTCGTATTTTCTGAATCAATCTTCACGAAATAAACGATTGTATAGTCGTTGTCACTTGCAGCCTCTTTGACAACAAACCCATTTTCGGTTTCTTCCAAGGTATAGGTTTTGCTGACATTGTTTTTTATTTTCCAATCGCCACCATTATAGTAGTATTCGTATTCCAGGCAATGCTTGTTATTTGCAGGATCTCTTACAACAACGAATTTTTCATCTTCTCTACTTTCCCCATCATCATCGGGGCCCCTGTTTGCGTATATAAATATCGAATCATTCTTTATGACTTTGTAAATGGAATCAACAGTATACTCGTAGTTGAGAATAAAGATGGAATCCTTGAATATTCTTTGGTCTAGCCATGGTCTATCTGGGAAATCCCCAACAACAGAAAAGTATTCGTCTTTTTGCTGGTATGAAATTGTAGCCGGCGATGGTGCACACGTGTAGTTCGATTCTTCAACCTTATCGTCCATGGCAACTCTTTTTGATTTGCATAATTCAGAAAGCGTATTGCCATCCCATTTTAATTTTGAGGTCTCATAATAATAGTCCGTAAAAAAAGATTCGCCATCCCAACCATCCATTGGATAGGCTCGATATGTACTGTCTAAAACATAACCTGGAAAGGCATACATTCCTCCAAAGTCATTATGATCGAATATGTTTAGGCAATCTAAGGCAAAAACATTCCATGCGAAGGACATTAGAATAAGGAGGATTTTCTTCATTATTTTCTTTTCTGCTATTTTCCAGATTTCGATTGCGAGATTAAGGACAAATACCCTAAAATCAAACGCCCGGCATTTCTGCCAAGCTATGTCAAGGAGAATATAGTTAAACGTTTTTCTTTCCTTTGTTGCCATTGTCGAATAATGTTATTATATTTAGGTAAAGAAAGTAAGGAAAGTAAAGAATTATGGAGACAGCAAAAGTATCTTCAAAAGGACAAGTAACCATTCCCATCGAAATCCGCAAAAAACTGGGCCTTCAAGAAGGCTCCCATGTGGCTTTTGTTGAGCAAGGCAACCTGATTGTTCTTGTGAATTCATCAATGCTGGCTCTGCGTCAAGCCCAGTCTGAATTTTCCGGCATGGCAATGGCCGCCGACATAAAGTGCGAATACGATGTCACAAAGATGATCAAGGATGAACGGGATTAGCATTGCGAGTAATGCTCGATACCAACGTCTTGCTTTCCGCGCTTTTATTCCCCGGGCAGAAATTTGACTCGCTTCTTGAAAATGTTTTCTCTTTTCATGAACTTGTGATTTCAAATTTTTTGCTTGATGAATTGCGTAAAGTCGTCAAGAAAAAGTTTTCGACAAAGACGGAAGCTTTAGAAAGATTCATCTCGGCTATATCTTTCGAATTTGTAATCATCCCGGAAAAATTCAAACAAGTGGTACCAATCCGAGATCCAAATGACTATCCGGTGCTTCTGAGCGCGTTTACTGGGAATATTGATGTCCTTGTCACAGGCGACAAGGATTTTATGGACCTGAATCTTGCTAGACCAGAAATCCTGACGCCAGCGGCGTACATAGAAAAGTACGTTGCGAAGCAAAGTGAGGACTGAGCCGGAATCTTTTCGTTTATTGCCCCTTGACATCCAAAATTTTCTAAACTATATTTTTATAGTGCACAAAAGTGCATTTGGCAAACTTTGGTTTATGCCCTGCCGTTTTCGCATGTCCGCAGGGAAGGAGATGGATTCTTGAACTTTATCAGCATTCCTTACAATATCAATAGATTTCATGAACATATAACACTAGTGTTATGTTCTTATTGCGTTTGTATAATCTTTTTGTTATTTTTATACAGAAAAATAAAACTTAAAAGTTATATAATGAATCAAAGAATATTGCTCCTTCGCTCGCTCACAACCAAAATAGAGGGCTTTGCTAATGTCGTGGATCATGTTCCGCCAAAGCAGGGCTGGATTTCGTCCATCCGCCAGGCTCTTGGGATGACTGCGTTGCAGCTCGCAAATAGGCTTGGTGTTAGTCAACCTCGTATTGCAAAAATGGAGCAGAACGAGGACAATCTCAAAATTTCCACAATGAAAAAAATCGCAAGTGGATTGGGCTGCGATTTCGTTTATGGTTTTGTTCCAAAAGAACCCTTAGATAAAATGATTCAAAACCAGGCCCAACAGAAAGCTGCCAAAACGTTATCAATTGTCAACTCGAACATGGCTCTCGAAGATCAGCTTGCTAAAGACCCGCACATTCTAGAAGATTTGACAAATGACATGATCAATAAAAATATCAAGCAAATTTGGGACGATTGATGGCAGATATTTTTTCGACTGATGACAACTCCACACCTCTGTCGCCAGAAGAACGCGAAGGTCTCAAACCCAGGTGGATTACTACTCGTAAAGAACTGAACGAGCTAGAAACAAGAAATATTCTGGAAGCAGAAACTTGGTTGACCAATCAAAAAAGGATTGATGTTTTAAATGATTCGTTTTTGCGAAAGTTGCATAAGAAAATGTTCGGTCAAGTTTGGAAATGGGCTGGAGAATACCGTTCTACAGAAAGAAATATTGGTGTGGCTCCATATCATATCCCAACAAAATTAAAGGCTCTGTTCGACGACGTTTCTTTCTGGGTAGAAAATCAAACTTTCTCGAATTTGGAAATCGCGGTTCGATTACACCACAGACTTGTTTTAATACATCCGTTTCCCAATGGCAATGGACGAGTCTCCCGACTGATGGCAGACATGTTTATGCAACAGCATGGAGAAAACAGGTTGCATTGGGGAAACGGCAATTTAACTGATATAACCGATTTGCGTAACAAGTACATAGAATCGCTTCATGATGCAGACCGTGGCGATTTCAAAGCCCTGATAGAATTTGTCAAAGGAAACTATGAAAAATCCAATTGATCAACTTATGGACTGGCGAGAATTCGTTCCCGAAGGAGACGTTCTTGCCGGACTGAATACACTAGCCTTATTTTTCCAAAATGGAGACGTCACAAGCGTTAAGGAAAATCAAAAAAATGTGGCACAACTTTTTGCTTTCCTAAAGGCATGCAAGGGCTTTGTCGAAGATATTGAGCCCCTGCTCTATTCTGCACTGAAAGATTGTTCCGACGATGTAGCCGACACATTTCAGTTTGCTCCCGGCGCAAGGAACATCAAGTGCAACAATGCCGACGAATTTTTCAAAATGTGCGAGCAGAACAACATATCCATCAAGGATGCATGCAGGTTCATCTTTTCTGGCATTACGTTGAAAAAGGCTACGGAACTTTTCAACCAGCCTAGGGAATTTCTCGAAAAGAACTACAACTTCGAAACAAGGCAGAACCGCGACAGGATTTCGCTGAAGTAATCACGACAGGTGATATCCAAGAGCCTCGTATCCCTTAACACGCTTTTGATGCATTCTTGCCAAAACAGGAACATTCCCGTCAACATAGTCATATACGCGAACTTCTGTTTTTCCAACAGATTCGCGATGCAATCTTCCCACATACTGCGCCAGCGTTCCCTTCCACGAAATAGGAAAAGGCAAGAATAAAGTATCCAGTTCCTTGAGGTCAAAGCCCTCGCCAATGTAACGGCCGGTTGCAAGAATTACGATATTCGAATCAATCTTCGCATCATTGATTTCTTCCATAATGCGTTTTAGCTGTTTCTTTCCCATACCACCTTTCAAAAGAAAAAGGTGTTCAACATCTGCATGCAAACGTTCGTAAAACCAGTCCAGGTGCTCTGTCCTTTCAGACAGCACAAGAATTTGACGACGCTCCTTATAAGCCTGTAAAATTTCACCAGCAACCAGCTCATTTCGTTTTTCGTCTTGCCAAAGTTCGTTAAAGACTTCCTGTATTTGCAATTTAGCGGCATCATTCTGGAGACGAAAATCTGTATTTCGCACAATTACAGAATGAGAAAAATCTCGTTCCGTAGCCTGTTTCTTCGCACTAACAGAATAACGCACTGGTCCCAAATTCATTAAAACAATCGGGTGTTGCCCATCCTTACGAGACAAGGTCGCCGACAGCCCCACCTTATAAAGAGCATCGCTTTGGCGAACCGCCTGCTCAAAAGAAAACGCCGAAATATGATGGCACTCATCTACAATAACTTGCCCATATTCATTAAGCCATTCTACAGTTTTTCCATCACGATAAACGCTAGAAATCAGAGCCACATCAATTTTACCGAAATGCTTCTTCTTAGTTCCGCTAAATTGTCCAACTTCTTTTTTGGGAACATTTAGAAATGCGCAAATTCGCTCCACCCATTGATCCATAAGTTGTGTACGATGCACAAGAATCAATGTATTGACTTTTCGTTTCGCAATAAGCCACAGGGCAACAACTGTCTTACCAAAGGCTGTTGTCGCGGACAAAATTCCATTTTCATGTTTCAACAAAGCTTCTGCAGCAAGCAACTGTTCAGGATAAAGATTTCCCTCAAAAGAAACATCCATCGGCAGCCCGCAATTTCGTTCATCATTAACAACAGGTTCGATATTATAATGCTGCAGCAAATTAATCAACTTGTCAAAGCAACCAACAGGAATCGCGATATGCTTCGGGTAAAAATCATAACAATAAAGAATCCTTGGTTTTCCCCACACCGGCAATCTCAAGGCCTGCGCCTGATAAAATTCCGGGTTCTGAAATGATGCCAACCTCAAAATTCTATTTCGGAATAAGGCAGGCAACCCCGCAGATTCAATAAAAATTTGATTGCTGATAGTGATGTTTATTTTTTGCGGTAATACAGCCTTTATTTCAGGATAACTCGGACTACTTTTCCATGGTTCATCGTCAACAGAAGCATCTGAAACAGGCAAAATTTCACGATGGGACTTGGCCTTAAAAACATAATCTTCAGCAAAACTCTTGCCTATTTTCTGTATTGAAGAAAGGTACGCCCATTGGTCCTCATAAACATCACCGGTATCAGGATTTATAAACGACGAATGATTTTTCTCACGAGCCTTTTTTTGTAACGGCAAAGCAATCAGATTTCCTAAGCCACCCTTTGGCATAAAATCCTGATTCGGGAAAAATCTATCAAAAGAATTCATTCCAATTTGCGGACGCAAATCAAGGGCCTTCGTCATCAGAGCAGAACCTAGCTCTCGAGCAAGTTTCGCAGGAATGCATTCATCAAAGAAAATCCATACATGCCCACCGCAACCAGAGCGGGAACGTTCTAACGAAGCAAAAATATTTTCAGCCTTACAGGCCGACATAAACGCAGATGCGTCATCCAGCCAATCGCCATCATCAAAATCCACTGCAAGGAATTTACAGGTGTCATCTTCTAAAAGAGGATATATTCCAACAACAAAAGGGCGCGAACCATTCCAGCAAGGTTCCTCACCTCTCAAGTGATTTTCGATTACCGATGCCGTCATCGGCAAAAAACATCGACTTGAACAATCTCCGCATTTTACCTTTGGCTTGTTGCAAACTCCCGGCACCCACTCATTCTTACAGACCGGCTGATAGCCCGACTTTCCCGTTTTGGCACTTTCAAAACGCCTTGCATAGACATCTGGACGCCCCTGAAAAAGCGACTGATACAACTTCACCTTTTCCGAGGCAGGAGAAAATTTATCAATAACAGCAGCGGAGCGTTTTAGCAAGGCTATCCGCTCATCAATCTCCTGCAAGCGTTTTAGCAGAGCTGATTTTTCAGCTTCAAGATCGGAAAGAGTTTCGGTAAACACATGCATCGGTAAAATTTAAATTTTTACCGATGGTTTAAAATTTCGGGTTATTGCCAAGCAAGGTCTTTTTCTCATAAAAAAAGCAAGAAAAAGACCCACAATTCTTCAATTTAAACAAAAAACATACAAATTTCTACGGCACATTTATAAATATGCCGTAGATTTTTACACACAATAAACAATACACAAACATTTGCATTTGTGTATTAAATATTGTATATTTAGACCATGTCCAAAATCATGGTAGCACACGATATTGTAGCCTCATACGACGGCATTGTCAGAACATCCGACTTCAACGAAAACGGAATCCACAATGACGAGCTGTCTAGATTCTGCACTAGCGGAAAACTTTACAGAGTTCGCAAAGGCGTGTACAGTGCCGTTCCGACGAACGAAATAGCAGAAGAACGACTGCTTGCAGAACTCTTGCCCGATGTAGTCATCTGCATGGAATCGGCACTCTACTATTACGGCTATAGCGATCACGCCCCCACGGATTGGACAATTTCCGTGCCTAGGTCATTTTCACGTTCCAGACTTAAAATTGACGGCCTTTTTCTAAAAACGCGTTATGTGCAAGAAGAACTTTTCGACCTTGGGCTAAGCACGGAAAACTTCAACGGGTTCGAACTAAAAATTTACGACCGAGAACGATGCGTCTGCGACTGCTTCAAGTACCGCAACAAAATAGACAGCGAGCTATTCAACAAAGCCTTGAACGCTTACGCAAGCGACCCTCAGAAGAATCTAATGAAACTTCTGGATTACGCCCGGAAAATGCGAGTACAAAAGAAAGTTAGAGAAATTATGGAGGTTCTGTTCAATGGCTGATCGCGCAGCATCGGTACTTGCCAAAATACGAAATAAATCCAAGGAAATGGGCTGGAACAGCATGCAAAGCCTTCAGCTATTTTGCCAGGAAGAATTCATCCGCAGAATCAACCTTTCAAAATACAAAGATACATTTATTTTGAAAGGCGGCCTGCTCATTTACGCGCTTTCAAATTTTGGAAGCAGAACAACCCGAGACGCAGATTTTCTCGTTGAGAACCTCTCAAATTCTCCAGAAAAAATGCGCGAAATCATTCACGAGATAATAAATACGGAATCAGAAAATGACTTTGTAACTTTCGAATTGGCAAATCTAAAAGAGATTGCCAAAGAAAAGAAATACACTGGGGTTTCTGCATTTCTCATCGTGAAAATCAAAAACACCCGTACAGGGATAAACATTGATTTTGGATTTGGAGACACAATCATTCCAAAACCAAAAACAGCAACCTTTCCTGTTCAAGTCGAAGGGTTTTCATGCCCTCAAGTAAGAGTTTACCCCGTAGAAACAATCATCGCGGAAAAAATTGACGCAATCCTTGATCGAATGGAACTTTCCAGCCGAATGAAAGACTATTTTGACATTCACTTCATTCTTCAAAATTTTGATTTTGATGGTGCAACATTGAAAACCGCCATCGCGAGGACCTTCGAAAATCGACAACGTAATTACGATATGAATCGTTTTCAGAAAGTCCTTCAATTTCACAACGATCAATCTATGGGAACCAAGTGGAAAGCTTTTCTGAAAAAAGCAAAATTGTCCGAAATTCCATTCCAAGATGTTATCGCATCTTTGCAGAAATTTCTTGAATTGCCAATACAAGCATGCTTCAACAATAAAGACTTTTTACTAGAATGGAAAAGTGACGAACAAAAATGGGTATAAAAGGACGCTTTTGACGCATTCTTACCAGTACAGGAACATTTTCATCTAAATGGTCAAGTTCATAGACAAGTCCATAAAGTTCATTCATAATGTTCAATATATTGAACATTTCAAACAATTTTTGTACATTATATAAAACATTATGAAAAGAGCATTATTACCATCGCAGAAAAGAATTTTAAATAACCTTGGCAAGCAGATAAAACTAGCCAGACTTCGCCGCGACCTCTCGGCAGAACAAATCGCCGAACGGGCAGACATTTCTCGTGGCACCTTGATAAAAATCGAAAGCGGTGATGAAGGCGTCTCCATGGGCCATTATTTTAGGGTACTGATTGCGTTGGGACTTGCAAGTGATATACTCCTTGTAGCAAAAGATGACGAACTCGGCAGAAAACTCCAAGACGCAAAACTAAACGTAAGAGAACGCGCCAGCAAGAAATAAGGTCTCGCAAAATGAATAATCGGTCCGTATACGTATTCTTCCATAACGAGCAGGTCCTCGAGCCTGTTCTCATGGGCATTCTGCAAGAAACCTTGCAACGAGGCAAAAGCATCTTCTCCTTTGAATTTGACAAGTTCTGGTTAAACAATCCCATTTTTCAAATTTTTGATCCTAACCTAAGCCTATTTCGGGGAAAACAATACGCACCTACTGACAAAGATAACTTTGGCGTTTTCTTAGATTCCACTCCCGACCGTTGGGGGCGACAACTCATTGACCGCAGGGAAACTATTTTGGCTAGAAAGGAAGGACGCCCCGTAATTCCCAGGACTGAATTAGATTATCTACTGGGAGTTTTTGATGAGAGCCGCATGGGAGCCCTGCGATTCAAACAGAGTCTTGACGGTGATTTCATCGACAACGACAAAGAACTAGCGACACCACCTTGGGAATCCCTTCGAAAATTAGAGGCCGCCAGCCTAAAATTGGAACAGGATGAAAATTCCATTGATGACCGTTGGTTAAAAATGCTATTACGTCCAGGAAGTTCTCTCGGAGGAGCGCGACCAAAAGCAAATGTTGTCGATGAACATGGTCATCTATGGATAGCCAAGTTCCCAAGTAAAAAAGATCGAAAAGATGTCGGAGCTTGGGAAACTGTCTGCATGACTCTTGCAAAAAAATGCGGTGTAGAAATCAGCGACTTTAAATGCATTAAACTCGGTTCCAAATATCACACTTTTTTAACAAAAAGATTTGACCGAACAGAAAATAACGTCCGCAAGCATTTTACATCGGCAATGACGCATTTGGATTATAACGATGGAGCTAATGGAGGAACCGGAGCCAGCTACCTTGAATTGGTAGAGTGGATTTCTGAACATTGCGTAAATGTGCAAGGCAACTTAGAGCAGCTTTTCAAACGAATTATTTTCAACATTGCCATTTCCAATTGTGACGACCACCTGAGAAACCACGGTTTCCTCTTAACGCCCAAAGGCTGGACACTGTCACCAGCTTATGACTTGACACCCGACGAATATGGAACAGAACTTTCGTTGAACATTAACGAAAGCGAAGCAAATCTAGATTACAATTTGGCAAGAGAAGTTGCGCCCTATTTCGGCATCGCGCCAAGCGATGCAAACAGGATTATCAAAAAAACAAACGACGTTGTTTCAAAGTGGCAAAAGGTCGCAACAGACATAGGCATTTCGCGAAGCGAGCAAGAATTTATCGCAACGGCCTTTAGAACAAAAGATGGTGTTTGAATAAAACAGAACTCGTAATAAAGAAAAGGAAGAAAGTAAATAAACCGCTAGTGGATTTGAATACACACGGTCCCGGATATAGCGTTTAATACAAAAAAACAGCCCATAACGAATCCGTTATGGGTTGTTTCCTTCAAAAACTATTCCGTCACTTGGCTTCGAGTCAATGTATATGTATTAGAGCCACCGATACCCATGCCATTGAGATAAACAGTACCATTAACATCATAACGAATTGCATATGTAATTCCACCACCGCCATCACGAATTCCAACGACTTCCACTTTGGATTCTGCGGGAACATCAAAAGAAACTTGTTTGTGATGTATCATAAACGGTTCTGTAATAGCAACTCCATCTACTTTAAGTTGAACATAATCTCCATCCTCAGCGGCATAGTCCCAAATATGAACCTTAGTCGACTTTTCAGTCTTGTCATGCGTTATTACCATATCCGCTTGCCGAACGGTTATTTGATCATCGTTCTTTACTAACCTAGCCCCAAGTTCCAATTTGTCCGACCACTGCTGTTTCAAGATTTCCTGAGCACCAACACTCGTGCTAATAGGGGTGTCCATGGGACTAACACCTCGCACTGCAAAAGAAATTGCCAAAAGTCCTGCCAAAACTGCTGACCAAAGTACCAATCTCTTTTTACGACGAACGACCGTTTCAGGCGAAGAATTTTCATGAAGACAATCCTTGTTTCCATCCACAGCATCGGAAAACTTATCAATTTTTTCCTTCTGTTTGACATCGACATCATCCTTCGATGTTTCCGTTTTCATATCCTTTCGTAAAGATTCATTTTGTGCCGGAGAAAAGGATTGAATGTCAGGAGTATCTTTTTCAATCCCCAATCTAGAGGAAGAAGTTTCTCCACCATTCAGCTCAGCGTGAGCAACCCCTTCAATTTTCATTTTACGTTTTTTCTGTTCCATAAAAATTCTATATCCTAATTAAACGGATGTTTTCTAAAATAAAATCCCATAATAATTCTACACACCAATACTTGAACTATTACAGCAATAATTGTCAACAGATGCCTTGTTGGTTCAATGACATCAAATCCATAAGCAAGAATTTTTTCAGCCAACGCAACAATAAAAAAATTACACAGAGCAAAAATACTGAACGGATAAAGTTTGTCAATCATGGTATAGCAACGTCTAAAAAATATATTTGTCAGCAAAAAAGGAATAGACACTATTTTAAAATATGTCAGTCCAAAACTAGGCAAACTATAGCCCGTAGTAAGCATAGATAGAATAAACATTAAGATTCCTAAATAAAAAAGTGCTCCCAATACCATAGTGGGAATCAGCACTAAGCAAAACCACATTCCTGCAAAAAATGTTCTTACCGAATCAAACATTCAAAGAATCCATCGGATATTTTTGAAAGAAAAGGCACATTACAAAACGTCCAAGAAGCAAAAATCCCAAAGCAATCAAATTTGAATTAAAAATCGCATACGATATCTGAATCAACGCAACGATTGTTAAATAAGCTAAAGTAGTCGCATACAGGGGGCGAATTAGAGGATTCCTTATATAAATTTCTTGAAAGATTTCCTCTGTAATTACAAAAGGAGGAATGAAGAAAAATAAAGTGACAAGTGTAATCGCCAAATTCCCCGATACAACAGTCAAGGTTCCATCCAAAATGGATACACATATTATAGCTTCAACAATCGTTACAAAAAGTAATATGATCCACGCAGCAAGTACATTCATGGACCAAGCGTAAGCACCGAACCTGTTTCCTTGATTCACACTACACCCCCTCCAAATCACAGGCCGTAATGGTTGTAAGCGCAGTCTTGGAAAAATCATTGGAATCACTCAGTCGAAGAGCTTGATTATTCAGGGATTTTTCAAAGATGTTTCTTACATATCGACCATTGCCAAATTGAGGGTTCATCTTTGCTGATTCAAAATTTTTCCGCAAGCATTCGCTAGCACCGTCATCCAAAATATATCCCTGGTCACCGTAGAACTTGCCCGCAATTTGCATAAGTTCATCCGTAGAATAATCTGGGAATTCAATGATGTTTGCAAATCGAGAATGCAAGCCAGCATTTTGATTCAGGAAATTTTCCATATCCCTACTGTAACCTGCAAGAATCACCACCAATCTATCGCGATTATCATCCATCATCTTAACAAGGGTATCTATCGCCTCGCGGCCAAAGTCATTAGGGCCACCTTGGGCAAGTGCATATGCCTCGTCAATAAATAGGACTCCGTTGAGTGCAGACTCAATGACCTCTCTTGTCTTTATGGCTGTCTGCCCAACATAGCCGGCCACTAGTCCCGAGCGATCCGTTTCCACCAACTTATTCGTGGTGATTACATTCATATTGTAAAGGACATTCGCAACGGTCCTGGCCATCATCGTTTTACCGGTGCCTGGATTGCCTGCAAAAATCATGTGCATCGTTTGCGTGTCAGAGGTTTTCAATCCAGCTTGTTTGCGAGCCTCCTTAAGCTTTAAGCGAGCTTGTAAGCTCCGGATGTACTGTTTGACGGAATCAAGTCCAATAACTTTTGACAATTCGCTTTCAAGATCAAAATCCTTAGGTCCAAAGCATCCAAAATCTTCAGGAATTAAAAGATCCAAATTCACAGGATTTTTCACGACACGCTTCGACTGTTGTAAAATCGCGGCCTCCACAACATTACGGACAAGTCTTCCGTTTCCGCCATCATTTTTGCCCTTGACCTGCGAAGCCTCAAATATCCTAAGAAGCGGTTTTTCGCAATCCGCATCCATTTTGTACCCCTTGGACTTAACAGTAACTTTTGCAATGTCAAGCATTTCTTTGGAGCTGTAATCTTCAAAATGAACAATATTAGGGAACCTGGATTTCAATCCGGAATTTGTCTTAAGAAAATCCTTCATTTCCAATTCATAGCCAGCCAAAATGACGACAAGATTCTCCCTATTATCTTCCATCCCCTTTACAATAGCGTCTATGGCTTCAAGCCCAAACGGATCTCCGGCATCTCGACAAAGCGAATAGGCTTCGTCAATAAACAGGACTCCACCGAGAGCACTATTGATGACTTCATTTGTTTTCTGTGCGGTTTGCCCAAGATATTGTCCAACAAGATCAGCTCTTGTCACTTCGCGTAAATGCCCCGAGGAAAGCACTCCTATAGCCTTCAGGTATTTCGCGACAATCCTCGCAACAGTAGTCTTTCCCGTTCCCGGATTTCCAGCAAAAATCATGTGCATGGAGATATCCGCTTTCGGAAGACCATTGGCCGTTCTGATTTGCTGAATTTTGACATTCGTCTCCAAATCACGAATGTAATCCTTCACCTTTTTCAGACCAATAATGTTGTCAAGTTCCTTCTTGACATCAGCCAATTCCGAAGCATTTATATCTTTGGAATAATCAGCAAAATTCAATTTTTTGCCAGAGGCTAGAGATACAAAGAATTCATTTTCTACACTGGTAAGATGAATCTTCGTATTCGTCGCAATTGCATTTTGCAAAAGCATTTCAGTGAGGCCCTTGTAAAGGAACTCTTCTACGAACTTCTTTAAGCCCTTGATACCTGCATCTTTTGAAAATATCTTCACAAGTGCATTGACAACATCATCATCAAAAGACGCTTCAATATGAAGCATCCGAGAACATTTGTCAATCAAAGCCCTGCATTCCGTAAATGCAATATCCTGAAGTTGCTTTTGCGAGATCGGTTCCAGTTCAATAACATCACCGAACAATTTCGTAATCTTATTCCCAAGAACAGAAAGTATTTTCGCCTTGGGAAGTGTACTAATAAAAACAAAAAATTTGCCATTGGCAGAAATTTCAGAAATCGGATTGGAGTGAAGAACTCCCGTCGCATCCATCAGCATTCCGTTATTAGACACATAACGCTTATTCAGTTTACAAACGCCATTTTCCAACAACTGCTGAAGAATATCCAATTCACCAGCCCCTGCTTTTTCCGGTTGCTCAAATATAATGACATCAGCCTTAGACTTCAGGCAAGCATATATATCGCTCAAGAACAAAGTTCCAGAAGAATCGCTCGCATAACGGCCAAGATCAATAATCTCCGCAGACGATGATGTCAAAATTTTTTGTTGGCAGAGAATTTTACTGATGCACTGGATTGCATAAGCCTTTCCCCTACTAAGGTGTCCCAAAAGAAGAATGGAGTTTTTCGGCTTTTCTTCTTCGTACCCACTTACAAAAGGACGCTTAAATGCAGTAACCAAGGATTGAATATCCTTTTCAGACCCAATCCAAATTTTTGCAAGTTCCTTGGGAACAGGATTAAAATTAAAAGATTTTGCATTGTCCTTTACAGCATGTGCTGAAGCCTTGGAATCCTGTCTTGTAAAAATCGTAGCGAACCCTTTTTCCGGTTCATGCCCTTTCGGTTCTGATTTCACAGATTCCGATTTCGATTCGCTTTTCAATACCGTTTTTTCTACAGACGATGTAGATTGTACTTTTGGGGTTGCCCTCAAACCCTGAGGCAAGTTCTTTGCCGCAGTAAAAATCTGGTATTCAGGAAAAAGAAATTTCAGCAACTCTTTAAGATTCATCTCAGCACCTTCAATCTAAATCTATTAAAATCTGGTGACTTTTTATGTCAAAAACAAAAAATGTCCCCTATATTCACAAAATATCGAACATACGTCTTGATAGGGACATGCTCTACATAGTTTGAATCGATGATAAATCGCAAGACCCAGGTCCATCGCTAGCGAGGAAGTTCCTCGCTTTTTTTGCGGAAAAAAGTTTCGTAAATCATCAGACGATATGCCGAGCTGATGATTCCGTCAAGGATTACACTTCCTTGGCAATTGCCTTCACCGCCCAATCTTTTGGGAAAGAGATGTGTTCCAACTGAATGGCTGACGAATACCTTTCAAACAACGCCTTAATTGACGGGAGAAATTCTTCGTTCCACTTTCGAGGATTCGGATACAAGTTTCGCACAGCAAGGAACGCCGCCCAAAGAGAGCGTTCATCCTTTTCTTCAACTTCCTCAATGTTTGCAGGGATTGCGGAGAAAATCCTATAGTAAAGCCTTCCATAATGGGCACAGATATTTCGCAAGTCTGTTGCGCACCTTAGCCAACTTTTTAGATTTTTCGGGACGGTCTTATAACATTCACTCGCAAAGTGTTTTTGATCCGCAAGAACAAGGTCCGCATAAAAATAGGACAGCATGCCAAACGAAAACAATTCTACGGCCACCCAAATAGGGAACACTCCATCATAGCAATCCTGGTGATGCTTCACAAAAGGAACATTAGAACTATGTTCAACTTCTCTATTGAAAGTTTCTAGGAATTTTTGGTGTTTGTGCCAGCGAGAATAAATCGACGCATCCAAATAGCCAACCGGACTATATTTATGCGCATGGAAATAAGCAAGTCTCGCCCTCATAGAAATTTCTATTTCTTCAAGAGCCGAAAAAAGCGATCTTCTCAATAGTCGATCAAATTCATATATCTGCACAATTCTTGAGAAACTTGTTCCGGCATTATAGGTACCATCGGCTTTTCTAAATGGCAGGAAATATGCGGACAATCTGTAATAATTTATGGACTCAAGGCAGCGAACAGCATCATCAACATTCTCAATACAACAGCCACGTTGTTTGATTTTTTCTACTTGTTCCCTATAAGTTGTTGCCTTTTTTGTTTCCATAAAAAAAATGTCCCCCCTGGGACACATCAATGAGAGGTGCGGGGGGTCCTGTTGTTTCAAATATACAATCTATTTCAAAGAAAAGCAAGCGCCCATTCGCCCGTCTAGGCAAGAATTAGCCCCTATTTTAGCAGGAAGTAAGCCGGGGCGTTACGGGGGCGGCGTCTGAGCCCACGTAGAGGGGGTGGAGAGCAACAAAGTGCGAACCAGGGGGAGACGTCCCCTTTTATAAAAAAAGACCGCAGCGGTTAGGCTACGGTCTAATTTTTTGCGGGTCTGGATCCTTCGGCGCGACGCGCCTCAGGATGACGTTTGTCGATGCAAGGGCCCTTCGACAGGCTCAGGGACCTTTACTTCACCACGATATTCACCAGCTTGCCAGGAACTGCGATAACCTTCACGACGGTCTTGCCGTTGGTAAACTCTTGAACACGTTCGTTAGCCATGGCGAGGGCTTCCAAAGCGGCCTTGTCCATGTCCTTGGCGACGCTTGCCTTGGCACGGAGCTTGCCGTTCACCTGGAACACGACTTCGACGGTGTTTTCCACAGCCTTGCTTGCGTCGGCTTCAGGCCATGCCACGTTGGTGAGGGAACCTTCATGACCGAGGATGCTCCACATTTCTTCAGCGATGTGGGGTGCGAAGGGCTGCAGGAGCTTTACGAAGGTTTCGCAAGGTTCGCGGTAGCGCTTGTCCATCTTCATCATTTCGTTGTTGAAGATCATCAGCTGGCTGATAGCGGTATTGAAGCTCATGTTTTCAATGTCGCTTGTGACCTTGATGATGGACTGGTGCATAATCTTCTGGATTTCTTCGGGAGCGGCTTCGTCAACGAAGACGGGAGCAGCATCGTCGTCGCCTACCACAGAACGCCATGCGCGGCCCAGGAATCGGTTCATACCTTCGATGCCCTTGGTCTGCCAAGGCTTCACGGCATCCAGAGGACCCATGAACATTTCGTACAAACGAAGACTATCTGCACCGTAGTCGCGAACCACGTCGTCCGGGTTCACAACGTTCTTCAGAGACTTACTCATCTTGGCAACGATCTGCTTCAGTTCGATGTCGGTACCCTTCTTGAAGAACTTGCCGTTCTTTTCTTCCACTTCGTCGGTGGGAACCTTGGAGCCGGCTGCGTCTTCGTAAGCGAAGGCAAGAATCATACCCTGGTTAAAGAGCTTCTGGAACGGCTCGTCGGTAGAGACGAGACCCAGGTCGAAGAGGACCTTGTGCCAGAAACGGCTGTACAGCAAGTGGAGCACAGCGTGTTCTGCACCGCCCACATACAGATCGACAGGCATCCAGTACTTTTCAAGTTCCTTGGCCAGGAATGCGTCACCGTTGCAGGCGTCGATATAGCGGAGGTAGTACCAGCAAGAACCAGCCCACTGCGGCATGGTGTTAGTTTCGCGAACGCCCTTGCGGCCGTTCTTGTCTACAACGTTGAGCCATTCGGTTGCGTTGGCCAGCGGAGACTGACCGCCGTCACCCGGCTTGTAGTCCTGCAGGTCCGGCAACTGCACGGGGAGTTCTGCATCGTCGACGGTAGAGATTTCGCCATCTTCCCAGTGGATGATGGGGAACGGTTCACCCCAGTAGCGCTGACGGCTGAAGAGCCAGTCGCGGAGCTTGTAGTTCACGGTAGCCTTACCGATCTTGTTGGCTTCCAACCATTCGATTACCTTAGCCTTGCCAGCTTCCTTGTTGAGGCCGTTGAGGCAGAGGGTGTCGTTCTGGCTATTGATATAAGTGCCGTCGGCAGCCCAGCAGGCTTCACCGGCGAGAACCTGAGGCTTCACGTCTTCCGGGCAGGATGCGTCCGGTTCCATGATGCAGATAACAGGCAAGTTGAACTTCTTTGCAAATTCGAAGTCGCGGGTATCGTGGGCGGGCACTGCCATGATAGCGCCGGTGCCGTAGCCAGTCAAAACGTAGTCAGCCACCCAAACCGGAATCTTGGTGCCGGTCAGCGGGTTGATGGCGTAGGAGCCAGAGAACACGCCGGTCTTTTCCTTGGCCAGTTCGGTACGGTCCAGGTCGCTCTTCAAAGCAGCGGCATGAACGTAGGCTTCTACGGCTTCCTTCTGTTCCGGGGTAGTGAGGGTCGGAACCAGCTTGTGTTCAGGAGCCACCACCATGTAGGTTGCGCCAAACAGGGTATCGCAACGGGTGGTATAAACGCGGAGTTTGTTTTCGGTGGGCTTGCCGTTTGCATCAGCGATTGCGAAATCCACTTCTGCACCCTGGCTCTTGCCGATCCAGTTCTTCTGCATGTCCTTCACGCCCTGGGGCCAATCCAGCTTATCGAGGCCCTTCAGCAAGCGGTCGCCATAATGCGGAATGCGCATGAGCCACTGCTTCAGGTTGCGGCGTTCCACTTCCTTGGTGCCGCACTTTTCATGGGAACCGTCGTTCAGAACTTCTTCGTTAGCGCAAACAATCTTGCAGTGCTTGCACCACCAGACCTGAGCGTCGGCGTAGTAAGCGAGACGCTTGGAATCCTTGAACTTGCGAACTTCTGCTGCACCCTGAGCCTGTACGTCGGCGGGAATGGGCAGTTCTTCGATGGGGCGGCCCTTCTGCTGGACCTCATCGAACCAGGTACCGTAAAGGCGCTTGAAAATCCACTGGGTCCACTTGTAGTACTTCGGGTCGGTGGTGTTCACTTCCTTTTCCCAGTCGTAGCTGAGGCCAAGGCGCTGGATCTGACGGCGGAAATTGTCGCAGTTCTTCTTGGTGGTGATTGCCGGGTGTGTTCCGGTCTGAATTGCATACTGTTCAGCGGGGAGGCCGAAGGCATCCCAACCCATGGGGTGGAGAACGTTAAAACCCTTGGAGCGCTTGTAGCGGCAAATAATATCCGTTGCGGTGTAACCTTCGGGGTGACCCACATGGAGGCCAGCGCCACTGGGATACGGGAACATGTCCAGGCAGTAGAACTTGGGTTTGGACTGATCGGTGCCAGTCTTGAAGGTCTGATGTTCAGCCCAGTAAGCCTGCCACTTGGTTTCAATTTCTTGCGGATTATACTTTGCCATTTTTTCCTCGTTCAGCGGTGAGTTATGAGCAACGAGTAACGAGCCTTATAATCGCAGTTTCGCTGCACCTTTATGATGCGCGAAGCGCCACTATTCAACTCAAACCTCAAAGCCCGCCAAGGCAGGCGACCTCATACCTCACGGCTAGTTAAAATTTTACGGCGAAAAATTTAGAAAATACATAAACAAAGTGTTTTCAAAATGTTATAATTCAAGTATGTTCGCACCTAAGTTTTCTCACAAGCCGATTTTGACCATCGCCATGGCAATTGCCCTAGGCGGATTCTATTCCACCGCATTCGCCCAGGGAGTTTTCGAAGGTTCCGGCGAAGAGGACAATAGTGGTTGCGTCGGCGACGGTTGCGGAATGGAATTTAACGAAGTTTCCAATTCTACGGATGATACGCAGAGCGACAACGCAAACGGTGTAGAGACTGTAGATGAAAACGGAGTAAAGACCGTCGTATACGGCACGGATTCAACCGCCCAGGATTCCGTAGCACAGGACTCCACCAAGGCAGCGGATTCCACGAAGGTAACAGAATTCTTCGATGACGAAGACACCCGCGCCAACTACGTGCAGGAAAACGCCAGCGAATACCGCGCCCGCAAAGAAGGCTTCTCCAAGTCCATCCAGTTCGGCTTCAGAGCCGGTGCCGGCGCAAACATGAACTTCCTCGGAAACCATACCGACGGCTGGAACGTAGGCTTTGACCTAGAAGCAGGCGCCATCGCCAAGCTCCCCATCGGAAACGATTTCTCTGTCGCCGCCGGCCTGGATTTCAGCTACCGCACCTACAGCTACGAAGGCGACAACGACTACAGCCACAACGAAGCAAGCATTTCTGAAATGCTGTTCCAGATTCCCGCCTTTATCCAGTACGCCTTCGATGAAGACGGATTCTTCCTGGGCCTGGGCGCAAACATCAGTCTCAAGATGTCAGGCGAAACCGAATTCAAGCAGACCGTCGACACCAAGGATAAACATTACAAGGATAAGCGCAGCAACACTATGCCCACCGTCGGCGTGGAACTGGGCAGCCTCCTGAACATCGGTTACGTTATCAATAAAAATCTGCAGGTCGACCTGCGCTATGTCCAGAACTACACAAACCTGCTGGACCAGGACGTTATCGCCGAATCCACCCTGATGAAAACCAAGCTCTTTACAAGCCACGTAACTTTGGGTGTAACTCTCCTACTTTAGAGACTAAACTTCCCGTTTCTTAAGTAAACTTTTTTTTCAACACTATTTTTACACGAATAAAATATTTTAGCTAGCTGGTATTCCAAGCTAGTTTTTTATTTTTACATCATGAATTTCAAGAAGTTTAGCCTTTTAGCAGCACTGACTATGGCGCTCTCCATGCCCGTATGGGCCCAGGACAGCGAAACTCCCAGCGACGATGAATGGGTCTCTGCCGACGACGCCAACAAGGCTCCCGTCGAAGAAGAAGCCACCTATGACGGCTCCGCCGACAGCGAATTCGCCAATGACGAAGAATACGCCAGCGCCTATGCCAAGTATAAGGCACAATCCACCAAGAAATCCGACATTGAACGTCAGCGTAACGAAGGTTTCGCTCGCGCCGTGCTCCTTGGCGTCCGCGGTCAGGTCGGCGCCAACACCTTCCTGGGTCACAACTCCGATGGTTGGGGAACCGGCTTCCAGATCGGTGGCGGTCTTCTGGTCAAGATGAACCTGGGCATCAAGCACTTGAGCCTGGTTCCAGAACTGACTTTCAACTACCGCTATTACACCTACGAAAAGGACATGGAGATTTACACCAACGAGGCAAGCATCGACATTATGATGTTTGAAATCCCCATGGTTGTCCGCTATACCGTCGAAGACTGGGGCTTCTTCATCGGTGCCGGTGTGAATCTCGGCCTGAAGCTCACCGGTTCCTCTGAATTTTCTACCAGTGGCGAAACTCGCGAAAATACGGTGGCCACCTCCGGCATGGAAGTGGGCGGTGTTTTCGACCTGGGCTACATGCTGACTCGCTGGGTCAGTCTCGACCTGCGATTTGTCTGGTGCTTTACCAGTCTGTTGAACGAAACCCTGGTGGCTGAAGAAGCATTCTCCGAATCAACATTGAACACATTCTACACCAGCGTCGGTGTAAGTTTCATGTTCTAAAAAAAGATTTGCAGATATTAAAAAGGCCTGTTCCAACGAACAGGTCTTTTCTTATGCATACCTATAAAAAGAAAGGCAAAGCCGCCAAGCCTAGCGCTTGGCTGCCAAGGTCTTCCGGAGCTTCTGGATTTCGCGTTCCATCAAGCGCTTTTCTACCGCAAAGAACCGGTCGTTCATCTGAATCGCATTCTTGTAGATTACGTCGGCAAGGTCCGCCTCTCCAGCCTGCAGAGCCATGATTACGCAATTGCGCAGGAAAAATTCATCCATGTCCTGCATCTCGTAATGGTCATAGAAGTCAGCCATCAAGAGGGCTGCCTTGGCGTAATCCTTGGCTCGAGCCGCTTCCGTGATGTTGAATTCATCCACAAAACTCTGGGGGAAGGCGCCAGCGGCAACCGCCTCACGAACCTTCACATAAACGCTGTTGGAATCGCGAACCTCCAGGGGAACGCCTCGCAGGTAGTCGGCATATTCCTCGCGGAACTTGGTGTACCCCACAGAGGCTTCCAGAACCGTATCTGCCGACGCCACCACCTGAGCCACCTCTTGGGCGGTAGAATCAGCCACGACGGGAGTGGCGTCCTTCATCAGCTGTTCCACATAAGCAATCAAGGCCATTTCCTTGAAGGCATCCTTTTCTTCTGCGGCCATGGCCTTCACGCGGGCAGGGCGACGCTTGGCAAAATCTTCCGGATCGAGATATTCCGGCCAGCAGACTTCACAGGAATCGAACACCTGCACGATGTGAGCCTCGGAGTGAACAAAGCGGGCTTCCTCGGCGCGATTATCCACCATAGGCACAAAGACGCTGTTGGGTTCAACACCATCAAGCAGAGACGAAACCATCTTGTTGGTAAACAGGAAGTTCCTTTCGCCAAAGAATTCCGGATCGCGATGAATGCGCTCAAATTCCTTCACCAGTACCGAGTCGGTGCTAAAGCGGCCGATACCCTTCTGGTAAACCGGCTGGTCGCTGGCGATCATGATAATATCCGGTTCATCCGTCGACTTGTACAAACTGACATAAGGGAACGTCTGGTCCAGAGCCTTCAGAATATTCAGGAACATCAGATCGTTAAATTCATAAGTCTGAATCCACTGCACCCAAAGTCCGCCCGGCTTCATATAGCGGCGCATCTTGGCGTAGAACTCGTGGGCAAAGAGACCGGCCACGCCGCTGACCCAAGGATTAGAGGGAACGCTAATGATCATGTCATACTGGCGATGATTCGTATGGAAGAAGGTCGTCGCATCGTCAATAAAAATGTGAATACGAGGATCGTCATATCCGCGGTTATTCCAGGGGTAAAAACCCTTGGCCAAATCCATCATGGCTTCTTCGATTTCAACGCAGTCAAAATCCTTCAGCAAGGGGTCGGCCAGCAAATAATGGGCACCCATACCGCTACCGAAACCCACCATGGCGGCATCGTAAGGTTCAGTCTTTACGGCCATGGGCATAAAGGCGGTTGCCGCCTGAGTCAGTTCATCACTGGAAATAGGCTGAGTGCGGTCCTTGTTCAAGCTGGCATCAGCCTTACCGTTAGTCTTCACATAATAGTGAACCTTGGATTCATGGAAGCTGATGGTCGCCGTCTTTCCATCAATGACACGAATCTTTTCATCGGGATGCAAGTTCTTGAAAGAACGGAATACGCCGGACGTTACCAGATGAGGATCGAAGTTCACAAAGAGGGTCGGCAAAACCATGGCGGCGGCAGCCACATAGAACATGACATTGCGACGCCAACGTTTGCGGTAAACGGCCAACAGAATAAAACCAATGGCAAAGTCCAGCAAGGCAGCCACCACAAGGGCACCCTTCAGCTGCAACAACGGCAAAAGCAAAAGTCCACCGCCAGCAGAACCGATAATGGAACCCAGAGTATTCCAGCCGTACACCTTGCCAATGGGAGCTTCGCTCTTGAAGGCACGAGTCAAGATCAAGGTAATCAGCGGCAAAGTCATACCGGCAAAGAAGCTGGTAGGCACCATCCACAGCAAAGACAAGGCGTACTTGAACAGACTCCAGCAAACGTAACCATCCGTAGTCGGATTAAAAATCTGGTTGGCCTCGTTCATCATGGCCCAGAACGGCTGATGGAAATACAGCGTACAGAGCGCAAAGAAAGCCATAAAAATCTGGGCCAGGGAAAGCACCACCAGAGAATCCTTCTTCAGGAGCTTACCGCTGACAGCACTGCCGATGGCAAGGCCCAAGATAAATGCAGAAAGCATCTGGTCAAAACTATGGCTAGAGCTCCCCATCAAAAGGGAAAGCAGTCGAGTCCACACAATCTCGTACACAAAACTGGTCAGGCCCGTTACCGCCGCAATCCACAGCCAGGCATTCTTAGGCGGCATGGGCAAGTTGTGCTTCGCCACAAAATCTTCGTTGGGGTCTTCTTCTTCGCCTTCGTCGTCAGTCGCATGCACAGGAGAAGTCGCCAATCCGATAAAACCGAAAACTGCAGCCAGCAAGAAGTTGATGGAAGCGGCCACAATCAACGTAGCATGATTACCAATTTCAGGAATCAGCAAGTAGCTGGTAGCCAAGATACCGATGGCAGAGCCCAGGCTGTTGGTAAAGTAGAGCATGGGCAGCGAAACTTCCGCACCGCTCTTGCGCATAAGGCCCGCAGCAATGAAGGGGAACGTCATACCCACCGCAATGGCAATGGGGAGCGTAGAACCTGTCGCCAGAATCACCTTGGCAATTTCTGCACCGCGAGAACTCAAAGACGCCGTAAACTCGGAGTCATAGAAAATTCCCGTCAGCCAGTTGTACATGGGGTGGTAAGCCACGCCGCCAATACCGATACCCAATTCCACCAAGCCGTAGCCCAAGAGCGGGCGCTTAGTCTTCGTCACCAGTTTTCCGGCAACAAAGCTACCGATGGCAAGGCCGCCCATGTAAATGCAGAGGGTCAGCACCTGACCGTAACTGGAATGTCCCAGGAACAATTTGAGGTAGCGCGCCCAGGAACCTTCGTAAATCAGGCCAGCAAAGCCCGACAAGGCAAACAGGAAATAAATCAGAATATTCATGGCGTAAATTTATACAAATTATGCCACTATAGTACAGCCCTCGTCAGGTTTATTCCATCTTGTTCAATAATCAAGATAAACTTTTGATTACGAACATGACTAGGCACTTGGACAATTATATCAAAACCGTTCATTTTCATTTCGTACAAAACCTGCCCATTCAGCGAGAACAGTCTCACGTTCTTTTCTCCTGGCACAGACGAACGAATGTGCAGGGATCCATTCCGCAGCATTGCCCTAGTACGAAACATCTGCGTAATAGACGGCTTTCCCGTTCCAAAAGGTTTCAAAGAGTCATTAATTTCAGCATAGCTAAATGAATAGGGAACACTCCGCGACGAAGACGATAAGTGAGGAACAAAAACCGCACTAGAACTTGAGCTCGAAATTTTTATTTCCTCCATATACGGCGTGGACCTAGAAACCTTGAACGTCACATAGTTCTTGTCTTCGGACTCCGTGATTTCGGATAGCGTAATATTCATGTTAAGGCCGTTGCGAAAAACAAAACCGTCAAATGAAGTGACATTCCCGGTTCCAGGGAACACGTCGGAGGGAAGGGCAGGGCCAGCATCATAGGAGCAAACCTCTCCACCAGCTAAAACCATCCTCATTCCTGACTTGGCCCTCACAAGATACTCACGAGCATGGCACCTAAAAGCATTTACCTGCATTTCCCAAGCTGAGTCGCTATAGTCCACATACCATATCAACATGCCGGAATTAGCTTGTCCCATGTCCCATTTTTTATTGGTTCGGAATTCCAACATATACATCTCATTATCATTTTCGGGATTGGTAATGGAAATCGCTACGTTGTCGTCCAACTTGTCCAAGCGTACAAATTCTTCATTTCCCAGTTCCGAGGGAACAAGCCAACCCATTAGCATTCTGTCGAAGGAAGAATACAGCGGCGAAGGATCTTTTGGTTGGTCCATTATCGACCAGGATCCAACAACAGTTGAGCCGTAACCAACACGAATGTCCGGTAAGCCAAGCATATGGCCGAACTCGTGAACGAAAATTAAAATACTTTTCTGTTCATCAACACTGGCAAAACGACGAACAAACAATTTGTCACTGATCTTGAGCGAAACCTTATGCATCGCAGGCCACAAGGAACGCTCAACATACGTTCTCTCCCCTGCATAAATAAAAGCAGAAAAATCAATATAGCCATCACCATCGTTGTCATACACAGAAAGATTCACACCCTGAGAAAGCAACGTATCAACAGCCTGGGAAAAAGCTAATTCAGCTTCATCTCCCGTAGTGTTCGAGGGGTTGTCATAAAATTCCTTGGCATTCGGAAGGGTTATGGGTCCATACACATCAAAAGAGGGGCGATACTCCCCCATGGAATTATAGACGTAGTAATCCCTGACACTGCCGAAATTGTCACCTTCCTTGAACCCTTCCTTGTTCAGAAAATCCGTATAGAAGTTCCTAGGATTTTCAATTGCGAACTTGACATCCTCAAACTGTACGAGAATAACAGGAACACGAACATCCCCTTGGGTAATATTCTTATTTAAAAGAGGATACGCCAAGCAAGCCGTTGCCTCAATCAACAATAAAACCGCAATATTAAAAAGCCGCATCAATCCTCCTGTATCCAATAGCAATAATCTAACCCGATTTGACAACAAACAAAGTAAAAGTTTGCTTACTTGTTTTCTTTATTATTGAAACAATCGACAGATGTCATCTTCTGATTAAAAACGAGTTGCAAACAAATATTTTTCAAAAAACATTTATTACAATTTACGACATCAATCTTACGATGGCGTTATGAAGGGCATTTTATTATTGACAATTATTTCTTTACGATAGAAGCCATCTTCTGGGTAAGGCGTTCCTTCCACGGAGTAAGGCCCACCACGTTATCCACCGGCAGCGAGAACGCGATTCCCTGGCCCATGGTATCAAGGCCAGCCTTCTGGTAAAGGGCATGGAGAACGTCATCCTTGATCTTTGCATCCACAAGGATCATGACGATTTCCTTTTCGGGCTGGATAGCGATGTGGAAAAGGGATTCCGCTTCCTTGTTTGCAGTTCCGCGTGCATTCAGGATGGTACCGCCGCGAGCGCCAGCTTCCTTGGCAGCATCCATCACGGCTTCAGAGAAACCCGCATTCACAATACAAAAAATGACTTCGTGATTGAATCCACTCATTGTTCATTTCTCCGGACCGCATCGCGGTTGTCGCTTAAAAAGTTAAAAATGGACTTACCGATAATGCTTGCCATGGGAATGGTATAGGCAATGCCCTTACCGCCCACGATGGTGTTAAACTTTTCTTCAAGACTGTCCAGGGCCGCGGTCAAGTTTTCGTCACCGATAATGCTAAAGATTACGGCACGGTCAGAATCCGTAAGGCCCATGGCAGTGGCAATTTCCTTGGGAGCCGTACCCTGGCCATAAACCACCATCTGCATATTCACGCCAAAACTCTGGATGTGGTCCATATAGAAATCAGCCTTGCTGCGGCTCACCACCGTAATCAGCACCTTCAGCTTATTCATTGAAACCCTGGAATGACCCGACTTTGCAGGGGCGCGACGAATGTACTTCTTTAAATCAGCCATACCTCTCCCTACATAAAGTCAATAATCTGTTCGTCATCCGCATCCTGGATACGACGCATCATCATTCGGTTTCTTACAAATCTAGAGGCCACCGCCTTAAAACCCAGAATCTGAATCGTAATCAGCGGAGTCATGGCCACCATGGCCACCACACCAAAAGCATAGCTCAAAATGCCACCTTCGCCATGAATGGCAGAGCAGGCACCAATGGCCAAAGGCAAAATAAAACTGGAAGTCAAGGGGCCGCTAGCCACACCACCGGAGTCAAAGGCGATGGCCGTATAAAGCTTAGGCACAAAGAAGGAAAGTCCCAAAGAAAGGAAGTAACCGGGAATAAGGTAATAGATTACCGGGAATCCATAAATCAGACGGATCATGGAAAGTCCGATAGAAATACCCACACCTACAGAAAGGGCGATCAACATGGAGCGCTTGGTGACAAGGCCGCCAGTAATTTCTTCTACCTGTTTATTGAGAACGTGAACGGCAGGTTCCGCAAGAACAACCACCATTCCAATCACAAAACCAGAGATCACCAGGGCACGGGGCAGTTGAGCCAGCTGTTGCCCCAATTCAAAGCCAATAGGCATAAAGCCCACCGCCACAGCCGTCAAGAAAATCACAAGTCCCACAAAGGTATATACGATACCGAAGCCGATCTGGGCCAGCTTGGCGCGAGAAAGCTTAAGCACCGTCAGCTGCAAGGTCACGAAGAACGCCACGATCAACCCAAGGGCAACCAGCACTTCCTTGGCAACGCCTGCCACCGCCGGCAAGAAATTCGCACCAAGGCTTGCGTCAATGGAATAAGCTTCTTCGGAAAGGGTATAAGTCAGGTCACCCTGAGCAAACAGAACAAGACCCATCAAGGCAAGCATGGGGCCAACAGAGCAAAGAGCAATCAGACCGAAGCTGTTTTCGCTGGCATGCTTACCGCCAATGGCACCAGCCACACCCACACCCAGGGCCATGATAAAGGGAACCGTAATGGGGCCTGTAGTCACACCGCCACTATCAAAGGCCAGCGGCACAAAAACTTCCTTGCCCAGCGAAACCATCAACATTCCCAACATGAACAGAACCATGTAGAAGAAGATGATAATCGCTGAAAGGTCCTTCTTAAAAACAATCTTGAAAATGGAAATCAAGAGGAACAGACCCACGCCGATACCTACCGTAGCAATCAGCATGGTAGGGTTCACAGCATTCTTCACCTGCTCCGCAAGCACCGACAAATCCGGTTCCGCAATGGTAATAAGCACGCCCATCACAAAGCAGACCGAAGCCAGCAACAGAACGCGGCGGGATTTGGCAAGACCGGAACCCATATGTTCACCCATAGGGGTCATGGCCAGGTCAGCGCCCAGGTTGAACAGGCCAATGCCCACCACCAGAAATACGGCGCAAACCGCAAAGACAACCATTTCCTTAAAGCTCAGCGACACCAGCGGCGTAAAGGAAACAATCAAGACAATCAGTGTTATGGGCAACACCGACGCAAAGGATTCCTTTAACTTAGCCAATAAAATTTTGAGCATCGCTCCGCAATATAGCTTTATTCGCTCACTGCAGGCGGCTCGACCTCCGGAGCAGCGGGTGCTTCCGTTGCGGGAACATCAGAAGCGGCGGGCTCTTCCATTTCGGGGGCGGGCAATTCTTCATACCCCTTGGCGGTCACATGTTCCTCGGGAACAAAACTCATCACGCGGCGGATATCGTCAATGGCGTCATCTGCAAATGCCTTCAGCAGTTCATAGACGGCCTCGGCAAAATTCCTCATGTCGTCGCCTTTATAGTTCCTGGATTCATCGTAAGCCTTACGCCAGATAAAGCCCTCGGATTCAGTCTTACGCAAGGTGAAGGTAACGGCCAGACGGGCAAAGCGATCGTTTCCGCGGTCCACTTCTTCCACGGCATTCACATGGGTCATGAATTCCAGATCCGGCTTGACAGCCACATCCACATCCAGTACGCCAAAGAGGGCCGAAGACTTCATCATAGAAGTCACAGACTGTTCCACCAGAAATTCCGGGCGGGCAGCCCACACGGAATAAGTGTAGAACATGAAGTCATAAGGCGATTCGCGATACACGATATTGTTTCGACGGTAGGCCGGGTCTACAGAGGCATGGGTCACCATCAAAGTGTAGGGGAACACCGGATCTGCGGTAGCCTTCTTCACCTCGGGAACAGGCAGCATGTAATATTTGACTTCCCTATCAGGGCCGCCAAAGCAACCCGTGAGAACCATCGCAACGGCGCAAGCCATCCAAAAGGCAATCTTACCCATCATTACTTCTCCCTATCAGAAGCCTTGGGACTGCGAATCAGGCTAGAGGGCTGATTCTTGATCTTCTGGCTGAAATCGTTGAGGTTTTCCAGAATGGCATTCAGCTGCTTAAGAGCATCTGCAAAGTTCGTCTGGTTCTTATACAGGAACACATCCACTCTCCTGGACATAGCTTCCAGCGAATGCAAAGTCTTGACCAGGTCGTCGTTCATCTGCTTGGTATCGAGAGCGGCCATCTTCGCCTGGATCTGGTCCAGCGTATTCTTGACTTCTATAGCCAAGTGGGACTCGTCAAGTTCTGCGGTAATGCGCTTCAGGGAACCCATAGACGTATCCAGTTTTGCTACCGGAGCCTCCATGGACTTCACCAGACGATTGCCGTTATTCAAGAGAGCGTTTCCGGTAGCCACCATGGTCTTGGTGCCGGCGGAGGCCTCTTCAAAATTAGAGAGGGTGCGTGAAATCTTCTTGGCATTCTTTTCTGACAGAACGTTGTTCAAATTATCCAGAAGCATTTCGATGCGGGCCACCAAGTTTTCTGCCTGGCCCGTAATTTCGCTGATGCGGTTCACGCCCGCCTGAACAAAGGAGCCATCGGGAAGATTTTCTTCTGCGGCATCGCCACCATTCAAAATCAGGTAGCGGTTTCCCGTCAACGAAATACCACTCGTCATCTGCACCTGGGTACCCGCCTTAATAGGCGTTTCGGGGCTTACCTCAAACCAGACCATCACATTGTTCAAGTTCTTCGGGTCAATCAGAATCTTGCGCACATGACCCACATCGATACCGTTCAGCATCACGCGGGCATCCACCGACAGACCCTGCACCGATTCAGAGAAAATCGTGTAATAGGTAACTTTCTGATTGTGGATCTTTTCACCAATCAGGTAGCCCACAAAGCCCACAATTCCCACAAAACACAATAGCAGGAATAAACCTAGCCTTATTCGTTCCGCTTTCGTAGTTTCCATAAGTTATCCTTTCCTACCCTCAGTTTTCAAAGTCAAAATTTATAAATCCGGCATTACCCAATTCATCGGGGCATTCACGCCTAAAGAACGTCCGGATCTCGGGAATATCCGATTCCAACCCCTGCTGCAGATTTCCATCCAGAAGGACCTCGCCCTCCTTCAAGAAAATGAACTTGTCGCAGATGGTCTTGATGCTTTCAAGTTCGTGAGTCACGATGACCACCGAAATCTTCAAGTCGTCCCGCAGTTCCAAAAGCAGTTCGTCCAGGGACCTGGCGGTAATAGGGTCAAGACCTGCAGACGGTTCATCACAGAACAGCAGTTCAGGTTCCAGCGCCAGGGCGCGGGCAAGGGCCGCACGTTTACGCATACCGCCCGAAAGTTCCGACGGATACTTGTTAAAGGCATGAAGCAGATGCACCTTCTCCAAACGATCTGCAATCACATCGTCCATGATGCTCTTGGGAATCCCCGGCTTGTGACGTTGCAGGGGCAAGGCCACATTCTCGGCCACAGTTAGACTTGTTAACAAGGCGCCACCCTGGAACAGCACTCCCGTACGCTTGCGAACTTCATCGGGAATAGGGACCGTAGCAGGATAAGCTTCCCCAAAAAAGGAGATGTTACCGCCAAGGGGTTTTTCTAACTGTAAAATATTATTCAGAAGCGTCGACTTGCCGCAACCGGAACCGCCAAGAATCACGCGGATCTCGCCGGCAGCCACCTCGAAGCTTACGTCCTTCAGGATCACCTTGCGTCCGTAGCCCGCCTTCAAATGTTCCACTTTCAATAAGGGAGTCATAAAACCTCTAGTAGAATATGAAGGAGAACAGGGCATCCGCAAGGATGATACCCGCAATGGAATAAACAACGCAGACCGTGGTGGCCTTACCCACCGAATCGGCACCGCCTCGAGCCCTGAAGCCCTGGAGGCAGGCAATCAAGGTCACGATCCAGCCAAACACCATGGACTTGACAACGCTCTTGAACAACAGCACCATGGGCAGGGCCCCGCGCAAACCTTCCCAGTAATTGCGGGGCGAAATTTCACAAATCCAGAACGCCACCAGAAAGCCGGCAAAACAGCCAATCACCGATGCCATAAAGGAAAGAATAGGCACGGCGATAGTCATGGCCTTAAAGCGGGGCAAGATCAAATACTGAACCGGATGGATACCCATGGTACGCAAGGCCTTGATTTCTTCGGCCACGCTCATACTGGCGATTTCTGCCGTAATGGAACTTCCGGAACGGCCCGCCAAAATGATGGAAGTCAGCAGGGGGCCCATTTCGGCAAACATCAAAAAGCCCACACCCACAGAAAGGTAATCGGCGGCACCGAAAGTATTCAGCTGGTTGGCACTCTGGAGCGCCAAGGTAAAACCAATCAGAAATACCAACAAGAAGACAATGCCGGCAGCCTCGCTACCCAGGCGCAGCAACTGTTTGGCCACACCGCCAAAAGGCAAGCGCTTACGATCAAAACGGCCCACAAAAGTCCAATAGACACTTTCGCTGAGCAGGTAAAGCAAGGTCTTCAAGGTATCAATGACTTCAAAGCCCATCCACCCCAGACGTTCGACGAATCCTGCGGCCTCGGCGATTTCGCCGGCAGGCACGTCAATTTTACGTACCCTCGACAATTCCGCCTTTATTTCCGGCGAAAAATTCGCAAGTTTCAGACGATGTCCGAGACGTTCCGCTTCCAGGGCTAACTTTGCGAACAGGGCCTTGGATTCCAGATCCAGCCCCACGAAATTGGCCCCATCCAATCGCAAATCTGACCTCCTCAGAACGCGCATACACTTGCCAAGCCAACTTGACAACTGCTTCGGAGCAATCCGTTCCGGGAGCGTTAATGTAACCAAATCCTCCATAAGCAAAAAGTAATATATTTTTTGACATTTCTATATAAGTCTCACTTTTTTTGCAACCGCCAAAACACCACAATCATCAAAAGTGCGAAATGAACACAAATCTGGTCGAATCCACAATCATCCAAAAGCTGAAGCTCGGTAGCCGCGAAGCCCTGGCCCTCCTCTGGCAGGACCACAGCAAGAACGTACTGAACCTGGCCTTCCGCATGATGAAGGATCGCGACCAGGCCGAAGACATCCTGATGGACGTATTCGTTCAGATCCCCAAGGCGATACATAAATTTCGTGGAGAATCGGCGTTGAACACCTGGCTGTACAAGCTAACCGTAAACGCCTGCCTCATGAAACTTAGAGCGCAAAAAAGACATAGCGAACTTGAAAGCGAAAACGCCCTCCTCATTATAGAAGAGGCTCTAGGCCAGAACGAAGGCGAGAACATTGACATTCCAGGCCACACACAGAACGAAGCCGAGCATTACGATCCGGAACTTCTGTCCCAAGGTCTGAACACCTTACCCGCCGAAACACGAAGCATGCTCTGGCTCAAGGATGCCGAAGATTTAGACATCAAGGACCTTTCCGAGGTTTACAACCTCCCCGAAGGAACCATCAAGGCAAAACTCAGCCGAGCCCGCCACCGTATCAAAGACTTTATAAGGGAGCGAATCCACCATGCAAAACAAGCTTGATTTTTCTAGTCTGGAACAGCTCACCCCAAGAGCAGACTCCTGGGAAAAAGTCTGCGCCCGCCTGGACGCGGATTCCAGCAAGGTAGACGCCCTGCCCAGCAACCTCATCCCCTTCCGCATCATGAGTGCCATCCCCCTGGCCGCAAGCCTGGTGCTGATCGGTATTAGCGTTCTCATGACCGCATTCTCCAACACCTCCGAGAATATTTCCATCAGCACCATTACTTCTACCGAGGTATCCAGCTGGTATCATGGTCTGGGCAGCGACAACGACAACGACGATTTTGACACATTGGACGAAAACGTAACCCTCAGCTATTTCTATAAGGACGCAAAATAATGAAAGGATCAGCAAAACTCTTTATCGCAAGCCTCATCGTGTTCGCCGCCTCCGCCGGATTCTTCGCAGGATCCGTATGCATGAAACCCTGCCCCAAGGGCCCCATGGCCATGGAAGGCTTCCAACCGGGCATGATGCCGCCGCCTCCGGGATTTGACGGTAAGAATCCTCCCCCGGAAATGAAGGGTCCCATGGGCCAGCACGGCCCCAAGGGTCACAGAGGCCCCCACGGTCCTAACGGTCCTGACCGCGAAATGATGGACTCCTTGCTGCAGGTCACCGCCGACCAGAAGGTAGCCCTCGAAAAGAACCGCACCGAAGCCGAGGAAACCCTGAAGACCCTCCGCAAGAATAAGTTCGAGGCAGAAAAGGCCCTGGGCGAAGCTCTGAACACCGAAGACATCAAGGCCATCGAAACGGCAAAGGCAAACGTCCTGTCTGCCGACAAGGCCCTGCTGGACCACCGCATCAATTCCATCGCCGCCCTGAACAAGATCCTGACCAAGGAACAGCGCGAGAAGTTCCGTGCCTTCCACAAGGAAGCCATGAAGAAGTTCAAGGATCACAAGGGTCATGGTCCTAAGCCCGGCACGGGTCCCGATATGGGCCCCAAGTTCGAAGGCGAACCCCGGGAATAACAGACGAATTTCCTTGATAAGCAACAAAGGCCCCGGCAATTGCCGGGGCCTTTTCCGTTAAATTTTTTGTTGTGCGTTAAATGTTAAAGTCTAATTGTTAAACGAAGGCGAATATTACCAGGAGGGCCGTCGCAACAGCGAGAACGCCGCTGATGAAGGCTTCCACCTTCGGGCCATACTGCTTTGTCTCAGTATGCGTCTCATCTTGAAAACGCTGTTCCATAATACCTTCCTTTACACCACAGGGTTTCCCATCCCTGTCTTTACAAATTACAAAATTTCTCCATTCTTGAGGTGAGTTTCGTCACAGAAATCTATGGACTTTCCATCCACGAGTATTAGGGGTTGGAATATTAGAAATTGTCTTATTCCAACTTTTTCTATATTTCCGCCCGTATTTAACTCCCGCCTAGCGGAAAGGATTAAACTATGTCTAAACTGACTGATTCTATGGAATGGAAGGCTCTCGAAGCCCACTCCGAAGTTGCAAAGACCTGGCACATGAAGGAACTCTTCGCCAAGGATCCCAGCCGCGCTGCCAAGTTCAGCGCCGAAGCTTGCGGCCTCTTCCTGGACTACTCCAAGAACATCATCACTGACGAAACCATGGCCAAGCTCCAGGACCTCCTGAAGTCTGCCAACTTCGAAGAAATCCGCGCTAAGTACTTCGGTGGCGAAAAGATCAACACCACCGAAAAGCGTGCAGTTCTCCACACTGCTCTCCGCTACAAGGGTAACGATCCTATCTGCGTCGACGGCAAGGACGTTATGCCCGAAGTCCGTGCTGTTCTCAAGCACATGGAAGAATTCACCAACCTGGTCCGCAACGGTTCCTGGAAGGGCCACACCGGCAAGTCCATCAAGTATGTGGTGAACATCGGTATCGGTGGTTCTGACCTTGGCCCGGTGATGGTTACCGAAGCCCTCAAGCCCTATGCTGGCGAAAACGCTCCCGAAGTGTTCTTCGTTTCTAACATCGACGGCACCCACATGGCAGAAACCCTGAAGAAGGTCAACCTGGAAGAAACCCTCTTCATCGTCGCTTCCAAGACTTTCACCACCCTCGAAACCATGACCAATGCAGAAACCGCCAAGGCTGCAGTTCTCAAGGCTTTCAACGGCGACGAAAAGTCCATCGCCAAGCACTTCGTTGCTCTTTCCACCAACACCGAAGCTGTTTCCGCTTTCGGTATCGACCCGGCCAACATGTTCGAATTCTGGAACTGGGTTGGCGGCCGCTACTCTCTGTGGTCTGCAATCGGTCTGTCCATCTCCCTGCGCATCGGCTTCGATAACTACATGAAGCTCCACCAGGGTGCTTACGAAATGGATCAGCACTTCAAGACTGCTCCTGCCGACAAGAACCTGCCGGTTATCCTCGCCCTCATCGGTGTCTGGTACAACAACTTCTTTGGTGCATCCAGCTACGCTATGCTCCCCTACGACCAGTACCTCCATCGCCTGGCCGCCTACTTCCAGCAGGCTGACATGGAATCCAACGGTAAGTTCGTTGACCGCGACTGCAACCGCGTCGACTACCAGACTGGTCCGATCCTCTGGGGCGAACCGGGTACCAACGGTCAGCACGCCTTCTATCAGCTGATCCACCAGGGCACCAAGATGATTCCTTGCGACTTCATCGCCCCGGCAAACAGCCACAACGCAGTTGGCGATCACCACCAGAAGCTGCTCTCCAACTTCTTCGCTCAGCCCGAAGCCCTCATGAACGGCAAGACTCAGGAACAGGCTGCAGAAGAACTCCGCAAGGCAGGCAAGTCTGAAGAAGAAATCGCTTTCCTCGCTCCCCACAAGGTGTTCGAAGGCAACAAGCCCACCAACTCCATCATGATGGACTACGTTTCTCCGGAACGTCTCGGTGCTCTCATTGCCATGTACGAACACAAGATCTTCACCCAGGGCGTTATCTGGAACATCAACAGCTACGACCAGTGGGGTGTTGAACTGGGTAAGCAGCTGGCCATGAAGATCCTCCCGGAACTGAAGGCTGACACCGAACTCAAGCACGACTCTTCCACCAACCAGCTCATCAACTGGTTCAAGAAGAATCAGAAGTAAGCTTAGCTTCCCTAGAGATTGCAAAAAAACACAGCAACAGTGACCTCGGACGAGGCCACTGTTTTTTTGTTTAAACCTTTTCAAAAAAAAGATATATTAGGGAATAATTTAAAAGGAGTCTTATGAAAAAAATCGCTTTTGTAATATCTGCGGCAGCTGCTGTAGTCTTGATGCAAGGCTGTGCCGCTTCCGGTATATCAGCCGCCCGTTATTGGGACGGCCACAAGTTCCTGATGCTTGAAGATCATTGGGGCGAGCCTACAGAAAAGCAGGAAGCCGAAGACGGTTCCTACCGGGCAATATTCCGTGCCGGCGAAGATTGCACCGCAACATTCTACGTCAACCAGGCAGGTATCATCACATCTCACAATTTTGTAGGACAATCCTGCAGTTTCGACGCCTACAACCGCCTGAAGAATATCGAGCACTAATCTAATAGGCACGCGAAGCGTGTCATTCTGATTACGCATTGAAATCGAGGCTTCTGAATTTACATTCTTTTAACAAAGTAACTCTTGCCAAATTTTAGATAAATTCTAATATTCATCCCGAGCGTTACGAACAGCCTCCTGAACACTTGAGTTAATCAAGTGTTTTTTCTTATAGGAGACAATATGCACATTCAAAAAACAACAAACATCATCGGCAACAACGAATCCCCCAAAACGGAAATCGCGTCTCTATTGGCGGATTGCGCCTTCAAGTACGTGTACACCCGAGACAATC